>JAITCV010000130.1 GCA_031282905.1 Azoarcus sp. | reverse complement strand
AGCGAGACGAAAACCTGGCTTGACCGTTACTTCGCGGGCAAAAAGCCGGACACCTCCAACCTGCCATTGGCCCCCATCGGCGGCGACTTCCGCCAGGGAGTCTGGGGCATTTTGCGCTTGATTCCCTACGGCGAGGTTGTCACTTATGGCGAGATTGCGAAGAAGATGGCGGCACGGTTGGGTAAAGCCCGCATGTCCGCCCAGGCAGTCGGCGGCGCGGTCGGGCATAACCCCATCTCCATCATCATCCCGTGCCACCGTGTCGTTGGCGCAAATGGAAGCCTGACCGGTTACGCGGGCGGCATCGGAACGAAAGTGAAGCTGCTTGAATTGGAGGGGGTTGATATGCGCAAGTTATTTGTTCCTCGGAAGGGGACGGCGCTGTGAATGAGGGGGGAGCCTGTATGAGCGCGTCATCGTGCCTTGTGAAGTGGCAGCGGAAATCATGGTGGGTGGCGCTCTGCGCAGGTTGCCGCCCTACGATGGATGCAACGCCTTGTGTTCTTTCGCGCATATCGTTATGAAATATGCGCCGTTTTGCGAATAGTCATATCCGGTCAATCGGTCTGCCTGAGGCAAAATCGCGGCATCAGCGCGAATACGCCCCAGCCAAGGTATTCACGCGTATAAGCGGCATAGCGTTCGGGTTCCGAAGTCAGTTTGGAGCGAACCTCTTCTGCTAATGCATCATCGGAATTGTCTTCAAGCCATCGGCGCATGGTGAGCCATTTGGCCGCTTCGTATCTGTCCCAGCCGTCTTGGTCAGCCAGAACCATTTCAACGACGTCATAGCCAAGATGACCGAAAGACGCGAGAAGTTCTGGAAGCATGAGAAAGTCGGAGATTGAATTGGCAAGACACCTCTTGGCGACATCTTCCGTCGGTGGCAACTGCCGCCAGTAGGGTTCGCCAATGAGGATGATTCCTCCGTTGCGCAGGCTTCGCGCCAGAAGCTCAATGGTTCCGGCGACTCCCCCTGCGATCCAGGTGGCGCCAACACAGGCTGCCACACCGACCTTCTCATCAGATACGTAGCCTGCAGCATCGCCGTGGACGAACTTGACTTGATCGGCGACGCCGAGTTCTTCGGCACGTAGTTTCGCTTGCTCGGTAAACAACTGGCTCATGTCGATGCCGGTGCCGATAACACCGTGATCGCGTGCCCAGGTACACAGCATTTCCCCTGAACCGCTGCCAAGGTCAAGCACGCGCGCTCCCGATTCCAGACGCAACGCCGCACCGAGCGTGGCGAGTTTTTCGGGTGTGATCGGGTTGTGAATGCGGTGAGCGCTTTCAGTGATGTTGAATATTCGCGGGATGTCCACTGTGGAAAATCTCTTTATGGGTGTGAATAGATTCGGCATGGCCCGATATTGTAAATCACTCATACGATTCCAGACCTTGAAGACAAAAAACTCAATCGAATACCTGGAAATGCACGCTTGCGCTTTGTCCGCTTTCGTCGAGTACGCTGAGTTGATATTGCCCGTGCTCACGCAAGGTGAATGCCAGTTCTTCGTGGCCCTGGGTGCGCTGGAGCGGGGTGCCGTTCAGGAACCACCAGCGCTGGTGGGCGCCGCCGAGGGCGGAGACCTTGAGGCGCAGATCGTTTTTGCGCGCTCCGCCGGGCAGGCGCAGGCTTTCGCCGTCGCGCACGCCAGCGATGACGAGCGGCGAGCCGCGCACTGGGGCGCGGGGTGGGCAGCGCTCGGCGACGGGCGGCAAGCGGGCGGCGCGTTGTTCGCGCGCGGGGAGCCAGGGTTCGAGCGCGGCGGGCCACAGGATGACTCGGGTTTGTTTGGCGCCGGGGCAGTCGGGGGCGACTTGCTTGCCTTCGCCGTCGAGCCACAGGCTCAGGGTCGATCCGTCGCTCAAGGGTTGGTTTGCTGCGTGCAGGGTGGGCGGGGTGAGGCCGTCGAGCGTCCAGGCTTGGCGCGCGCGCCGGCAATTGGGGTCGCCGGGTGGCAGGGCTTGTCCGCCCGGCCAGCAGATGCTGGTTTCGCCGACGCTTTTGGGTGGCGGGTTGGCGGTGTGGACGATGCCGCGTTGCAGATCGCGGTTGGTCAGGAGGTCATGGACGAGCAGCAGCAGCGGGGTGGCGGAGGCCGCGCCGAATTGCCCGGCGACCGGGGTGCCGTCCGGACGACCGATCCATATGCCGATCAGGTAGCGCGGGCCGACGCCGATCGCCCAGGCGTCGCGGAAGCCGTAACTGGTTCCCGTTTTCCAAGACAGCGGCGCGCGCTGGACGAAAAGCGGATTTTCTTCCGGGCCGGGTTGCAGTTGCCCGGAGAGGATGCGGCGCACGATCCAGGCAGCGCCGGGCGAGAGCAGACGGCGCTCGGTCAACGGGGTTTGCGGCAGCAGGCGCGGTTGCGCCAGCAGTCCGCCACGGGCGAAAACGCTGTAGGCCGCGGTGAGTTGTTCCAGATGCGCGCCCGTGCCGCCGAGAATGACCGCGAGATTGGGTTCCGCGCTCTCCGGCAGGGTCAGATTCAGCCCCGCGCCGCGCAGGACGCCGGTGAAGCGTTTGGGCCCGTAGCTTTCGAGCAGTTGCACCGCGGGCAGGTTCAGCGAGCGGTACAGCGCGTTGCTGGCCGAGACCGGGCCGGAAAAGCCGGTGGAGAAATTATCCGGACGGTAATCGCCATGGCGGCGCGGCACATCCATCAGCAGCGATTCGGAATGGATCAGTCCTTGGTCGATGGCCATGCCGTACAGGAATGGTTTCAGGGTGGAGCCGGGCGAGCGCACCGCCCGCACCATGTCGACATGGCCGAAACGTTTGTCATCGTCGAAGTCGACGGAGCCAAGGTAGGCGCGCACCGCCATGTCGCGGTGCTCGATGACCAGGATCGCGGCCGAGCTTCGTTCCGGCAGGCGTGTTTTCCAGGCGGCCAGCGCGTCTTCCAGACGGTGTTGGAGTTGGGCGTCGATCGTTGTGCGGATCGATGCCTGATCGCTGGCGGCGCTGACGCGGCGGGCGAGCAAAGGGGCGAGCCGGGGTTCCCGCCGTGGCGCGAGCCGTACCGGTTCTTCGATCGCGTCGGCGATGCGCGCCGCTGGCCAGATGCCGTGGGCGGCCAGCCGCCGCAAGACCTTGTCCCGCGCGTCCTGTGCCGCTTGCGGGTTGCGATCCGGACGCAGTCTGGTTGGCGATTGCGGCAGCACCACCAGCAACGCGGCTTCGGCGGGGGTCAATTGCGCGGGCGATTTGTCCAGGTAAGCCCAGCTTGCCGCCGCGACGCCTTCCAGCGTGCCGCCATAGGGGGCGCGGTTGAGGTAGAGCGTGAGGATCTCGCGCTTGGAGAGATGCCATTCGAGCTGGAAGGTGCGCCAGATCTGGCGCAGTTTTCCCGGGATCGTCCGTGAATGGGGCTCGATCAGGCGCGCGACCTGCATCGAAATCGTGCTGCCTCCGGAGACGATGCGTTGGCTGGAGAGGTTCTGCCACGCCGCGCGCGCCAGCGCCAGGGGATTCACGCCGGGGTGGTGATGGAACCAGCGGTCTTCGTAATCCAGCAAGGCTTCGATGTAGAGCGGGGAGACCTCCTCGATTTCGACCGGGTAGCGCCACACGCCGTTTTCGTCGGCAAAGCGCCACAGCGGCGTGCCGTCTTCGGCGAGCACGATGCGCGCGCCGCGCGCGGACGCCAAGGGGAGCGGAAAAAGCCAGTCGGCCACCAGGAAGACGAGAAATGATAGTGACAGCGCCGCCGCCAGCCACGACAGGCGGCGCTTCCAGCGGCGGCGAGGCGGGTTATTCATCGTGAAAGCAGAGCAAGTCGATCAAACAAATGTGCGTCATGTCTCGCGCACATCATTGCTAAGCGCGTAACGCCGGGGGCAATCCATGGGGCAGCTTACCTGAAACGCCGGGGCAATCTGAAAGTCCTCCTGGATTGCCACGGTGCTTGCGCTCGCCGGGTTATTGCGCTCGCCAAGCCTTTTCATCCGAGGCAAATGTTCGTCGGGCGACAGGTGGGTCGACCGGTCGGCGAATCCTCTTGGCTCGGCCGTGTTTCCAGCCAGAACTTGAGGTCGGGTTCGCCTCTGTTTTGAGATCACTGCCAGATGGGTTTTGCGTTGGGTCTACACGGTTTGAAGCCTTTGCCTGGTTTCAAACCCAAGACAAACCGGCAAAAAATAGGGTTTATTTTTGACGACCCCCAAGCACTGATTTGTTTGCAAGACTTGGGATGGCCCGGATAGAATGCGGGGCATTTGTATTTGTTCATGGATGCTGATCGTGCCATTTGCCATTGCGCCCGCCACGG
>JAITCV010000121.1 GCA_031282905.1 Azoarcus sp. | reverse complement strand
CCGGCGGGGGAGAAGATACAACACTACCAATACTCTGTTATTGCGAGAGCGGTAGATTTATTCGATCTTTCCCTGATTGCCCGCAATCACCAGTCAGTCTTTCACCGCCAGCACATAAGGAACGCCGGATGCATCCAGTCTTTGTAGCATCGCTATGTTTCTGTTGAGCGCGCTCATGTCGCAATTCGCGGTGTCGGATGGTTCCTGCTGTTTCAGCATCCAGTTTTTCCACGTGTTCAGCGGAACGGCGGCGCACCAGATCCGGCGCGATTTTTCCCACGAATCTTCGGACAGGATGGGAACCAGGAAAGTGTAGATGGTCACGTTGTCGAGCGCGTAGAGTTGTTCGTCCAGACTGGCGCAATACGGACAGTTCGGGTCTTCGAAGGTCGCCAGGATGGGTTTGCCGGTGCCCTTGACGTATTTGATGGCTCGATCGGTCGGCAGGTCGGCAAGCGCGATCTCGTCGTCGACGTAATCCGGGAGCTTGGCCTTGTTTCCGAAAAAACTATTTGCGCCCAGCAGGATCAACACGATCGCGGCAATTTTGATGAATTTCATGATCCAGATTCCCTATGTTCAAATTCAGCCCTGACCGTTGACGAGGCGCAGGGACAGATCGATTGCTTTCACATCCTTGGTCAGGCCGCCAATCGAGATGCGGTCGACGCCGGTTTCGGCAATTTCACGCACATTGGCAAGGTTGATCCCGCCCGAGGCTTCGAGCGTGGCGCGGCCAGCGGTGATGCGCACGGCTTCGCGCATGTCGTTAGGATTCATGTTGTCGAGCAGGATCAGGCGCGCGCCCGCGTCGAGCGCCGCATCGAGTTCTTCCAGGTTTTCGACTTCGATTTCAATGAAAACGTCTTCCGGCGCGAGCGCGAGCGCCGCGTTCATCGCGGCGTGGATGCTGCCGGCCGCGATGATGTGATTTTCCTTGATAAGTATTCCGTCATAGAGGCCAGCACGGTGATTGTCGCCACCACCAATGTTTACGGCATATTTTTGCGCGAGTCGCAATCCGGGCAGGGTCTTGCGGGTGTCGACGATTTTCGCTTGGGTACCCGCGACCGCCTCGACATAACGACGGGTGAGGGTGGCCGTGGCCGAAAGTAGTTGCAGAAAGTTGAGGGCGGTGCGTTCGGCGGTGAGCAGCGTCTGGGTGGGCGCCAGCACGTCGCACAGTACCTGACCAGGCTCGACAGGGTCGCCGTCATGCGCATGCCATTGCACGGAGGCGATGGGGGAGAGCGCGGCGAATACGGCATTGAACCAGGCGCATCCACACAGGATGGCGGCTTCGCGGGTGATGACTTTTGCCTGGGAGCGGGCAGCGGTGGGGAGGAGGCGGGCGGTGAGATCGCCGTTGCCGATGTCTTCGGCGAGCGCCTTGGCGACATTGCGCTGGATTTCGACACGGAGTCTTTCGTGGGGCATGGGTGATTTTCCTGTTTTTGCTGTGGTCAGTGAGTGCGTTTGAGCCAGTCGTTGAAGACCCGGCGAGCGGCGGCAATGACTTCGGAGGCGGTGAGCCCGACCGGGCCGATGCCGGCTGCGGCAAGGTGGTCGGCGGCGGCGCCGTGGAGATGGACGCTCGCCATGAGCGCGGATTCCGTTGGCCAGCCTTGGGCGAGCAGGCCGAGCACGATGCCGGTGAGCGCGTCGCCCATGCCCGCGCTGGCCATGCCGGGGTGGCCCGTGGTGTTTATGTACCAGCGGCCGTCGCGGGTGGCAAGCAAGCTGCCGTTGCCTTTGAGTACGGCGCAGGCGTGGTAACGCCGGGCGAGTTCGAGCACGGCCTGAAGACGGTCAGCCTGGACGTCGGCGGTGGAGATGGCGAGCAGGCGGGCGGCTTCGGCGGGATGGGGGGTGAGGATGGTATCGGCGTTGGCGCGGGAACGCCGCTTGGTCAGGCTGGCGAGCCGGGGGTGGCGGGCGATGAGGTTGAGCGCATCGGCGTCGAGCACGAGCGGTATGGGGTGTTGGAGCGCGGTTTCCAGCAAATGGGCTGCTTTCTTGCTTGTTCCCAGTCCGGGGCCGACGGCGAGCGCGCTGAGTTCCGCGGGCAGGCGGTCGGCGGCGCGCAACATCAGTTCGGGATACAGGGGGTCGACGGCGGGTGCGGCGGGGGCGAGCAGCCCGGCATAGACCCGGCCTGCGCCCAGCCATGAGGCGGCGCGGGCGGCAAGCAGCGCCGCGCCGGTCATGCCCGCGTCGCCGCCCAGCACGCCAGCGTCGCCATAGCTGCCTTTGTGGCTGTTGCATGGGCGGGGGAGGAGGTGGTCGGCGAAAAGCGCGGGGGAAAGGGTGTGGCCGGGAGCGGGCAGGTGGGCGGTGGGGTCGATGCCGATGGGGTGCACCGTGATTTCGCCGCAGTGGTCGGGGCCATCAAGGGTGAGCAGACCGGGTTTGAGGGCGATGAAGGTGCTGGTGTGGGTGGCGCGGAAACAAACGCCGAGGCAGCGGCCATTATCGGCATCGAGTCCGCTGGGCAGGTCGATCGCCAGCCGGGGCGAAGTCTGGGCGTTGAGGGTATCGACCCATTCGCGGTAATGGCCTTCGATCGCGCGGCGCAAGCCGATGCCGAACAGTGCGTCGACCACCAGCGCCCAGCCGCCGACGGGCGGGGCGGGAATGTCGCGGAGCGTTGTGCCGCCGGCACGGGTGAAGTTGGCGTGGGCGCGGGCCGCGTCTTCGGGCAAGGTGTCGGGATGGGCAGCGAAGGCGACGGCAACTTCGCGCCCGCCACGGTGAAGTTCGAAGGCGAGCACGAAACCGTCGCCGCCATTGTTGCCGGGGCCGCAAGCGATCAACACCGGCCCGGTGCGATCGGCGATCAGCTTCGTGGCATCTTCGAATGCGGCGCGGCCCGCGCGTTCCATGAGTGGCGGCTGGGCGTCGGGCAGGCAACGGCGCTCGATTTCCCGAATGGCAGCGACGGGGTAAACGACTTGAGTAGACATAGTGGTGATTCTAAGGGTAAAGAACGGATAAGCCCTGTGCTAAGATGCGCGCTTTTCTGGAACAGGCTGACCGCTTCGGGTTGGACAGGCACCCGGAGGGCGGTATTTTTGACTCGTCAGGATCATTTGCATGCAAACCAATCAGGAAGCCGGGAGTGCGCTCGAGCGCCGCATCGAAATGTCCGTTGCCCTCGCGGATATCAATCGGGATATCGATACCCGTCTCAAGAAACTTTCGCGCACGGTGAAAATGCCGGGTTTTCGTCCGGGCAAGGTGCCACTCAGGATCGTGGCCCAGACCTATGAATCCCAGGTTCGCTCCGAGGCGATTGGCGCGGCGGTGGAAAAGGCTTTCGGCGACATGGTGCGCGCGCAGAAATTGCGAGTGGCGGGCTATCCCCGGATCGAGCCCAAGGAGACGTCCACGGCCGATGCGTTCGTGTTCAATGCGGTTTTCGAGGTCTATCCCGTGATCGAGGTCGGCGATCTGTCGGCGCAGCCGGTCGAGCGCCCGGTGCTCGACATCGGTGATGCCGAAGTCGACAAGACCATCGAGGTTTTGCGCAAGCAGCGTACCCGTTTTGAAGTGGTCGAACGCGCCGCCGCCGAGGGCGACCGGGTGGTGATCGACTTTACCGGCAGAAAGGATGGCGAGGCGTTCGACGGCGGTCAGGCCAAGGATTTTCCTTTCGCGCTGGGTTCGGGCGTGATGCTGAAGGATTTCGAGAACGCGGTGGGCGGACTTGCTGCGGGGGATGAGAAGACGTTCGATCTGACTTTTCCCGAGAATTACCATATTGCCACGCTCGCCGGACAAACCGTTCAATTCGAGGTGGCGGTGAAAAAAGTCGAGCAGGCGGTGCTGCCGCCGATCGATGCCGATTTTGCCCGCGCGCTCGGCGTGGTCGATGGCGACATCGCCAAACTGCGTGAAGAGGTCAAGAGCAACCTCGAACGCGAGGTCAAGCGCCGCATCCAGGCCAGGATCAAGACTCAGGCACTGGATGCGCTGCTCGCCGCGACGCCGATCGAGGCGCCCAAGGCCCTGGTGCTCGCCGAGGCGGAACAGATGGCCGCGAACGCCCGGCAGGATATCGAGACGCACGGCATCCAGAAAAATATCACGGTGCAATCCGAATGGTTCGTCGAACCAGCGCAAC
>JAITCV010000051.1 GCA_031282905.1 Azoarcus sp. | reverse complement strand
CCAAGGAAACGATGGAAATCCGCGCCGCCGACGGCAGTGTGCGCGCGGTGCGCGATTTTCCGCGCCTGAAATACGGCGGCGCGCACCTCGCCGACGAATTGGGGCGAGACGCCGACGTGCTGGAAAAAGGCTTGACCGCTGTCGTCCTCGCCGTCGCCCTCGCCGCCGCGCTCGCCGTGGGCACGGCGCATGTCCTGGCTCGCCGGAGCGGCGGCCGCACCGGAGAAACCTTATTCGAATTATGGAGAGGCGAGACCGGCTTTGCCTGGAACGCGGTGCTGGCGAGCGTCGGCGTCCTCTTGCTCACCCTGCTGCCGATCCTCGCGCTGTGCGGCGATTACCATGTCTTCGGCACCGACAAGGTGGGCCAGGACGTTTTCTACCAGATTCTCAAGAGCGTGCGCACGGCGCTGGTGATCGGCCTGGTGACCACGCTGGTGACCCTGCCGCTGGCCATCGGACTCGGCCTCCTCGCCGGCTATTTTCGCGGCTGGGTGGATGACGCGATCCAGTATCTCTACACGACCCTCTCTTCGATTCCCGGCGTGCTTTTGATCGCCGCCGCCGTATTGATGATGCAGGTCGTCATCGACACCCATCCGCAATGGTTCTCCACCGCCGCCGAGCGGGCCGATCTGCGCCTGCTCTCCTTGTGCTTCATCCTCGGGCTGACCAGTTGGACCAGCCTGTGCCGCCTGCTGCGCGGCGAGACGCTGAAGTTGCGCGAACTCGAATACATCCAGGCGGCGCAGGCCTTCGGCGTCGCCGATCTCACGATTCTCCGGCGCCACGTCCTGCCCAACCTGATGCACATCGTGATCATCGCGCTGGTCATGGATTTCTCCGGCCTGGTACTGGCCGAAGCGGTGCTGTCCTACGTCGGCATCGGGGTCGACCCGACGATGACAAGCTTCGGCACGATGATCAACGGCGCGCGCATGGAGCTCTCGCGCGAGCCGGCGGTATGGTGGTCGCTGGCCTCGGCTTTCGTCTTCATGTTTACGCTGGTGCTCGCCGCCAACCTGCTGGCCGACGCCGTGCGCGATGCCTTCGACCCGAGGACGGGAAGCGCGAACTAGAGGACGTTAATGAATGAAAGCGCATATATCATAATGAAGAACGATAAAATAATCGAACGCAAAGGCCCTCGATACATCGCCAAGATACATGATGACAAATCTGTTTTTATAGGACTTTTTCTCCACATACCGGCGTCCTGACCGGTCGATGTTTTTTTCGATGAATATGGTCTATACCAAGTCAATACATGCAGGCGGAGCGGGTCATGGCCGGTGGATCTTCGATTTTACGTTCCCTGAAAATTCCTGAAAACGATTTTCCAGGGTAGACTCTTTGATTTACAATGTCATAGGCGGTCGACCACGGTGAAGTCCTTTGTTTATAATCCGCGTCGGCGGCGCAATCATCATGTAACGAAACACATTTTCTCGCACCAGGAGATCACATGAAGGTCAAGTACAAACTCATCACTATCATTGCCGTTGCCTTGATGGGCATCGTCGTGGTCGGTGGTATCGGTATTTACAACGCAATCGAGGACGGCAAGTCCTTGCGGGAGATCGATACGACGCGCATTCCCAAAATCCAGGAACTAGGCGAGCTGCAAGTCGTGATGACCGATCTCGTGCGGCGCAGTTACGAGATTCTCTCCAAGAACGATCTCACGTACGAAGAACAGGTGCTTGAACTCAAGCGCATCCACGATCGTTTGGCTGAAGTGGTGAAAGGGGGACCCGAACTGATACAGAAATTCGGCAGCCGTCCCATCGCCGCGGAAGGTAAACCAACGTGGGATCGTTTCATCGCCCTGTGGTCGGGCTGGTTCGAATACGACAAGATAGCCTACGCGATGCTCGACAAGGCGATTGCCTCCCCCTCGCAGGAAGCCTTCAATGCGATCTACTCGCAAATACGCAAGGGCAACATGGTGCGTCAGGCGCAGACGACCGAAATCCGGGAGGCGCTGGAGCAATTGGTGGCCATCAACAGCAAACTGTCCAGCGAAGCCGTCGAAGCCGCCATCAACGGCAGCGACCGGGCGATATGGGAGCAGGTCATCATTGCCTTCGTCGTCTTCGTCGTGTTGCTCTTCCTCTCCTGGAGTTCGATCACCGCCATCATCAAGCCCTTGAACAAATTCAAGGATTTACTGGGATCTGTGGCCGACGAACACGATCTGACGCAACGCATGAACTACCACGCCACCGATGAAATCGGAGAAATGTCCACCGCCTTCGACCACACGATGGATGCCTTGCAGGAGGCTTTCCGCGACATCCGGCAGCAGATCGAAAGCGTCGCCCACTCGGTGGAAGCGCTTGCCGCCACCGCCAAGCAGGTCGCCGCCAGTTCCCAGAGCCAGTCCAGTTCCTCCTCCGCGATGGCGGCTTCCGTGGAAGAAATGGCCGTCTCGATCAACACCGTTTCCGCCAGCGCCACCGACGCGAAACAGATGGCGCAGGAAGCCGGGAAAGTCTCCGACGAGGGCGGACAGATCGTCGAAGAAACCTCTTCCGAAATGACCGTCATCGCGCGCAGCGTCGGCGAGGCCTCGCAGGTCATCCAGAAGCTGGGCGAAAATTCCACGGAAATCTCCAATGTCGTGCAGGTCATCCGGGAAGTGGCGGATCAAACCAACCTCCTGGCCCTGAACGCGGCCATCGAAGCGGCGCGCGCGGGCGAACAGGGGCGCGGCTTCGCGGTCGTCGCGGACGAAGTGAGGAAACTTGCCGAGCGCACCGCGCAATCCACCGGCGACATCAGCACGATGATCGGCAAGATCCAGGCTTCCGCCAGCGATGCGGTGGAAAAGATGGACAAGGTGGTGAAACAGATGGAATCCGGCCAACAGCACGCGCAGGAAGCGGGCAAGCGCATCCAGTCGATCCGCGTGGAAACGGGCAAGGTTTCCGAAGCGATGGTGGAAATTTCAAACGCCCTGAAGGAACAGGGCGAAGCGAGCAACGACATTGCCAGGCACGTGGAATCCATCGCCCAGATCACCGACGAAAACAATGCCGCGGCCGAGGAAACCTCCTCCAACGCGCAACGTCTCGACGAACTGGCGAGAAACGTCCAGAACACCATCAATCAGTTCAAGGTATAGGAAACGAAGGCTCCGCCAAAGCGTTTTTGGCGGAGCCTCGCGTCTCCTGCCGATGTTCTTCGTGCCGCCATGCTTCGAAAGTAAGGCGGTGCGTCTCGCGAATCGAAACCGACTCGCGGAATCCATCGCTCCTGCACGAGTGAAGTGCGCGGCTTGAATGGGCGGGCATACGGTAGCGCGTTTCGCGTAGATGACGATGCATTGCCCCGGGCGGCATATGAATAAAAACCATCAACCACTTAAGACACAGAGAAAACCAAGGCCTTTTCCTGATTAGGAGGCGTCAAAAAGTAAAAAAGGACAAGCAAAACCTGCCCTTTTGGGGGAAAGTAGGGGATGTTAATTTTTGACACCTCCTTAGTGACGAACTTCAGTCATTCGGGCACGGATCGTCATTGCCACGCTCGCCGCCCTACGAAGCGGGCGATCTGGAGGCTCGTGTACCACCGCTTCTTTCCTCACCGCGCGGGTACCGCTCGCTATCATGACCGTTCATTGTGCTCACAAGCTAAACTTGGGCTCTAGTCAAGAACCTTTTTTATGATTTTCTCTGTGTCCTTGTGTTCCCAACCCCGTACCTGGTTTCGATGAACGCGCCCTTGCTTTCCGTGCGTGACCTGCGCGCCGGCTTCGCGGCGGGGCGGCGCGTGCTGGTGGCGGTCGATGGCGTCGATTTCGACGTGGCCGCCGGCGAGACGCTGGCGCTGCTCGGCGAATCGGGTTGCGGCAAGTCGGTCACCGCGCTGTCGCTACTGCGCCTGTTGCCGGCGGCGGGACGCCTCCTCGGCGGCGAGGTGCGCTTCGAAGGGCGCGAACTCATGGCGCTGTCTGAAGCCGACATGCGCGCCGTGCGCGGCGGCGGCATGGCGATGATCTTCCAGGAACCGGCGACCAGTCTCAACCCGGTGCTCACCATCGGCCGGCAGATCGGCGAAGTGATCGAAAGACACCGTGGACGGTCGGGACGCGCCGCCGCCGCCCGTGCCCTGGAACTACTCGGAGCGGTGGGGATATCCGATCCGGAACGGCGCCTTGCCGAATATCCGTTCCAACTCTCCGGCGGCATGAAGCAGCGGGTGATGGTCGCCATGGC
>JAITCV010000252.1 GCA_031282905.1 Azoarcus sp. | reverse complement strand
ACGCTCGCGCCGCTGTGTATGCGTTCGATCGCGGCGGCGAAGAGGGGGGCGACGGTGAGGATGGTGAGTTTGTCGAATTTCTTGTCGTCGGCCACGTGCACGGTGTTGGTGACGACGATGGAGTCGATCGGCGCGTTGCGCAGGCGTTCGATGGCCGGGCCGCACAGCACGCCGTGGACCGCGCCGGCGTGGATGCTGCGGGCACCAGCGGCGCGCAGGGTTTCGATGGTCGATACCAGCGTGCCGGCAGTGGAGATTTCGTCTTCGAAGATCACCGTGTCGCGTTCGCTGACTTTGCCTACCACCTGGCCTTGCTTGACCGTGGTGTCGCTGATCCGGCGTTTGTCGATGATCGCCATCGGAATGCCGAGGCGTTCGGAGAAGCGGCCGACCCGCTTCGCGCCGCCGGCGTCGGTGGCCACCGCGACCATGTTGGAGAGGTCGTAATGGGTGCGGAAGTGGTCGGCAATGGCGGGGATCGCGGTGAGGTGGTCGACCGGCACGCTGAAAAAGCCATGCACCTGGTCGGCGTGCAGATCCATGGTCAGCACCCGGTTGGCGCCCGCGGTCACCAGCATGTCGGCCATCAGCCGGCCGGTGATCGAGATGCGCGGCTTGTCTTTCTTGTCGGAGCGCGCATAGGAGTAATAGGGGATGACCGCGGTGATGCGCTGCGCCGAGGCGCTCCTCAGGGCGTCGAGGGTGATGAGCAGTTCCATGATGTGGTCGCTGACCGGCGCGGTAAAGGATTGCACCACGAATACGTCGCGCTCGCGCACGTTTTCCTGGATCTGCACATGCAGGTTGTCGTTGGAAAAACGCGAGATTTCGACCTGGGAAAGCGGCACGCCGAGGCGATGGCATATGTCGTGGGCGAGCGGTTCGTTGGAGTTACAGGAAAAAATCTTCAGCGCGTGTTTCATCATGGCAGGGCTCCGGGCGTTCGGGTTCAGACTTCAGGATTCATTCATACAGCAGAAACGGGCGGCGGGTCTCGATCCAGGCCGCCTCGGCGGCGGTGGCGACCTGGTCGAGATCAGCCGGGGCGGCGGTGGGGTCGTCTACCCACTCGCGCAGGATGGGGCCGCCATTGATCAGGTCGATGGCGAGGCGATCGCGTTCGTATTCATAGGGAAAATCGCGCCACAGCGGTTCATCCGGGTGAAGCTGGCGCAGGGCCTTGAAGACGAGCGCGAGCAGCCGCCATGGGCGGAAGGTGGCGGGGTCGTAATGGGCGGCGTCGGCGTGGATCTGCACCCCGGCGCAAAGCTGGCCCGCGTGTTTGTGAAAGGTGGGCTCGAACCAGCATGGGCGCAGGGCGCAACCGGTGAGCCAATCCGGGGCGAGCGTCCGCAGGGCGGCGAGCAGCGCGTGCGGGTCGAGGCCAGGGGCACCGAAGAGTTCGAGCGGGCGAGTGGTGCCGCGTCCTTCGGAGAGGGAGGTGCCTTCGAGCATCACCGTGCCTGGATAGGCGCGGGCCATGGATAGATTGGGCGCGTTGGGGCTGGGATTGATCCAGGAACGTTCATCGGGCCAGCCGAATCCCGGCGCGGCGTCGGGTTGCCAGCCGCGCAGGGGGATGATCTGGCAGTCGATGTCCAGCTCCAGCGTGGCGATGAACCAGCGCGCCAGTTCCCCCAGAGTGAGGCCGTGACGCATCGGCAGGGGGCCCGCGCCAACGAAGCTTTCCCAGCCGGTTTGCAGCAGGGGCCCTTCGACCTGGCGGCCAATGGGATTGGGACGGTCGAGTATCCATACCGTCTTGCGATGACGGGCGGCTTCTTCGAGCACGTAGCGCAGGGTGGTGATGAAGGTGTAGATACGGCAGCCGATATCCTGCATATCCACGAGCAGGACATCGAAGGTTTCCATCATCGCCGCGGTGGGCCGCCGGGTTTCGCCATAGAGGCTGAACACGGGGATGCCGAGCGCGGGGTCGATGAAATCGGCGGATTCGACCATGTTGTCCTGCTTGTCGCCGCGCAATCCGTGCTGGGGGCCGAACGCGGCGCACAGGCGCAGTTCGGGGCAGGCGGCGAGGGCATCGAGCGCGTGAGTCAGCCCGCAGGTGACCGATGCCGGGTGCGCGAGCAGGGCCAGCCGTTGTCCGGCGAGCGGGCGACGTAGTTCGGGCTCGGCGAGCAGGCGGTCGAGCCCGGTCGACAGGGAAGGATTCATGATGGGCGCGTGTCGAGGATCAGGGGCCAGCTTTCGCGCAGGTGGAAATCTGGTTTTTCGCCAGGGTGGTGGATTGCCCAGTAATCGAGGTGGCCGTCGGCGTGTTCGATGACCGCGGCCAGGCCAACCTTGAAGCGCGGCGGTTGGGTTGTCGTGTCCGCGGGCAGTTCGATGTCGATGGCGAGGATATTTTCGTCATGGCGAATGTCGATGTGCGGCGGCAGGATGTCGGGTGGGCGGTCGATCTGGCGGTAAGCGGTGAAGCGCTGGAATGCCCACAGGCCGTTGGGCGAGAAGTTGAATTCGCGGTATCCCGGTTTGTCGGGCAGGCTGAGGAAGACCTCGAAGCAGGTGTGCTGCCACAGCGGGCCGGTGGTAAACGGCGCTTGCCGGGTGGGCAGGCGGAGGGCATCGATCCGGCCTTCGAGGGTAAACACGAATCTTGCCCCGCCGCCGAGCAGCGCGGAGCAGGTGATGAACAATGCCGACACGGCGGGGGGCGTGCCATGGCCGGGGGGCGTGAAGGGACGTAGGCCAACGGTGATGCTGGGGATTTTGCCGACAGCCGTCATGCGGTTCCACCCACGGTCAGGCCATCTATGCGCAAGGTCGGCTGGCCGACGCCGACCGGCACGCTTTGTCCATCCTTGCCGCAGGTGCCGATGCCGGGGTCGAGCGCCATGTCGTTGCCAATCAGGCTGACCCGCGTCAGCACATCGGGGCCATTGCCGATCAGGGTTGCGCCTTTTACCGGGCGGGTGACCTTGCCGTTTTCGATCAGCCAGGCTTCGGCGGTGGAAAAGACGAATTTCCCCGAGGTGATGTCGACCTGCCCGCCGCCGAAATTCACCGCGTACAGACCTTTTTCCACCGACTGGATGATCTCGCCAGGGTCGCGTTCGCCATTCAGCATGTAAGTGTTCGTCATTCTCGGCAGCGGCAGATGGGCGTAGGATTCGCGCCGACCGTTGCCGGTGGGCGCCATGCCCATCAGGCGGGCGTTGGTGAGATCCTGCATGTAGCCGGTGAGGATGCCGTCCTCGATCAACACGGTCCTTGCTCCCGGCGTGCCTTCGTCATCGATGGTGAGCGAACCGCGCCGGTCGGGCAGGCTGCCGTCGTCGACCACGGTGACGCCGGGGGCGGCGACCCGCTCGCCCAGCTTGCCGGAAAAGGCCGAACTGCCCTTGCGGTTGAAATCGCCTTCCAGGCCGTGGCCGATCGCTTCATGCAGCAGGATGCCCGGCCAGCCGGGGCCGAGCACCACGGTCATCGCGCCCGCGGGGGCGGGCTCGGCGGCGAGATTGACACTGGCTTGATGCACCGCTTCCAGCGCGTAGCCGCGCAGGCGTTCATCGGTGAAATAGGCGTAATCGTAACGGCCTCCGCCACCGGAACTGCCTCGCTCGCGCTTGCCTTCATGTTCCATGAGCACGCTCACCGACACCCGCACCAGCGGGCGCACGTCGGCGGCGAGCGCGCCGTCGCTCCTGGCCACCAGCACGACTTCCCAGGAGGCCGCCAGATGGGCCATCACCTGGGTCACCCGGGAGTCGGCTTCGCGGGCGAAATGCTCGACGCGTTCCAGGAGCGCCACCTTGGCGCTGTCTTCGAGCGAAACGAGCGGGTCGTCGGCGCGGTAAAGCCGGGTTGGCGTCTTGCGCGCCGCGATGGCCACCCGCCGTTTTTCGCCCGCCGCCGCAATCGCGCGCGTGGCGCGGGCCGCATCCAGCAGCGCGGGCAGGGTGATCGCGTCCGAATAGGCAAAAGCGGTTTTCTCACCGCTTACCGCCCTGACCCCCACGCCTTCCTCGATGTCGAAGCTGCCTGATTTGACGATGCCTTCTTCCAGGTTCCAGCTCTCGCTGCGGCCATACTGGAAATAGAGATCGGCATAGTCGATGTCGTGGCGCATCAGCTTGCGGAACACTTTTTCGAGTTCGGCCTCACCCAGGTCGTGGGGCGAGAGCAGGTGGTGGGCGGCGAGTTTGAGCGGATTTTTTTTCATCATTCGTCCATGGTAGCGCGG
>JAITCV010000222.1 GCA_031282905.1 Azoarcus sp. | reverse complement strand
GTGTTATAGGCGAGCACGGCGGGGATGGCGACGAAAAGCCCCGCCGCGGTCATGACCAGCGCTTCGCCCACCGGCCCGGCGACCTTGTCCAGACTGCTTTGCCCGGTGATGCTGATTTGCGCCAGGGCGTGATAGATGCCCCATACCGTACCGAACAAGCCGACGAAGGGGGCGGTGGAACCGACCGAGGCCAGCAGGGTCAGGCCGTTTTCCAGCCGCGAAACACTGCCGGCAATGCTGTTGCGCAAGGCGCGCGTGACCATTTCACTGGCGGAAAGGTGGGCGTCGAGATGGCCGGTATTATGGCGGTGAGATTCAACGTGCTGGATCGCGCGCTGGCCGTGCTCGGCCAGGTCGTGAAACGGCGGCAGGGGAACCAGCACGGCGAGACCGCTGCTGACCGAAGTGGAATCCCAGAAGCCTTCCAGCAGCCGGGAGGTCTTGCTGCGCAGCCGCCACATTTTCCACGTCTTGGCCAGGATGATGCTCCAGCTTGCAACGGACATGATGAGCAATACGATGGCGATGATGCGGGCGACAGCGTCGCCTTGCGCCCAGATAGCGGTGATGTTCATCTGTAACTGACTCCGGTTAAAACAAACGCTTTCAAGGGAAAAATCGCGCACGGCAAGGGCGAAGCCATTCCTCCGTGCGGCTTCGTCCGGTTTTGCCGGACGTGATCGAAAAAATCAGGGCTCCAGGTGAAATGTAATGGGAACCAGCACCCAGGATGCCACAGCTTCGCTGCCCCGGCGGGCGGGCAAGAAACGCCATCTGGATACGCTGGCGCGCGCGGCTTCGTCCAGTCGGCGGCTGCCGGAACTTTGCTTGATGTCGACCTGCTCTGCTTTCCCATCGGAGAGCACATGCACCCGCAACATCACGGTGCCTTCCTCACGCAATGATTTTGACATGGAAGGATAGGGCGGTTGCGGGTTGTGGAGGTAAGCGGCATCGTAACGGGCTTCGACCATGACATCCCCCGCGGACGCGCCCACGTTGTCCGATGCCGCGGCGGCAACCATGTTCGAGCTGGCTGTCTCGCTGGTGTCGGCTGTTTCACTTGTTTCGGTGCTGGGTTCGCTGGATTCAATGGTTTCGGCGAGTTGTGGAGCAACGACTTCGGGCGCGGCCAGCGGCGTTGGCATGGGCGGCGGCACAGGCCGGACGACCTTGGGCGTAGGCGGTTTGGGCGCGGGTGGCTTTGGCACAGGCGGCTTTGGCACAGGCGGTTTGGGGGGCGTTGGCGGAACCGGCGCGGGTGGCACTGGTGTCGGCGGCGCAGGCGCAGCGGGCGCATCGAGCAAACTCACCTGTACCACCACGGGTTTTGTCGGTGATATGACTTCGGCTTCGCTGCGCGACAAGGTCAACAGCAGGGCCCCATGGAGGCCAAGGGCCATACCAATCCATACCAGTTGTGCGGAACGCGAAGCATCGGACATGGGAACGTGGTGAAGTTTGCGGATTACCAAAATAATAAGTATTTGCATTTAACCATGAAGTGTCAAGCGATCCGTTCGTCGGCGCGAGGCCACAACCCGGAGCGTGCCGATGACAGTGTGTTTCGTGATCATCTTTCGCAGGCCGATGTTTTCCCTTGACGCAAGCCTCGTGCCAGTTCGGCAATCCGATCATATCGCCTGGAATCAACGAGTTGGGAGCGTATTCTCTTTCGGATTTGTCGCTTATCGTACAAGCTGGGCGCGCAATGCCATACAGAACATACATTTTCGGCAAGCGGATGCTAGACTGCGGCCCGGTCAAGCTTGGGAATGTCGCTTGGACATTGCGCAAGCGACGGTTCCATGCCGATCCTGCCCCATGCCATGCGGAAGTTTTCAACCGGTTTCAAAATGAGTTTCAGATGAACATCACCGCCATCCGGGCACAAGGCGACACCGTTGTCCGCGCCATCATCATATCCATTACGTGTTGTGGCATCATCCTGGCAACGCCCGCCAAGATTATCCGACCCGTGTCGCCGTCCATGACCGCGCCTGGAATTGCCGTTCCGCAACCCGCTGAAGCAACTTGTGAAACATCCGGACCAACCACGCCCGACGCTGCGGCATCCAATGTCGTTGGTGGCGTGCTTTCGGGGAATATCCACAACCCGCGACCACCTTACCCCGCCATGTCCAAGATATTGCGTGAGGAAGGCACCGTGATGTTGCGGGTGCATGTGCTCTCCGATGGAAAAGCAGACCAGGTCGATATCCAGCAAAGTTCCGGCAGCGCCCGCCTGGACGAAGCCGCGCGCGCCACAATATTCAAATGGCGTTTCACCCCCGCCCGTCGGGGCAGCGAAGCCGTGCCGTCCTGGGTGCTGGTTCCCATTTCATTCAAACTCATTTCAACTGAAAAATCCAAAAAGCGTTTCAAGCGGATTGACTCGCGAAAAAACGGCCTTGATCCCGGCAAAAATCAGCGCCAGTAGAAAAGGCGCCAGTGAAGATGGCTAACAGAGGCGAGCGTGCCGACATCCGCGCAGTATGCCAATAACCCCACCTCGCAGTCAGCGGCGATGCCAACCCAGCCGCTATTTTTGATATTTCCAGTTCTGATATGGGCTTGTCGCCAATATGAATGTCACTAAATCGTCGTGTGCCAGGCACGGCATGTCGCTGTCGGCTTGGATGAATGCTCAGGCCGGTTCTTGAAGTTCACTCTGGAATTCGATGTGCTATTCAGCGCCTATGTCATTCCTGCCTGACCAACATCCCGTCCAGAAAGCAATCTTGGATACGGCAAAATCCGCCCCAAATCTTCACGGCAAAGGAAAGGCCAGACACTGAAATCTCCCGTCTCTTGAAACGTCTGCCAGCGGTTTTCATATTTCTGGTATTTTCCCTGCCACCACCACATACACAGACCAAAGGCCAGCAACAGCCCTCCTCGCATGAATACGCCTGTCGGGAAAAGATCATTTATAAGCAAGCATTCACATAACAGAGCAAAGATCAGCAATCCATGAAACCATATCGAGCCTCTGCTGAAATGAACTCCTATGAAAGAGAATTCCGGCCAGAAATATTCTTCATCGGAATATAAAAAAGCAATCCAGCGGGCGACTTCATGCCGGCCTTCCTTGTCAAGAGCATGTTTGCCGGTTGCACGGTGCTTATGCAAATCGTCATACAGAGTCCATGCCATTTCGGCGACGGCAACAACACCCCGGTCAGAGCGGGCATCGCACAGCACGGTCACAACGATATCATCGAGATCATCATTGGTGATCAAACCTGCCACATAGTGACGCAAAGCTTGCGCCAACGCATCACGGGATTCACGGTCGATCATGATTTCATTCCTCCTCAAGAATCGGAATCGTAGCGCGGCGGCTTCCCTGCGCATTGCATTTCTACCATCTCGCCGGGAAGCACGAGAATCTTATGGGCCATGTGCTCAGAAAACGAAAAATGCCGTGGTTCATGGTTGTTCCTCGTAAAAAATAAGTCAAAGAATAGCGCCAGCTTGCGCTTCTCGCAATGACGAGCAGGGACAAGCTGGATACTGGCAAGGCCGGGAGCGCGGGCATCTTGCCCGCCGACGCCCGCGGCCCTTTTGTCCCTTTTGCCTCCTGCCTACGCTTGTCCTATTCCTTGGCCTCGATTTCCCGTTTGTTGCCCGCGGCATCGAGTGCGACGTAGGTCAGTTTGGCTTCGGTGACCTTGAGCGCCACCGGGTTTTTCACGTCGCGCTCGACGAAGACCTCGACGTCGACCGTGACCGAAGTGC
>JAITCV010000152.1 GCA_031282905.1 Azoarcus sp. | reverse complement strand
CGGGCGGGGGATTTCCCGCCGCCGCGCTGGCCGCGCCGGAGTCTCCCACATCGCGCGCATCACTCACGCCGCTGCGCTTCGCCTGGAACCAGGTGGCCTTTTGCTCGACGCCCGTCGCGGTCGCCAAGGAAGCGGGCATCTTCGAGAAGCACGGGCTGGATGTGACACTGGAGAATTTCGGCGGCACCGCCGATCAATTGCTGGAAGCGATCTCCACCGGCAAGGCGGACGCGGCCATCGGCATGATCCATCTGTGGCTGAAACCGCTGGAGAGCGGTTTCGATGTGAAGGTCATCGGCAGCGTTCATGCGGGTTGCATTCGCCTCATCGGCTACAAACCGGCGGGCGTCACCGCGTTGGAAGACCTGCGCGGCAAGACCATCGGGGTGGCGAGCCTCGCCGCGCCGGGCAAGCATTTCTTTTCGGTTTATTTCAAGAGGCATGGCATCGATCCGGAAAAGGATGTGACGTGGCGTGCCTATCCGCGCGATCTGCTGGGCGTGGCGGCGGAAAAGGGCGAAATCCAGGCGGTGATCGACCAAGACCCGCAGGTGTTTGCCATCCAGAAGCACGGCAATGGCGCTTTCGTGGAGATCGCCACCAATCGCAGCGGCGAATACCGGGACAAGATCTGCTGCATCGTCGGGGCGAGCGCCAATCTGCTGCGCAACAACAAGCCCGCGGCGGCGACCTTGATCCAGGCGCTGACCGAGGCGGGAGAATACACGGCGAAAAACGTTGCCGAGGCGGCCAGGATTTTCCAGAAATACACGCCGAATATCGCGCTGGAAGATTTGCGGCAGCTTTACGGCACGCTGGATTATGCCCACCACCCGCATGGCCGCGATCTGCGCGCGGAGATTGCTTTCTTCGCCGAGGATTTCCGCAAGATCGGCGTGCTGAAACCGAGCACCGATCCGGAAAAGTTCGCCGCCTTCGTCCATGGCGATGTCAATCAATAAGTCAATGAGGAACGGCGGAACGCATGAGCAGGATTGTCGATAGCGCCACGGAGCTCATTGGGGATACGCCCATCATTCGCCTGAACCGGATCGCGGCGGCGGACGAAGCGGCGATTTATCTCAAGCTGGAGAATTTCAACGTCGGCGGCAGCGTCAAGGACAGGATCGCCCTGAACATGATCGAGCAGGCCGAAGCCGCCGGACATATCCGTCCCGGCGATACCCTGATCGAGAATACGAGCGGCAATACCGGCATCGGCCTGGCGCTGGCGGCGGCGGTCAAGGGCTACCGGCTGATCGTCACCATGAGCGAGGCGGTCAGCGTGGAGCGCCGCCAGCTCATGCGCGCTTACGGCGCGGAAGTGGTGCTCACCCCCGCCGCGGGCGGCATCCAGGCGGGGTTCGACAAAACGGCGGAACTGGTGGAGAAACACGGCTATTTCGAGTTGCGCCAGTTCTATAACCCGCATAATCCGGACATTCATTACCGCACTACGGGGCCGGAAATCGACGTGGCTTTCGGCGGCGATTTGCCCGATTTCTTCGTCGCGGGCGTCGGCACGGGCGGCACGATCACCGGCACGGGCCGCTATCTGCGCGAGAAAAAACCCGCCATCGGCATCGTCGCGGTGGAGCCGGACGCTTCCCCGGTGCTCAGCGGCGGCCAGGCGGGTCCGCACGCCATCCAGGGCATCGGCGCGGGCATCATCCCCGCCGTGCTGGACACGGAGGTCTACGATCGCGTCATTCGCGTCGGCAACGAGGCGGCGCAGGAAACGACGCGCCTGCTCGCGGCGCGGGAGGGCTTGCTGCTCGGCTATTCCGCCGGCGCGGCGGTGTTCGCGGCGCGGCAGGTGGCGCGCGAGGCCGGGCCGGGTAAGCGCGTCCTGACCCTGGCGCCGGATACGGGCGAACGTTATTTGTCGACGCCCCTGTTCGACTTCGACCTGGAAAGGTCGGGCAAATCGTGAGAGCGGCAAGAATCGTCGCCGCCTCGCCCATCTGGGAGAAAGCCGGCGTCTACTATGTGCGCACCGAAGGTATGGTCCAGGGGTTCGACATTCCCGCCTCCGGCGAGTTTTCGGGCGACAGCAACGAGTCGGAATATGTCCTGCTCTATGACGGGCATTTGCCGGTGGCGACCTGCCGGATTCACCCGCTCGACGAGACGCGCGCCAAGATCGAACGGGTTTGCGTGCTCCCCGATTACCGCGGGCGGGGCGCGGGCCGGGAAGTGATTACGGCGGCGGAGCAGTGGTTGCAAGAACGCGGCTTTCGCCAGATCGTCATTGCCAGCCGCGACGCGGTCGTCGGCTTTTATGAAGCGCTCGGCTACATGCCCAATTGGGACGAAACCGAGGAGGACGCTTTTTTCCGCAGTGTCTATACCTACAAAACGCTTTGAAATGAAAGGACAGAAATGAGCGACGATCGGACAGCAGTGCAGCCGAAGACGGGCGAGGCGGAAAAACAATTCAAGGCCCTGTTCTCGAAAGAGACGAATGCGCAGGGGGAATTCGTGCGCCAGCCGGTGCGTTTCGCCACGCCCTTCTGCACGAGTAAAAACGCATTGCCGGTCGAGAAGGACCGTTACCGCCTCATCGTCAGCCGCGCCTGCCCGTGGGCGCACCGCCAGCTCATCGTTTTTCGGCTGCTGGGACTGGAAAACGTCATCAGCATCGGCGTGGTCGACCCGGTGCGTCCGCCCAAGCCCTATAGCGACTGGGCATTCACGCTCGATCCGAACGGCAAGGACCCGGTGCTCGGCGCGCGCTATCTCAGCGATCTCTATCGCGCCGCCGACCCCACCTATGACGATCGTTTCACCGTCCCCGCCATCGTCGACCTGGAAACGGGGAAAGTGGTCAATAACGATTATTTCAATCTCACCTATTACTGGGAAACCGAATTCCGCCCCTTCCACCGCGAAGGCGCGCCCGATCTTTTCCCACAGGATTTGCGCGACGATATCCACGCCCTGAACGACATCATCTTCAGGGATATCAACAACGGCGTCTACCGCGCCGGTTTCGCCGCCAGCCAGAGCGCTTACGAGCGCGCCTACGATACTGTGTTCGCGCGTCTCGACGAACTGGAAAAACGGCTTGCAAACAATCGCTTCCTGTTCGGTGAACGACTCACCGATTCGGATATTCGCCTCTGGGTGACGCTCGCGCGTTTCGACGCCGCCTATTACAACGCTTTCCGCCTCAACCGCAACCGGCTGGTGGATTTTCCCCATCTGTGGGATTACGCGCGCAGCCTCTATCAATCGCCGGGCTTCGGCGAAACCACGGATTTCGACGCCATCAAGCGCCACTACCATCTATGCTGCGTCCCCGGCAACGAATACAAACTGGTGCCGAAAGGCCCGGATCTGTCGGTATGGGATGTCCCTGGAACACGGCGCGTCAGAGCAGGTTGACAAACAAATGAGCATCACAACTATCGCGCGATGAAAGTGGACAGATACAAAGCTCGCTACACGCGCGACGGCCCCAACTTCCCCTTGTCAGCCAAACACGCTAGAATGCGCACCCTTCACGGAGAGGTGGATGAGTGGTTTAAGTCGCACGCCTGGAAAGCGTGTTCAGGGTAATCCCCTGACGGGGGTTCGAATCCCCCCCTCTCCGCCAGCCGATGCGCAGGATACCCCGGCGAAAAGCGGATAAAATCCTGGTAAATCAACGATCTGCGGAAGATTTGAGCAGGCGATAAATGCAGGTGGAACTGTAGGCATCCATTACGCGCGGGGCGCGATGCCTACAAACAAGCTCAAGGACGTCAATGCCGAGGCGCGCGCGATGGCGCGGCCCGATAAACTTTTTCGCCATCGCATACAACAGGATACATAGCGCCTTCTTCGCCGCCCATCCTCCGCGCGAAAGTTGCACGCACTGTCGACAACGGTATCCCTGCCTACCTCCGACCACCTCTCAGCGCAGGAACGGCAACGCCACAAACACGGAAAGTGTCAGCGTATTGATGATGTCGACAAAAAACGCGCCCACCAGCGGCACGATCAGAAAGGCTTTGTGCGAGATGCCGAACTTCTGCGTCACCGCCTGCATGTTGGCCACCGCCGTTGGTGTTGCGCCCATGCCGAAACCGCACTGGCCGGCGGTGATCACCGCCGCGTCGTAGTCTCGCCCCAGGAAACGGAAAGTCACGAAATTGGCATACAGCACCAGAGCCACGGTCTGCACGAACAAGATCACCAGCAGGGGCACCGCCAGATCGACGAGCTGCCACAATTTCAGCGACAACATCGCCATCGCCAGGAACAAGGACAGGGAAACATTGCCGATCACATCTACGCAGCGATCGAACACATCCACCCTGAACCCCTTGGACAAGATATTCCGCACCAAGATGCCCATACCCAGCGCCAGGACGAAGGTCGGCACCCGCACCGTGGCTTCGCCCAGCCAGCTTCCCAATTCCTTGGCGAGAAAATGCGCCGCCGCCAGACTGACGGCGAACATGGTGAGGGTTTCCAGCGCCGAATCCGCCGTGATCAGCCGGGTATGGTGGGGCTGCTCGAAAGCGATATCCCCGGAAGACTCCTCCAGCGACGCCGCCCCCGGCGTCTGGCACCCGCGGATCAGGCGTTGCGCCACCGGCCCGCCGGTGATGCCGCCCAGGATCAGGCCAAAGGTCGCGCACGCCATGCCCAGGGCGGTTGCGCCATGCACGCCCATCTCTTCCAGCATCGGCCCCCAGCCGCCCGCCGTGCCATGTCCGCCGATCAAGGTAATGGAACCGGCAACCAGGCCGGTGAGCGGATGCAGACCCAGCATGCTCGCCAGCCCAACGCCGATCACGTTCTGTACCAGGATGAACGCAGACACCACCGCAGTCAGCACCACCAAGGGCTTGCCCCCCGCGCGCAGGCGGGAAAAATCGGCATTCAGCCCGATCGAGGCAAAGAACATCAGCATGAAGCTGTCCTGGAGCCCCATATCGATATTCAGGGTGAAACCGTTGATCGAATGCAACGCCGTCACCAACAGGGCCGCGACCAGGCCGCCCGCCACCGGTTCGGGAATGTTGAAATGCGCCAGGAATCCCACCCGTGACACCAGCATCCGGCCGAGCATCAACACCGCCATCGCGGCGATCAGGGTGTAGTAGGCGTTCAAGGTGAATTGCATCGGCCCTGCCTCCATCGTTTCACGGAACCACAAAATTTCGCATGATAACAGCGGCGATCCGGCCATCGTGAACTGGCGAGTTCGGATGGGGGGTGGGTGTCCCGCCCGCTGCGGGCAAGATGCCCGCAGCGGGCGGGATCGATCCGGCTTAGAATGCGCCCCCCATTCCCTTTTTGTTCCGATCATGCGATACGAATTCCTCGTCGGACTGCGTTACACCCGCTCGCGCAAACGCGCGCAGGGGCGCAACCGTTTCATCTCCTTCATTTCGCTGGTATCCATGTTCGGCATCGGATTGGGCATCACGGCGCTGATCGTCGTGCTTTCGGTCATGAATGGTTTCCAGGAAGAACTGCGCAACCGCACGCTCGGCGTGACCTCGCATATCGAGGTGCGGGGCATCGACGGGGTTTCTTCCTGGCCACAGGTTGCCGAGCGGGCAAGCCGCCATCCGGCCGTGCGCGCGGCCGCGCCGTATGTGGAAGAGCAGGGCATGCTGGTCGCGGGTGACGCGGTGCGCGGCCTGGTCGTGCGCGGTGTGCTGCCCGAGCTGGAAGATCGGGTGGCGGATTTTGACCGTCATATGCGCGCCGGGCAGTTCGACGCTTTGCGGGCGGGGCGCTTCGGTATCGTGCTCGGACGCGATCTGGCGTGGGCGCTGCGCGTGCAGGTGGGCGACAAACTCACCCTGATTGCTCCGCAAGGTCTGGTGACGCCCGCGGCGGTGCTGCCCCGGGTACGGCAGTTCGAAGTGATCGGCATTTTCGAGGCTGGCATACAGCAATACGATGCGGGGCTCGCGCTCATCCATCTGGACGATGCGCGGGCGCTCTATCGCATGGGGGACAAAGTGAGCGGTGTCAGGCTCAAGCTCGATGATCTTTTCGCTTCGGATCGGATCGCGCGCGAATTGTCCGGCCAGATCGGCCTTCCCGACCTGATGCTGCGCGACTGGAAGCACACCAACGCCAACCTCGTGCGCGCGGTGGCGCTGGAAAAAACCATGATGGCCCTGATCCTGTCGCTCATCGTCGGCGTGGCGGCGTTCAACATCGTCTCCACCCTGATCATGGCGGTGCAGGAAAAATACGCCGACATCGCCATCCTCCGCACCCTGGGCGCGAGTCCGGCCTCGATCATGGCGATTTTCGTCATCCAGGGCACGATCATCGGCCTCATCGGCCTGGTCGTGGGGCTGGTCGGCGGGCTGTCCATCGCCAACAACCTCGACGTGGTGATTCCCGCGCTGGAAAAAATCACCGGCAGGGTACTGTGGAACAAGGAAATCTATTTCATCAGCGATCTGCCTTCGAAAGTGATGATGAGCGATGTGGCGAGCATCCTTGCCGTATCCTTCACGCTTACCTTGCTGGCGGCGATCTACCCAAGCTGGCGGGCGGCGAAGATAAACCCCGCGGAGGCGCTGCGTTATGAGTGAGCAAAATGAGCGCAATGAGCAAGGCGAGCCCATTCCCGTGCTGACCTGCGCCGGGCTGGAAAAGCACTTCCGCGAGGGCGCGGACGCGGTAAACGTCTTGAATGGCGTAACGCTTTCCGTGGCGCGCGGCGAGCGTTTGGCGATCTCCGGCGCGTCGGGTTCGGGCAAGAGCACGCTCTTGCACCTGCTCGGCGGGCTGGACACGCCCAACGCGGGCACGGTGCGACTGATGGGGCGGGATTTTTCCCTGCTGGCGGAAGCCGCGCGTGGCCGCCTGCGCAATGCCGCGCTGGGTTTCGTCTATCAGTTCCATCACCTGCTGCCCGAATTCAGCGCGCTGGAAAACGTCGCCATGCCGCTCTACATCCGGCGGACGAACAAAACCGAGGCCAATGACCGCGCCGAAGCCATGTTGCGCGAAGTCGGGCTGGGGCATCGCCTCGATCATGCTCCCGGCGAACTCTCCGGCGGCGAGCGCCAGCGCGCCGCCATCGCCCGCGCCCTGGTCACGCACCCCGCCTGCGTGCTTGCCGATGAACCGACCGGCAACCTCGACCGCCGCACCGCCGAAGCCGTGTTCGATCTTACCCTCGCGCTCAACGAACGCCTGGGGACGAGTTTCGTCATCGTCACCCATGACGAGACCTTGGCCCGGCGCAACGCGCGCACTTTGCGGTTGCAAGACGGAAGGCTGATGTAATATTTCGCATCCCCCCGATGATCGAGCACGTGAATAAATATTGCTCGGCGTCTTGGCCGAATCGCGTCGAATTGTCCGCAGCCTTGAATTTACCTTCTCCGATAGGCTACAATCGCCCGCTTCTGATTGGCCGAACGAACGAGTAAACACACATATGGCTCTCGATATTGCAACCAAGGCGCAAGTTGTCTCCGATTACCAGCGCGCCAAGGGCGACACCGGA
>JAITCV010000151.1 GCA_031282905.1 Azoarcus sp. | reverse complement strand
GCTGCTCACATGAGGTGTCTCCCGACACTGGCTGAGAGAATACACCAAGTTGTTAAAGAATATATGTATCATTTACACAACATCACGAGTCAGTTTGTAGCGGCCCAGGCCAAAAACCGTTTCTTTGCCCAGACCAAGCCACTGGCCCAGGAAAATCGCTGGGAAAAACGCGGATAGATCGCCCGTCAGCCGCCAGGTTCCGATAACGCCACCTAAATCCATCTCGCATTGTTGCCGGGATGAGTAGCGGGTCCAGTCGCGCCAATACAACGCCTTTTCGCCCACGGCCGTCAGCGCTTTCTGCGCAAGCTCCTCGAAATTCCAATCGGGGGTGCCGTTGCCATAGATTTCGGCAAGCAAGGCCACGCGCCGCACAATGCTCATCAGCAAGAAAGCGGTGGTGAGCTTCACGGGCGGCAATGCCCGGCCATTGTCTTGCAGGCGAAGCGGGGTGTAAAACCGAAGCATAAGGCTGTTTACCGTTGTTGGAGGCGGCGAGGCAAGTTGTTGCGATGGCATCTTCCGTATCTGTTTGTCTTGGGCCGGACAATAAAGCAGGGCCGTTTCATCGCCTGGCGCAAGCGGCAGGAGGGAAACTTCATCGAGTTCCGCCGTGCCCGAGCCTTGGCCCAAGCCCCGGCGCAGGGCGATTTTCCAGGCTTCCACGATCAATGGCAACTCCCGCTCGGCACGCCCCATGAGCGTCATGCCAAAGCGCAGCTTTTCCCCTTTTCCCAGCACGCGCGCTCCCCAGCCTTCGGGTTCAAGGATGTAGGGCGCGGGCGGTCGCGGGAAATGTTGTATCCAGCGCAGTATCCGGCGTTCAAACGCAGGCGGCGCGAATATCGCCGGGTAGGGACAGGTATTGAGCAGGGGGCAGTGGGCACAATCCTTTTGCCGCGTCATGCAGGAGAGTTGACGCAGGGCGCGGCCAAACGCGCCGCGCAACATCGAACCTGACCAGTCCGGCAGCTTGATGGGCGTGTTGACGGTGAACTGGAAATGGATGCGGGCGATGGTGAGTATCAATGTCATGTCAGCTTCTTGAAACATTGTTCGAGCATTGAACGCAATTGTACTTCGTCGTTCAGCAAACGATTGATTTCTTTGTCTGGCGAGCGTTTTCCATGCGCCAGGGCATTGCGCAGCCGATCCAGTTGCTTGAAAAGAGCGTTTTCCTTATCCAGCCTTTTCCGGGTTTCATCGCGTTGCGCATGATCGTCGTATCCGCCACTGGTATGGGATAATTCTCGTGTAATCAAGCCTTCCAGCAGGAAAATGGCTGTCCGCATATAATCGCGGCGATCAAACCATTTTTCCGCCAAAGCCAATTCACGTTGGGCGCGATCCGGTTTTCTTGCCCACTGGATGCGATTCTCAAGTTCCTCCTTGAATAGTTTTCCCATGAGGCCGGGGTGCGTGTCGATGGCCTTGAACGTTGCGCCAAGTTGCTGACACGCGCCTGCAACGTGGTTTACGCGCTCCAGAAAGGATGCCTGTTGCAAGGCTTTTGCCCGGTCTTCAGGCATTCCGTCGTTGATCAGCAGCGCCGAAAAAACACCATAGTCACCATCTTTATCATAACTTGCCAGTGCGTCGACCCAATCGAGTAGATCAAGCAGGCCCTTGAGATGGATGACGGGGGTTATTTGGTCACTTTCGGTCATTTCCAGCGCGCCGTAATAGATGTCTTCCACCTTTATGTTTTTGACGCGCGTCAAAAACCTCGCCGCTACCAGCGCCAACATGGGCAAATGGCGGAAGGAATGGGTGATGTCCAACGCGATATGTTCGTTTTCAGACAGTTTGTTCGCCAATCTGTCGAGAAGGTCAATTTGTCCTTTTTCATCGCGGGCATAGTCGATGAGCAGGCATTCAACCTGATAACCCAGCTTTTCCGAAAGACGGCCAGTATGTGTGGCAAGCATCGCCGCGGTAACCGCACTTTGCGGTACGGCTTCGATCAGGTCGAGCAGCGCGGCATCGTCTCCGGCATCGTTTTCGAAGAATACGTCCCACATGCTGCCGGAGGTGCCGACGAGAATCAGCCGCGCGGGGTTCAGGTATTTCGCCAGGGCCATGCCAAAGAAGGTCGTCGTACGTGTCTGGTCTGCGAAGCGGTAGCTTGCTTGGCGGTAGTTTTTTCCAGCTTCCTTGCCTTTGCCCAAAAAACTGATGAGGGTCGTCATTGTTTTTTCCGGAAATCAGCCCGCTTGCGGGTAACAGGTGTGTGTGGTGAAGATGGGGAAATCATGGGCTTTCCGTGATGACGTAAGATGTCAGGGTGGCTTCGTAGCGTTCCAGTTCCGCCGCCGATAGCTCGCGCCCCCGGTCGGAAGCGGTGATTTTAAGCGAAAGATGCCGGTAAGTTGCTCCGCGCGCGCAAACTTCCGCCGCGAGGTTGACCGGCAGCGAGCCGATGACGGTGTCCCCTTGGCGGATATGCTCGATTTCCAAGTGTGGCACATGATGGTCGAAGGCGATATGGTTTTGCCGCATCCATTGCAGTGCGCCGGGGTGGCGGGAGACGAAAAAGGTGCTCATCGGGAATTCCTTGTTCTGGTGGTCTACAAACGAAAATCGTGGCCGCAGTCATGGCAATGACAATCCTGGATGCTCCTGTCGAAGATTTGGCCCACCATACCGAGTTTCCAAGGTGGCCTTTATCACTGTTCTGGCCACGTTGGTGAGTATTTCTGTCCAGTTCATTTCCTGTCTTTTGCAGATCGTTGTGCCAAATAAACTGTATCAGGTTCCTGGCGTCGGCGAGAAAAGGCAAGCTTGCGAATCCTGCTGTGCTTCCGTATCGTGTTTCCAGGTTTTCCTGTTCCGTCCTCATGACATGAAGTATGACTGACGGTTGGCGACAGGGGTTTTCGCAATGACAATACGTGAGGACAACAGGGTGAACGCATCCCTTGATTCGGACGATGCGCGCAAGCGGGACGATGGCTTGCCCAAGCCACCGGATCTTTCCCGCCATGAGCGCGATCCTGCCGGATTCACCTATATTTATCCCGTGCTCTCCCGGCGGGCGGGCGGGGTGTCGGTTGGCATCAACCTCAACCCCAACAATGCTTGCAACTGGCATTGCGTCTATTGCCAGGTAGCCGGCCTCAGCCGTGGCAAGGCGCCGCCGATCGATCTCGCCCGGCTCGAAACCGAATTGCGCGCCATGCTCATCGCGCTGTGCCATGGCGACTGGTTGGCAGACAACGCGCCCGAAGGCTCGCGGGTCGTGCGCGACCTCGCTTTTGCCGGGAATGGCGAACCGAGCAGCGCGGAGGAATTCGTCGCCGCGGTCGACATGGCGGCACGGCTGCGTGATGAATTTTTCCCGGCAGGAGATTCGCGGCCACCCTTGCGCCTGATCACCAATGGCAGCCTGCTCGGTCAAAAACGGGTGCGGGAAGGCATTCGCCGCTTGCATGCGGCCCAGGGAGAAGTATGGTTCAAGGCCGATGCGGGCAAGGCCGATGCCATCGAACGCATCAACGGCGTGCGCATCGCGCCCGCCACCATTGCCCGCAACCTGGCAGGCTGTGCCGCCTTGTGCCGCACCTGGGTTCAGACCTGTGTATTCCGTTGGAATGGAAAGCCGCCCACGCCGGAGGCAATCTCCGCTTGGTTGGCAATGCTCGCTCCCGTGGCCCGCGCCATCGAAGGCATTCTGCTCTACGGGGTTGCTCGCCCGTCGATGCAGCCCGAGGCCGTTCATGTCTCCCCGCTCTCCGCGGATGAACTCGCGGCCATCGCCGCACGCATCCAGAAAACAGGGCTGACGGTGCGGGTCAGTCCGTGAAGCGCGGGGAAAATGGGATGCAGGGGGGCGCTCGGCGAGCGCAACAATCCGACACGATGTCAATGCTTCGCCAAAAGCGTGCTTCGTCCTGTGTGCTATTACCCTTGCCCAGTGCAGAGTGCCTTGGATGGTCTGCATTGGGATGATATGCAGCATAGCACCCAACAGTTCATAAACCGATGCCGCTTTGCGGCGCGGCTTGATTCAGGCGTTGTAAATCACAGAATGGAGCTTCCCGTGAAAAATCGCATGAAAAATCTCGTCCTATTGCTTCTGCTTGCCGTATCCAGCATAGCGATGGGCGCTGACCGCGCCGAGAAGATTGCCCGCCTCATGGAGGCGCAAGGGCTGGCGCAAACGTTTGAGCAACAGATGCAGATGGGGCGCGAGGCATGCAAGAAACAAGCAGATGACATGCTTTCGCAGGTGTTTGTCCCCCTTCGGATCACGCCGGAGATTGAGGCCAAATTCAAGCAGGCGGCCAGTGATTTCATCACGGCAGCCCAGCCAACCTGGACGGGCAAAGACGTAGCAGAGATATGGGCGAAGTATTACGGCGAGAATTTTACTGACGCGGAACTGGATCAACTCTTGGCGTACTACACCTCCCCTTTGGCACAAAAGGAGGTTGCAGCCAGCCGTACCGCGCTCGTGCAGTTCAATGCATACTTTCTGGAACAGTACCAGCCTGTCCAGAAAAGCGCTACAGAAGCTTTCATTCAACGAATACAAGCAATTGTCGAGGAGTGCAATTGCAAGATATGATCTCCGAGAAGCTGTCTTAAGCGCCTTTTGCAAAAGACTGAATTGTTGGAATTGGGCAGCAGTGGCATCCACGTTGCCGAATATCTGACAGAAATTCCTTCCCGTGATGTGCTGCAAGGCAAATTGCATGAAGCAATCGTACGTTCAAGAGCGCGGCTGGAGAATCGCAATGGGGAGAATGTCTGAGCGCATCGAGCGCGCCTTCGCACGATGATAAAACCTGAATCATCATTTTTTCAGAACCTTGTCTGTCAATACGGCGGCGCAAGGCGGCGAAAGCCGTGGTACAGCACGACGAAGAGAAAAAACAGATTACGCGGCAAGATCATGGGTCAGAAATATGGAACCCGTCCGGGCGATTGTCCGGTTTGTACAAGCTGGCTCAATCTTTGCGCGACTTCTTGCAATAAAGCCACGTTGAGCGGCGCATCGAAAATGCCGTCGATCCATTCCGGTGGAATGTCCGTTACACCGGAACCGGCTCCGGCAAGCGCGCCGGCGATGGCGGCCACGGTATCCGTATCGCCGCCACATTCGATGACGGATTCCATCGTTGTCCGAAAATCGCCAAAGTGCCGATACCACGCGTAAATCGCTACCGGAACCAAAAGCGAGGGCGGCAGCCCGTGGCAGTCCAGACGCTCTGGGTAGCTCGCCCGCCGCGCCGCGAGTTTCAGCCGCTACGCAGGCATCATTTGCAGGCACAGCGTGGGGAATCGCGGGATTGGGGTATGAATGAGGCATGCGTATGCTTCATGGTATGTGATGTCGTTAAGGTATATGAAAAATAATTATCAGAGTATTCATGTCGAGGATATTGATGATCGCATCCTCTGGCTTGACTCTATAGCGGCTACAGCGTTTTCAATGTCTCCGATGAAGGAGGAACGTTATGAATCAGCCAGATTTGCGTATGGAAACGCATGCCTCTTGCGGTTGTGGCGCTTGCACGGCGGCGGAGACAGGGGATATTTCGGGCGGCATGCGCCGTTTTCGTATTGCCGCGATGGATTGCGCCGCGGAAGAATCGGAAATCCGTCGCGCCTTGGCGGACGTGCCGGGCGTTCGCGGCCTGCGCTTCGATCTGGGCGCGCGGGTGTTGTCGATCGCGGCGGATGAGGCGGCCTTGGCGCAAGCTTTGGCGGCGATCGACAAGGCGGGTTTCGCGCCCGAGGCGCTGGGGGAAGGGGAGACCGCGCCGCCGCCAACGCCTTGGGGCCGGTTGATTGCTGCGCTCGGGCTGGCGCTGGCCGCCGAAGGGCTGGATTTCGCGTTTGCGGATATTTGGGGGGCGACGGTGGCCGGTCTGGCGCTGGCGGTGCTGGCCATCGGACTGACGGGCGGGACGGTTTATGTGAAGGGAATCGCCGCGCTCCGGCAGGGGCGCTTGAACATCAATGGTTTGATGGCGGTTGCCGTCACCGGCGCTTTCCTGATCGGGCAGTGGCCGGAGGCCGCGATGGTGATGGCTTTGTATGCGATTGCCGAGGTGATCGAGGCGCACGCCGTGGATCGCGCCCGCAATGCCATCGGGAGTCTGCTGGCGATGACTCCAGAATATGCTGAGTCGCTTGGCGGCGATGGCCGTTGGGCGCGCGTGGCAGTGGACACGGTGGCGGTCGATGCGACGGTACGGGTCGGGCCGGGAGAGCGCGTTCCGCTGGATGGGGTGGTGATCCGGGGGCGGGGGGCGGTCGATCAATCGCCGGTGACGGGGGAGAGTCTGCCCGTCGACAAAGCGCCGGGCGATGCGCTCTATGCTGGTACGATCAACCAGGCGGCAGCGCTGGAGATGCGCGTGACGGCCCCGGCTGCGGAGAGCACCTTGGCGCGCATCATCCGCGCGGTGGAAGAAGCGCAATCGGCGCGCGCGCCCATGCAGCGCTTCGTGGATCGTTTCGCCGCAGTTTATACCCCGACGGTATTCGCGCTGGCGCTCGCGGTGGCGCTGGCCGCGCCCGGGTTGCTGGACTGGAGCTGGGGGCAGGCGTTCTACAGGGCGCTGGTGCTGCTGGTGATCGCCTGCCCATGCGCGCTGGTGATCTCGACGCCCGTCACGATCGTGAGCGGTCTCGCCGCCGCGGCGCGGCGCGGTATCTTGATCAAAGGGGGGGTTTATCTGGAGCGTGCGCGCGCGATCAAACTCGTCGCACTGGACAAGACCGGCACGATCACAATGGGCAAGCCAATGCTGTTGGCATTTGAGCCGCTGGTGGCGGACATCGATCGCGCGGTGTTGGAGACGCTTGCCAAAAGTCTCGCGGCGCGCTCGGATCATCCGGTTTCGCGGGCCATCGCCGGGGGGCTTTCGGCACAGGCGCGGGAAGTTGGGGCGTTTCACGCGATGCCGGGACGCGGCGTGGGAGGCATGATCGATGGCCGCGCCCATGTCCTGGCGAGTCATCGCTGGATCGAGGATCGCGCCCAGTGCACGCCGGAGTTGGAAAGCCATCTCAATCGTCATGAGGCGGCGGGCCGCAGCGTGACTTTCCTGGCTGACGAGCGGCGCGTCCTGGCGAGTTGCGCGGTGGCCGACCAGATCAAACCCATGTGTGCGCAAACCATGGCCGAACTCAAGTCCCTGGGGGTGACACCCGCGATGCTCACGGGCGACAACGCTGCCGCCGCGCGCACCGTGGCGGCCCAGGCGGGAATCGCCGAGCTGCGCTACGATTTGCTGCCCGAAGACAAGCTGCGGGCCATCGACGAATTCCGTCGCCGTTTCGGCATCACCGCGATGGTGGGCGACGGCATCAACGATGCGCCCGCTCTGGCGAAAGCCGACATTGGTTTTGCCATGGGCGCGGCGGGCACGCATACCGCGATGGAAGCGGCGGACGTGGTGATCATGAACGACGATTTGCGCCGCCTGCCCGAAACGATCCGCCTTTCGCGGCGCGCGCACGCCGTGCTTTGGCAGAACATCGGTTTGGCGCTGGGCCTCAAACTGGTGTTTTTGGCGCTGGCGATATTCGGCGAGGCCACGATGTGGGTGGCCGTGTTCGCGGATATGGGCACGAGTTTGCTGGTTGTCTTCAACGGTTTGCGTCTTTTGCGCGGGGCAAAGCAAGAATCGAGGCAAGAAATCAGCGGCGGTACTTCAGGGCTGCCGGTTTGACGATAGTGCCTGTTTTTTCGCCATGCCTTCCTCACTGGCCTGGCGCGCTTTTGCTTTGCGCTCGTGTCCCTTTTTGCGACATTGCGGGCAGCGAACCGCAATCTTGTAATCGGAGGCGTGGCCGCGTTCATACAAGCATTGTTGATCTTCGGCCTTCCAGACGCATTCCTGCCCGCAATCGCGGCAAACGAATACCTCGTCACGGTAGTAATACACGCCGTCTTCCTGGAAAAACCATGGACGCGCCCCGAATTCATACACCCATGCCAGTTTGACCCGAATGCGTTTCTTGGGATCGAAATCGGGGAGGTGCCGCCATTTTTTCTGGCGATGTTTCTCTCCATTCATCAGGGTCCGATGGGATTGGCAGATTTTTCTTTTTGCGGCTTTTTTTGCCTTGTTTGGACCGGATCGAGGCTTTTTCCGACCTTTTTGCGCGGATTGTTTCTTTGAAGGTTCCATGTTGTTTTCTGACCGCAGGCTCAGGGAGAAACAAGGTTGAGCAACTCATCAGGCGATACATGATCGAAAGCGCCAATTTTTTCAAACTTGTCTTCAATGGAGCAGGATAACTCAAGGCCACGCTTGAAGTCGAGAAGTTTGAATTTTCTCTCCCGATTTTCCGGACGGGAAAGAAATTTATGGATTTCGCTTTTCAAATACGAAGTGCGGTTGACCAGTGTGGGTGGCTGGCTTGTAATATCCACCAAAGCGTATTTGTCGGATGATTTTGGCGCATCGAAGTCTTTCGGCACGACGACACCGTTCGATGCGCAGTAATGAAGTATTCTTTGTCGGTAGGGTAGGCGAAGCTTGGTGCTGTACATGGTTTTCCCTTGAGGTGAAAGCAAGGTGAAAGTTCAAAAGCGCAATATTGGAGCAGATCGACAAACCAAACTATACTACATACGTCATTGCGAGCGTAAACAAAGGGGCGCGGGCGTCCCGCTGCGGGCAAGATGCCCCGGCTCGCCTTCGGTCGCGGCATACGACAAGAAACAGTTTGCCATCATCAGGCAGGTGAGCATCCTTGACCTCCAATGGGTTTCGCCGATCCGGGTATCGAATATACCATGCCGCGCATATGCGCATGAGAAACTCCGTCGGCATTGGGCGTTGCGCGGTTTTTTCCGGTGAAGTACAAAAAAGTTGCTATGGATATGAATATATATTGTTTTACGGCGATGGCGGGCATTGATAACTTATTGCATATCGGATTCAACAGGAAAACAGCATGCATCATCAAACCAAGGAAGCGCAAACCAAGGAAGCGGTTACAGCCCCAGCGGTTACAGCCCCAGTTGCGACGACCCGGCGTGGCGTTCTCAAAGCCATGGGAACTGCCGCGCTGTCGCCTGTCCTGGCGCTGGGCGGCAATGTCTGGGCGCAGGCTGGCGCGTCCCGGCGCGTGTCCCTGAATTTTGCCTGGAACCAGAATGCCTTTTGCTTCACACCCGTTGCCGTTGCCCAGGAAACAGGCATTTTCAGCCGCAACGGTCTCGATATCGGTTTCGTCAATTACGCCGGATCGACCGACCAGCTTCTCGAAGCCTTGGCGACCGGCAAGGCGGACGCGGCGGTCGGCATGATCCATCGCTGGTTGAAGCCGCTGGAATCCGGTTTCGACGTGAAGATCGTCGCCGGATTGCATGGCGGTTGCGAGCGGTTGATCGCCTACAAGCCCAGCGGCATTACCCGGCTTGCCGACCTGCGCGGGAAAACCATTGGCGTGCCGAACTTGAGCGATCCTGGCAAGCATTTCTTCAGCGTCTACCTGAAACGCAACGGCATCGACCCTGATCGCGATGTCACCTGGTTGGCCTATCAGCCCGACCTGTTGGGGCTTGCGGCGGAAAAAGGTGAAGTCCACGCCCTCGCCACGAGCGACCCGCTTCTTTACCGGATCGAGCAGGACAGCAATGGCGCTTATCTGGAATTGGCGACCAACACCAGCCCGCCTTATCACGACAAGACCTGCTGCATCCTCGGCGTCGGCGGCGCGCTTTTGCGCGACAATCGTCCGGCGGTGGCCGCGCTCGCGCGCGCCCTTGTCGAAGCTTACGAATGGACGGCGGCGCATATCGACGATGCCGCCCAGATCTTCCACAAATATACGACGAAAATTTCGCTCGATGAATTGCGCCTGCTCTACAAACAACTCACCTTGCACGAGCACCCGACCGGTACGGATCTGCGTGAGCAGATCGCTTTCTACGCGCAGGATTTCAAGGATCTGGGCGTGTTGAAGCCTGGCACCGATCCCCGGCGTTTTGCCGAAAACATTGCCGTGAGCGTGCTCGACGAAGTACACCGGCACCAATAGGGGTGTTCGTCAAAAAGCAACCGGTTGGTTTGCAAAAAAAGAACAGGCAAAACCTGTTCTTTGGGGGAGAAGGCAACGCCAAGCTGGTTTTTGCTTTTTGACAGACATCCCCCGAATCCTCTGACTTTTCCCTGAAAGGAGTTTCGCCATGAGCATCACCATTCTCGGCATGATCGGCCATCATCTGGCCTCCGAAACCATTCCGCCCGTCGGCCCGGTCTTCGACAAGGACTACATCGCCACATTTGCACGCGCGCACGAGACGGCCGGTTTCGACCGTATCCTGATCGGTTACTGGACGGACCAGCCCGACGGCCTGATCGTCGCGGCCCATGCCGCCTTTGCCACCGAACACATCCATCT
>JAITCV010000034.1 GCA_031282905.1 Azoarcus sp. | reverse complement strand
GGCGTTGGAAACGTTGCCGTCCTTCGGCGAGAAAATGGGCGTAATCCCAATCTCCCGGCAGGAGCAAATGGGCGTATTCGGGGCGCAGGACATAAGCTTCGGCATGGATGGCGGAGCCGTCCCCGGTGCGGACGATGACCTGGGTGCGCAGGTATTGCGCGCCCTCGAAATCGTCGAGGCGGGCGATGGCCGTGGCGGGGAGGCCGCGGTAGAGGATGCCCGCGATTTTGCCGCCAGCCTCCGCCACCATGCCGGGGTAGTCCTCGCCCTGAAGGGCGTGGCGGCTGTAGCCTTCGAGCGTGGCGGGGATGCCCGCGCATTTTTGCGCGCTGACGGTTGCCATGATCGGCTCGTACATCAGCGAGCCATAGGCGAAGCAGTTGTGGCTCGTCATCGCCCGCTGGCCTGCCAGAGTTGAATCAGGTCGTCGCGTGATCGGGCGATGTCGTCGATGGCGACGTCGATGACCGGGCCGGAGAGGGTGTGGCCAGCGCAATTGCCGGTGATGCGCACCTTGCCGGCGGTCAGGGTGATGACGCCATTGCCTTGCTTGAGCTGATTCTGGCGGTCACCCTCGTTTACCATGACACTGCCATTGGTGAGATTGAGGGTGGCGCCGACGGTGACGCCGCCGCCGAATTTCAACTGGCCTTCGATCTCGCAGGGCACGAGGCGATATTCGTTGACCAGCGCCAGCGCCTGCCGACGCAGATGACGTTTCAGTTCGGCGGGGTTGGCGGGCGCCTTGGTGCTGGCCTGGCGCGCGAGGCGTTCGAGTTCGGCATCGGTCAGGTGAGGGGCCGCGGCAATCATGAGCGCGCGGTCGATGCTCGGCATGGAGAGGTTGTCGACGTCGAGATGATGATGATGGCCGATGATGCTGGCCCCAGCCTTGGCGAGTTGTTTGCCCGTGATCGTGGGCATGCCCTGGAGCACGAGCGGGCCAAGCAGTTCGCCGAGCTTGCGGCACAGGGCGGTGTGGTCCCCGTCGAGCAACGCGGCGGGGGCATCGATCTCGAATTCAAAGGCGACGCGCAGTTTCAGATTGGGCTTGGACATGGGGACTTGGGCGTGGCGAAGATTTCAGCGCACGGTTTGAGCCAGTTTACTGGTTTTGTACCTCGCGGCCATTTCATCGAGGGCGATGGGTTTGATCTTGCTCGCTTGTCCGGCGCTGCCAAAGGCTTCAAAGCGGGAGATGCAGACGAGACTGGCGGCTTCGCGCGCGGGTTTGTTGAATTCGCGCGGGTCGAATTTCGACGGATTTTCGACAAGGAATTTGCGGACCGCGCCGGTCATGGCGAGACGGATGTCGGTGTCGATGTTGATCTTGCGCACGCCGTGCCTGATCGCGACCTGGATTTCCTCGACCGGCACGCCATAGGTTTCTTTCATGTCGCCGCCATAGTCGCGGATGATGGCGAGCAGTTCCTGCGGCACCGAACTGGAGCCATGCATCACCAGGTGGGTGTTGGGCAGGCGGGCGTGGATGGCCTTGACACGCTCGATGGCGAGGATGTCGCCGGTGGGTTTGCGGGTGAACTTGTAGGCGCCATGGCTGGTGCCGATGGCGATGGCAAGCGCATCGCAATCGGTTTGCCGCACGAAATCGGCGGCTTGGTCGGGGTCGGTGAGCAGCGCCGAATGGTCGAGCGTGCCGGTTGCGCCGACGCCATCTTCTTCGCCCGCCTGGCCGGTTTCGAGTGAGCCGAGGCAGCCGAGTTCGGCTTCGACGGTGACGCCGATCGCGTGGGAAAACTTCACGACTTCGCGGCTGACCGCGACGTTGTAGTCGTATGATGATGGTGTTTTTCCGTCTTCGAGCAGCGAACCGTCCATCATGACGCTGGAGAAACCGGAGCGGATCGCCGCCATGCACACCGCCGGACTTTGCCCGTGATCCTGGTGCATGACGATGGGGATGTTGGGATAGGTTTCGACCGCCGCGTCGATCAGGTGGCGCAGGAAGGCTTCTCCCGCGTACCTGCGCGCGCCTGCGGAGGCCTGCATGATGACCGGGCTATCGGTGCGCGCCGCCGCTGCCATGATCGCCTGGACTTGTTCCAGATTGTTGACATTGAAAGCGGGCAAGCCGTAGCCGTGTTCAGCGGCATGGTCGAGTAGCTGCCGCATGGATACGAGGGGCATCGTGTATCTCCATGGCCCGGCAACGCTATGCCGGGGAAATGTTTTGATGAAAAATCCGGGACGGCGTGATTTTACACGGGGATTTGTCAAAATTTGCCAAATTCCGTGCCACGATGGGGACATGGTGTTTATAATGCGGCCTGCTTAATACCCCCGTTCGGAGAGAGTAATGGTTGGATTGGCGTGGCTTCTGTTGATATTGGTGATTGGTGGCCTGATCGTGGGCGTGGTCATGTATTTGCGCATGCATGCCGACGAGTTGCAAGGATCTTCAGGGCACAAAAAGCATGTGTCTTCCGCGTTCCGCGCGGTGGAATTGAAACTTTGCAACCGACCTTGCGAGGTGGGAGCTTCGATTTCCGGCAAGCGTTACCTGCGGGAAGACGCGCCCGCCTTGCCCTTGCCGGGCTGCCCCCACAAGCATTGCCGCTGTAGTTACATCCAATATGAGGATCGACGGGCGAAGAATCGACGGGACATGTCTTTTTATAGCGTGGCCGTGGGCAAGGTGCGCGAAGGGGGCGATCGTCGCAAGAATCGTGGACGGCGCGCAGCGGACAGGGCAAGGCCACCGCAACCAGCCTGATGTCATTGTGGCGCAGCGCTTGCCGGTGGTGCCGATCTTGTCGCTGGCGGATTTGGCGGCTTCGCGGGCGATGTCCAGCGCGCTGTGATAGGCGAGGATCAGCGAACAGCCGGAACTGACTTTCAGCCGCCCACGGCCTTCACGTTGGAAAGGGGATGAAGCGGGGCAAATTCTTCAGGTTCGCGGTACGATGGCTCTCGGCTTTGCATCATCGCCTTGGCACGGCATTCGCCCGCGAAGTACAGCATCTTCACCAAGGACAGAAAGGGTGGACTGCGTGACGGAACCGTGCGCCTTTTCCTGTTTTTCCATTCTCTCGCCATGACTTCTTCTTCCACTGCCTCGCTCCGCACTCCCCTCCATGACATTCATCTTGCCGCTGGCGCGCGGCTGGTCGATTTCGCTGGCTGGACAATGCCAGTCAATTATGGCTCGCAAATCAGGGAGCACCATGCCGTGCGCCGCGACGCGGGACTGTTCGATGTTTCCCACATGCTCGCGATCGATGTCGACGGCGCACAGGCCACCGTCTGGCTGCGCCAGTTGCTCGCCAACGATGTCGCCAGACTTGCCACGCCCGGCAAGGCGCTTTATTCCTGCATGCTGAACGACAGGGGTGGGGTGATCGACGATCTCATCGTCTACAAGGTCGCCGACAACCGTTACCGCATCGTGGTCAATGCCGGTACCGCCGACAAGGATGTGGCCTGGATGCGCGGCCATATCGGTCAGCATGGCGCCAATCTCAACCTTATCCCTCGGCGCGACCTGGCAATGATCGCGGTACAAGGCCCCAATGCCCGCGCCAAAACCTGGGCCGCGCTACCCGAACTGGCGTCGGTCAGCCATGATTTGGCGACGTTTTCCGGCGTCCAGGCGGGCGAGGTCTTCATCGGCCGTACCGGATATACCGGCGAGGATGGCTTTGAACTCAGCTTGCCCGCCGCGCAGGCCGCACGGGTCTGGCAAGCGTTGGTCGCCGTCGGCGTGACGCCTTGCGGGTTGGGCGCGCGCGACACCTTGCGCCTGGAGGCGGGCATGAACCTGTATGGACAGGACATGGACGAGAAGGTTTCGCCGCTCGATGCCGGACTTGCGTGGACCGTCGATTTCCGCGATTCGACCAGGAATTTCACTGGCCGCGCGGCGCTTGAAACCCACCCGGCCCGGAACAAGGTGCTCGGCCTCGTGCTCGAGGGTCATGGCATATTGCGTGCCCATATGCCGGTTTTTGCCGCCGCCGGAACAGGAGAGACCACCAGCGGCGGTTTTTCGCCGACGCTGGAAAAATCCATCGCCTTCGCCCGTCTGCCTCTGGATACGCAGCCGGGCGAGACCGTGGACGTCGATGTCCGCGGCAAGCGCCTGCCTGCGCGCACAGTGGCATTGCCTTTCGTGCGTCATGGCAAGGCGCTGATCTGAACATCTTTCTTTTCGTGCAGATGTACTATCCATGCCGTCGTTGCGAGGCGATATCGCGATTCAAGCCATCACTCATCGATCAACAGTATTCCCGCATGGGGAATGGAATCATTCGTGCCCAAAATCGAATAGCCGGGCGCGGGCATGATCTAATCTAATCACCAAAAGTTGTCAAACAACCCGAAGGTACAGGAAAGAACACAGCCGATCATTCGTCGCTGGCATGGATGTGATGGAGACGGCATGAGTGCTGATGGGCCCTCATCCCGCACTGTTGCAGGCTGATCTTGTTGCATGGCCTGCCTGGCACGATGGACAAGCCGAGCGGCGAAACCACTTGCTTTTGCTGTCCTCTCGTTTGTCCTGGCCTGCTCGCCGGGCAATATTTTTCGTGCAAGTTGTCGAATATCTTGCGCGTATACGTATACTTCCTCCTTCATCAGCATACAACAATCGTCGCCCGGCCTTTGCAAGCTGGGCGTTTTGCTTGGACTCGGGCTTCGGAGCAGCGGATAGGCGTTTGCTTCGCGCCTTCCTTCCCCAAGGAGAAAAAACATGCGCCATGCGGAGCGTCTTACTTTTGATTTGCGCCGGGGCTTGCCGGTGGTATTGCGCGGCACGGAAAGAGAAGCATTGGTCGTGGCGGTCGAAGGTCTCGATGATGCGGCGCTGGCCGAGGCCGTCCGGCTGAGTGAGGGGGTGCCGACGCAGGTGCTCTCCTTTCACCGTCTGGCGAGCCTGGGGCTGGTGATCGACGGCATGGGCGCGAGCCTGCCTTTTCCTTCGCTGGCGTTTACGGCGGCGGATGTGCTGCGTCAGGCGATCGGCCGGGGGGCGGCGCTTGCGCCCGGATTGCGGCCCATGAATGCCGAAGAGCATGCCGCCTTGCTTTTGATGCGCCGCGCGCAATTGATTCCATCGGCGCTCGTTTTTGCGTTGGGGCAAGCCCAACATGTCGAACTTGCCCGCTTGCGCGCGGAAGGCGTGTTGCTCGCGGCGGGCACCGATACGGTGATCGCTCTGTGCGAAAGCGGGCCGGGTGCGGTGACAAAAGTCAGTGAGGCGCGAGTGCCGCTGGCTAATCTGGGCGAATCCCGCTTCGTGGTTTTCCGCGAGGCCGATGGTTGCCGCGAACATGTCGCAGTAATATTGGGCGAGCGCTCGCGGTGGGCGTCCGCGGTGCCGGTACGGGTGCATTCGACTTGCCTGACCGGCGATCTTTTCGGCAGCCAGCGTTGCGATTGCGGCGCGCAGTTGCGCAACAGTCTGGCAACCATCCAGCAACTTGGCGGCGGCGTGGTGCTTTATCTGGCGCAGGAGGGGCGCGGTATCGGCCTGGCCAACAAATTGCGCGCCTACTGCTTGCAGGACGAAGGGCTGGATACCATCGATGCCGATCAGGTGATCGGTTTCGGCAAGGATGAGCGCGATTATCGCGCCGCTCACGAAATGCTGGTCGCGCTCGATATTCCGAAAATCGAGTTATTGACCAATAATCCGGAGAAGGTCAATGCCTTGCGCGCCGCCGGTATCGATGTTGCCAGCCGCCGCGCGCTTTTCGGCCAGCTTACCGAGCGCAATCGCAATTACCTGCACACCAAGGCCAGCCGCCATGGACATTTGCTCGATGATTTGCTGGCTGATATCGTGCATCGGCGCTGACGGCAGAAGACAGTCGAATGAGCGGCGGCTTCGCCGCCGCTCATTCGATCTCGATCTGTTCCCCTGATCGTCACGGATGATTTGGATTACAGCCAGCGTCGCACATTGGCTTTGTAACGCTCGTATTCGTCGCCAAACACGGCGGCGAGAATGCGTTCTTCGGGCAGGATCTGAAAATAGTGGGTATAGCAGGCGAAAACCAATGGGCCAAACAGGGTGGGTGGCGAGGCCAGGCGTACTGATAGACCGATGAGCGAGAGCACCAGACCAAGGTAGATCGGGTTGCGGCTCAGCCGGAAAATGCCCGAGGTGACGAGTTCGGCGGTGCGCTCGGGGTGGATGGGGTTGATCGTCGTCTTCGCACAGAAAAAGCTGATCAGCCCCACCGCGCTGATGATGCCTCCCGCCAGCGCGATCGGACTGCCCGCATAGAATTGCAGGGTCGAGGGCTGGCCGCGATAGATGAAGTAATCGACGAGCCACATGATGCCCGCGATGAGCGCGGCGAGCAGGGCAGGGGGCACCTTGAGGTGCAGCGGAGGCAGGGCGCGGGGAAAGGAGAAGCCGGGAGATGGCATGTCAGTCCAGCGCCTCTTTCACCCAGGCGTTGGCCTGGCGGGCGTCGAAACCGTCGCCGAAACGGGCCTTGAGCGCGCCCATCACCATGCCGATGGCCTTGGGACCACGCTCGGGGAGCGTGGCAAGCACTTCGGCGATGGCCGTCTTGATCTCGGCTGCGCTCGCCATCGTCGGCAGATAGCTGGCGAGGATGGCGGCCTCGGCGCGCAAGGGGGCGAGGCGGTTTTCGTCCTTGATGAGCGCGAGTGCTTCCTGGTTGTTTTTCAGGAACTTGCGGATGGTTTGCCGCACTTCCTCGTCGCTGCTTGCGCGGTTGCCCGCGTTCTTGCCGACCATCCCGGCTTCGGCAATCAGGGTAGACAACAGCGTCGCTTTCAGGCGGTCAGCGGCTTTCCGGGCGGAAAGGGCGTCTTTTTTCAGTTGGTCGAGCAGGCTCATCGTCGTCATGGGAAAGTAACGGGACTGTCATTTTATCCAACCGCCGCGAGTCAGGCACGAACTTGGCTGAAGATATCTGGCGGCCACGCGAATTTCGGCAAGGTTTCGATCGTGCAGCGACGTATCCCCGCCATGGGGCGCCGTGGGGCCGACTTCCAGCCGACCGTCGTAGACGGTTCATTCCCGCTTGCGCGAGGGACACCGGCAAATGGAAGAACGGCACATCGAATGACGCCATTCTTGAAAAATATCTTTATAAATCAATATGTTACAGCTTCGATCCCTGCCGAAATGGAGGTTTTTCCGAGGTGCCCCGTAAAAAGGTCTTCCATCACGGTTCATCCCGCTTTCTGACCACCGCGACGCCACCGCGCTGGAACAGGATTTCATAGCCTTCGTCCGGCACGCGGTCGAGGCGGGTGATGGCGATTTCACCGGATTCGGGCGCGCGCGAAGGCGTCACGGCTGCGCGATAGACGCTGACGCTGGGGACATCCAGCCGCCAGGTGACGACTGTCTCGGGGCGATCGCGGGTAAACAGGGCGGCTTCCTTGACCGGGCCTTGCAGCACCGCGCCCAGCCAGGGCAGCACGACCGCGCCCAGCAATGTCACCTGGATGGCGGCGGCGGCGAGCAGGCGCTGCCAGATCGCGGCATGACGCAGGAGAATGAGCGCGCCGAGCCACAGCGCGAACGCGAGCGCGCAGGCGCTCCAATAGATCGACATCTCGTCCGCCCGCGCCGGGCCTGCGGCGAGTTGGGCGCGGTAATAGGCATTGCCACTGTCTCCTGCCGCCAACATGGCGAACAGGGCAGGCAGGAAAGCGAACAGAGCGAACAGCAGGGCAGGCGGGAGCAGATGCGGCGACGCATGGCGCAATTCATCGCGATGCACGGCGATCAGCAGGAAAAGCGGGGTTGCGCCGTAAAGCGCGTAATGCGGCAGTTTGGTGCCGGAGAGCGAAAAGAACACCACGACGAATCCGGCCCAAATCCACAGGAAACGGCGCAGGCCGTTGTCGCTGCCTGTACCCGCGTCGGCTTTCATCCGCGCGAGACTGGCGATGAAAGGGCCGGTCCATGGCAAAAGCAGCAGGGGCATGGCGAGCGCGTAATAAAAAAGACTGCCGGCGTGGCCTTCGAGCGTGCCGGTGAAACGCTTGACGTTGTGCTTGAGGATGAAGCCGTCGATGAATTCCTGCCCGTGCAGGGCGAGCGCGGCGGCATACCACGGCGCGGTCAGCGCGACAAGGATCAACCAGCCGCGCGGATCGAACACGAAGCGTAGCCAGCGCCGCCATTCACCGCGGCTGGCGCAATACAGGAAACTCACCGCGCCCGGCACGATGAGCGCAATCGGCCCCTTGGTCAGCGCGCCGAGCGCTATCCATGCATAAGCGCGCAGCAGCGGCGCGCGTTTGTCGGATTCGAGATGGCGCCAAGCGTCGAACAGAGCGAGGGCGAGCAGCAGGTTGAGCAGCGCGTCGGCGGTGGCGGCGCGGCCGATGGCGAAGGGGCCAATGGCGGTCGCGGTCACGGCGAGCGCGGCAAGCGCGGTGTCCGCACCGAAACGGGGGCGCGCGAAATGCCAGACGGCGTAGCACCAGAGCATGGCAGCCAGCGCCGAGGGCAGGCGGAACGCGCATTCGGTCGCGCCGAAGGCGAGGTAGGCCAGGGCTTGCAGCCAGTAGATCAGGATGGGTTTGTCGAAACGGTGTTCGCCGTTGAGATAGGTGGACAGGAAATCGCCGCGCGCGAACATCTCGCGGGTCGCCTCCGAGAACGCGCCTTCATCGACATCGAACAACGGCGCGCCGCCCAGGCGCAGCAGGAAGGCCACCAAGGGCAGGGCAAAAATACCGATGCGCACCATCATGCCTGTTCAGCCGCTTTGCTCGTTTCAATCGTTTCAACCGCCGTTGGCTGGTGCCAGGCTTCATCGTCGGCCAGTGCGGGCATTTCGCGCGCCAGATAGGAGCGCGAAATGCCCGATTCGTAATAGATCCGGGTCAGCAATTCGGCCAGCACGCCGGTGGTGACCATCTGGACACCGGCGATGAAGAGGAAAAATCCGCCAAAAAGCAAAGGTCGGGTGCCGATGGATTCGCCGAGGAAAATCTTGAGCGCAGCCAGATAAGTGAGGATCAAGCCGCCCAGGGCGCCCAGCGCGATGCCGATGCCGCCAAAGAAATGACCGGGCCGGGTGCGGAAACGCATGAAGAAATAGACGAACACAAGATCGAGAATGACCCGGAAAGTACGCGAAATGCCGTATTTGGACTGGCCGAAAACGCGGGGATGGTGGGTGACGACTTCCTGGGCGATGCGCCGGGGCGTGGTCACGGTGGCAAGCCACGCCGGGATGAAACGGTGCATTTCGCCGTAAAGGCGGACATTCTTGATTGCGCTGGCGCGGAACACTTTCAGGCTACAACCGTAGTCGCGCAAATGCACGCCGGTCAGGCGCGCGATCAAACGATTGGCGATGCGCGAGGGAATCTTGCGCAGCAAAAGTCCGTCCTGCCTGTCCTTGCGCCAGCCCGCGACCAGATCGAGATCTTCGCCCAACAGACGGCCAACCATGCGTGGAATGTCGATGGGGTCGTTCTGCAGATCGCCATCCATGGTGACGATCACGCTGCCGCGCGCGGCATCGATTCCCGCCTGCATCGCGGCGGTTTGCTTGAAATTGCGCGCCAGTTCGACGACGCGCACATGAGGGCCGAATTTTTTCGCGCAACGTTCGAGTTCCGCCGGGGTCGCGTCGCTGCTGCCGTCATCGACCAGCACCACTTCCCATGGCCATGGGTAAGGGCCGAGCGCCAGATCGATGCGTTCGAGCAGCGGCTCGACGTTTTCGGCTTCGTTGTACATCGGCACGACCACGGACAAGCTGTGTTCAGGCAAACCCTCGGGAATCTGCGGTTCGGCATGAGGCAAGGGAGAGGGGGTCATTGGTTTTATGCCTTCGTGGAAGAAGAGGGAAGAGAAGAGCCGCGTGTCGACATCGCCGCCAGCGCGCCCGCGCAAAGCGCGCTGGCAATGACAAAAAGATGAAGGGCGAGCGCGGCGCGCAACCCGTCGGCAAGTGGCACGCCCTGCGGCAACAGCGCCGCCGCCGCGCCCGCTTCGTAAGTGCCGAAACCCGCCACGCCCTGGATGGGCAGGATGGCGGCCAGTTCCGCGCCGAGCGCGCCCATCGCGCCCTTGTCCATGCCGATGCCGAGCAAGGCCGCCAATAGCCACGCCTGGGCGGCGAGTTTGACCGACCAGTTCGCCACCGTCCACAGCCAGCCCAGGCGGGCGTGGCGCGCGGATTCGGCAACCGCATCGCGCAAGCGGGCAAATTTGCGGGCGAGCACGCCGCGTTCGGCCCAGTCATGAGGGCGTCGCGCCCAGCGGGGCAGGGCAAAAGCCAGGGCGGGCAAGACGATGAGCGCGCCGAGACGCAGGATCGGCGGCAAGCCCGGCCAGATCGCAAGCGCGACCATCATCACCACCAGCGCATCCTGGAGCCGGAACCAGAACAACGACCCCAGCGCGCGCGGCAGCGGGGTGCCGAACAGCCGCCCGAGCAGGAGCGGAAAAGCCGCCTCGCCGCCGCGAAACGGCAGCACGTTGACCGCCGCGTTATGGATGAGCACGATGCGCAGGCACGCGCCGAAGGTCGCCTTGCCATCGTGGCGGAATTCATCGTAGACCCGGAGCGCGCGCAAGGCATAACTGGCCAGGAATCCGGCCACGGCCACCGCGATCACCCCGGACGAAAGTCTGGCGAAGACTTCGCCCAACGTGGCCCAGCGCCCATCGGAACAAAACCAAGTGATCAGCGCCAGGGTCAGGGCCAATGCGCACAGACGCTGTAACCAGGGGCTCATGCCGCCACCGCCAGTGGTTTCCACAATACATGGAGCGCGGCGATGCCTCCCAGGATGGCGGCGGAGATTTGCAGCCACAGTCCTTCGGGGTAACCGATATCCGTAAAACAAAGCGATAGCGCATCGAGCAGGATGAAAAGCGCGAGGATACGCAGCCCCGAGGCTTTTTCCCAGAATCGCCAGCGCGCCGACCACCACACGCCCAACGCCGCCATCAACCAGCCGCACGCGGCGCCAGCGCACAGGTCGACTGGCCAATGCGCGCCCACCGCGATCCGCGAGAACGCCACCAGCATGGCGGGCAACAGCATGAACCATGCCCATGGGCGGCGGACGCACAGCACCACCACGCCCACGAACACGAACGCGGTCATGGTATGGCCGGAAGGAAAGGAACTGTTGCCGGTCAGTATCTTGCCGACGATATGGATTTCATCCGGCGGCAACACGGCGGCGGGGCGGGCCTCGCCGACGAATTTCTTGATCGCGTAAGCCAGTCCCGCCGCGGGCGCGGCGGCCAATATCATGGCAGCCACCCAGCGTGGCCGCCAGTTGAGCAAGGGCGCGGCCAAGGCAAAAATGCATTGCGCGGAGCCCAGATCGGTGATTCCCGCCCACAGGAAGACCGGCAACAGCTCGGCCGCGAATGAATTCCCGGCGCGAAACCAAGTTTCATCGACCCCGAAGAGCGCCACCGCCGCCGCAAACGCAACGCACACGATGGCGGGCAGCAGCACCCGTGCGAACACGGCGCGCGCGTCGAACGGGGGCGAAGGGGAAAGAACGCTCATCACGGTCAGGGGCCAAGCAAAACAAAACATTCTATTGGACGTGGCAAGAGTTCGCCATCGGGCTGGGAGTCTTTCGCCGTTCATGCTCAATCCAGGGGCGGTTCGGCGACCCGCAACGCAACGATGGGGCAAGGCATGCCTCGCCCCTGGAAAGGTCCGGGTCCGCGGGCCCCTGCCGCTTTTGACGAAATTGGCGGCAAAGCGCATCGGGGATTATCATGGCAAAACCAAGTGGGGTACATGGATTTCATGCATCCTGGATCAATGGATGAACTTTGAGGAAACCTGCAATGTGCAAGGAAAAAATGATGCGCCTTCGTTCCCGGTATGGACGGGCCCTTCTGGGGTGTGCGCTGGTGTTCATGGCCGGTTGCGCGGCAGAGGTTTACCGATCTGCCGATGTGGTCAGTCCCGCGCAGGAAACCTCCTCCCGTGGAAAACTGGGCACGCAATGGGGCGAGGGCATTTCGTCTTCCGTGACCAACGTCAATCTGCGCCGTCTTTCTCCGCATGCGGTGGATGTGGTCGTGGTGCATTATTCCAGCGCCAATTATCAGGGGCAGCCCGTACGGGAAGCCATGCTGGCCAATGGCCGCATCGGGTTTTCCATTCCCGGCGACCGGCACACGTGGGAATTCACCCAGGATGGCCGAAACCTGTATCTGAGTGGCAAGGAAGGCGAACGCTATCAACTTTCCTATCGGAACTATTCCGACAACACCTATGAAATCGTCGCCACCGTCGATGGCCTGGACATCCTCGACGGCTCGCCCGGCGCCCTTTCCCATCGCGGCTATGTGCTCTATCCCCGCACCACCCTGCAAATCGAAGGCTTTCGCAAGAGCCAGGATGAAGTCGCCGCCTTTCGTTTTTCCGCGCCCCGGGATGCCTATGCCGCCAATACGGACGCCGGTTCGCCCGACAACGTCGGCGTGATCGGCACGGCGGTGTTCGAATTGGACGTCCCACGCGCGCCACGGCCTTCCCCATACAGCCCGCAAGCCTTCCCCGAAGACGCCCCCGGCTCCTACGCGCCGCCGCCCCAATATCGGCGCTGATGGGGGAAAGCGGTTTTCGGACTTGTCCTTCATGCTTCTGTCATCTGGTCTCTTCGGTCAGGACTTCGGCGACCCGGCCCCGCAGGTTTCCGTTTCCATCATCAGGAGCGCCTGATGGGGAAAGGTGCCCGAGGCGGATGAAGGGGAATCGACGATGAAAAACCTTATATTTATCTCAAATTGAGATAAAATGAAATGCATGAGGATCATTACTGACCGCCGCCTGCGTGAATTCGCCGAACGTTTCCCGGAAGCGGACGCGCCGCTTCAAGCGTGGAGGAAAGCCATCGAAAAGTCCGAGTTTCCGCGCTGGGATGCGTTGAAAGCCGCTTTCCCTTCCGCCGACAAGGTTGGGGACAGCGTGGTTTTCAACATCGGCGGCAATAAGTTCAGGATCGCGGCGGGCATTTCGTTTACCGCGCAAATCCTATGGATCAAGGCCGTGATGACACACGCCGAATATGATAAAGGAGCATGGAAGAAATGAGCGTCGCCACAATGAGCCACGACATCGCCCAGGCATGGGGCGTGCTGCATGGTGCCCTGGGACTCTCCGACCGTATCCGCGACGAGGCGCAATACCGGCGGCTCGCGGACTTTGCCGAGTCCGTCGCGGATACCCTGCCCGATGACGAAGCAGAGCCGCTTTGGGGACTGGTCGAAATCATTGCCGACCAAATCAATGACTACGAAGCTCGCCATCATTCGATGCCGGAGGCATCAGGGGCGGACATGCTGCGATTTTTCATGGATCAGCATGGACTGAAACAGTCCGATCTGGCGGAAATCGGCAGCCAGGGGGTCGTGTCGGAGATCCTGACGGGAAAACGCGAGCTGAATCTGCGCCAGATTCGCGCCTTGGCCGCGCGTTTCGGGGTGTCCGCCGCCGCTTTTATTTGAGGAAAGGCCGCAAGATTTTCCCCCCTTTCCTTCCCATGAAAACCGGCGCCAGGGTTTCCATTGTCCCGCCCTGGTATTCGAAGCACCCGAGGCGTGCAGGTTGTCTTCGGTCAGGACTTCGACGACCCGGCCCCGCAGGTTCCCGTTCCCATCATCAGGACTGGCGTTTGGCCAGATGCGCCAGTCCGAAACCTTCCAGCCCAGTTAAGGCCGCAGCCTCATCCACCGGCCTGAAGTCTGCGGATGAGGCGGTTGAGGTTGGCGCGGTCGAGGCCCAGTTCGCGGGCGGCGGCGGCGCGGTTACCGTGGTGACGTTCGAGGCTTGCGGCGATCATGCGAAACCGGAAGGCTTCGACCGCGGGACGCAAGGGGCCTGGCGGGATGTCGGACATCGGACCGCCTGCCGGAGCGGATGTTTCCTGGCTGTGCACGGTTTTGGGCATGCGTTCGAGGCCGAGATGCTCCACATCCAAAGTCAGGATGCGCGGGCGCGTGGGCTTGGCCGCCAACGCGCGCAGGCAGGCGCGACCGATCAGGTGTTCCAGTTCGCGGACATTGCCCGGCCAGTCGTAGTGGAGAAGCGCCATCTGCGCGGCGGCACTCAGGCACAGGCCGCGCAGGCCGAGGCGAGGACGGTTCTGTTCGAGAAAATGTCCAGCCAACAGCAGGACGTCGTTGCCACGTTCGCGTAGCGGCGCTACCCGGAGCGGATAGGCGCCGATCATCCGATCATTTCGGTACGCGGTTCCGGCATCCAGAGCCATCCGCAGACGCGCGGCATCCTGAAATGGCTTGCCGGTGAACGATGCCGACGTTTCATATCGGCATGTCGAGCGGGATGATCTGCGCCAGCAAACGGATGCCACCGCTGGCGCTGGTTCGCGCCCAAGATCGGCCTCCGCTGGATGCGCTATGACGCGCTATCAAATCCAATTGTATATGTACAATACAGTGATAAACTGTCGAGCATCTTTCTTATGTTCGTCCACTTGAGATGAAATGTTGCGTTGTTGGTATCCACTGTCCTGATGATCGGAGCCTCCCTGCTACTGGGCGAGACCGGTCTTTGGTCTGGTTTTCATTGATAGTGGTAGCGCTGTCCGAGGATAACAAAACTCTGCTGTGCCTAATCTGCGGTCAGTGGCCTAAGTTGCTGACGATGCTAGCCCATCTGACCGGGCGGCAGGCGTCCAACCTGTCGCACTTGCTGTGGATGATAAAAGGCTTACAGCTTGGTCAGGCTCAAGCGTAATGGGTACACCATCGCAGTTGATCGAAGCTCTCGTCATACATTGGGCATGCTGGGACAAGTATGAGAAATTTCTATCTGACGAAGTTGGCCCCCGCCTCGTTGCCAACCCGGAGAGCGGTGATGAAACAGAAAAAATAATCCTTCAGGAACTACACCTACAGCTTAACGAAAGTGAATGGAAATCTCTGCCGCAATTGATTACTGAGAAGCGAAGAGAAATCCTCCGCGAAATTGAAAGTGCGAAGCTAAAGCGTGAGGTACAGGAACGGGAACGACAAGAATCTGAACGGCAGTGCAGAAAAGTAGCAGAGGAAGCCAAGCGTGAGCGTAAAGAAGCCGAGGTTCGAAAGGCAGAGGAAGCCGAACGTGAGCGTATCCGGCAAGATCATCTTCGCAAAGAGATCGAGGCTCGAAAGCGAGAACTCCTGACAGGGATCGACCAGAAGCTACAACAAGATTTTCTGATGGCTGAGGAGTTTTTTAGATCGCAAGAGTCAGGATTAGTTTCAGACAAGGAATTCGAATTCAGAAAACTGGACTTCGTACGCAAGTGGTTCACAGATCGCGCGGCAAAATCGGCCAACAATCAGAGCATTATCCTGGACGATGAACAACTTGCTGCCATTGCCGCTGTCAACGGACATGTCCAAGTAGTGGCACGTGCCGGAAGTGGCAAGACCGCTACACTGGTCAATCGTGCCTTGTTTCTCATGGAGCATTGCAAGATTGCTCCGTCGAGCTTGCTATTGCTCGCCTTCAATCGAAAAGCGGCCGCAGAAATCCGTCGCAGACTGCTCGCACATTTGCATTCCAATGCGGAAAATCTCGTTCAGAACGCCATTGGGCAACGTTGCGCAAAGGCCCAACGCCGCCAATATCGGTTCGATATCAACGAAGCGGAAATGGAGTCCGTCAGCGCGGTTGCCTCCGAACTACAAATTGAACTACCGTATGTCATGACATTCCACGCCCTGGCTTATGCTGTAGTCCACCCTGAAGAAACCATCCTTTACAACGATACAAACGGGCAAAATCAAACCCTGAACCGGGTGTTCCAAAGCGTTATTGATGATCACCTTCGACAATCCACATATCAGACACAAATCCGTAAGTTGATGCTTGCGCATTTCAAGGAAGACTGGGACCGCATCGTCGCAGGTTGGCATGACCTGCCACAGGAAGAATTTCTCCAGTTACGCCGATCGCTGCCACGCGAAAGCCTTGCAGGAGAATATGTCAAGTCGTGGGGTGAAAAATTGATTGCCGATTTCCTCTTTGAGCATGACATCTCCTACAAGTACGAACGGAATCACTGGTGGAATGGAGTCAACTACCGTCCGGATTTCACGATTTTCAAGACGAAGAAGAGCGGTGTTATTATTGAGTATTTCGGCCTCATGGGTGACTCCGATTACGACAAGATGTCGGAGCAGAAGCGTCGCTACTGGACTGAAAAGTCAAATTGGAAACTTTTGGAGTTTCAGCCCCATGATGTCCAAGACAAGGCGGGGTTTTGGGCGCAGCTACAAACCAGCCTTCAGCAACATAAAATCACTTGCCGAAGACTTTCCGAAGATGAAATCTGGTTGCGTGTCCGAGATCGGGCGATTGATCGGTTCACAAAAGCCATGGTTGGCTTTGTGGGTCGTTGCCGAAAATTGTCGCTGACGCCAAACATACTCCAAGAACGAATTGACGCCCATAATGCTTTGTCGTCTGTTGAGGACATGTTCCTATGCTTGGGGAGTAAGCTTTATGCCGCCTATCTGGATCGGCTTGCTGAAACAGGTGAAGATGATTTTGATGGATTGATGCAGCGCGCCGCTACAGCCATCGAAAGTGGCGTCACGATGTTCCAGCGTAAAACTGGCGGTGGCGATCTGGCTGCGCTGAAATTTGTTTTTATCGACGAATTTCAGGACTTCTCTTATTTGTTCTATCGACTGCTGCAAGCTATCCGGCAGGTCAATCCGGCGGTCCGCCTCTTCTGCGTGGGCGACGACTGGCAGGCCATCAACGGTTTTGCCGGATCGGATTTGCGGTTTTTCAAACAATTTCAGGAATTCATCGGCGAATCGCGTCAATTGTACATATCGACCAACTACCGATCTGTGCGGTCTGTCGTGGATGTCGGAAACGCTCTGATGTCCGGTATCGGCAAACCAGCCGTTGCGTACCCGGACGCAAAAGTCGGTGAAGTCATTCTGGCTGATACATCAAAATTCGAACCATCCGAGATAGAAAAGCGTAACCATTCGGGCGACATCATCACACCCATGATATTCAGACTGATCAAGCAATCGCTTCAGGCGGAACATGGCATTGTATTGCTTGCAAGGATGAATACTCTCCCTTGGTACATCAACTTCATCAATTCAGGCAACAAAAGAGGACTTGATGATTATCTGGCATTGATTCGTTCGTTGTTTCCGCCAAGCCTCGGCGAACGCATCATCATTTCGACGGCCCACGGCTACAAGGGATTGCAAAAGCCAACAGTAATCGTGCTCGACGCCGTTGCTAGTCGTTTTCCATTTGTCCATCCAGATTGGGTGTTTTCAAGAGTTCTTGGTGATAGTGTCGAAAAGATCGTGCAGGAAGAACGCCGTTTGTTCTATGTAGCACTAACTCGTGCGATTGACAAGCTAATCATCGTCACCGACAGCAAGAATCAGTCCCCCTTTCTCAACGCTATCCAATCGAGCATGCCTTTGACACCCATCGACTGGAATGCCTATCCTGCTGGTCCGGCGTGGGGACGTCCTGAAAGCCTTATCGTGAAGGTTACCAACGCACATGGATTCCGCAAAGCCGGAGGAACCTACTCAATCAAGGAGCAGTTGAAGGCTTGTGGCTATCGCTTCCAAAACGCTGGACAAGCGTGCTGGACAAAATCTTGGTTGACGGAAGGCTTCAAACTTACCGTTATTCAGCACGAAGTGTGGGCGCAGGAAGCAGATGGTCTGGCTGTTTATATCTATACAGAAGACGAGCAGCAGGTCGGTGAGTTTCGGGTCAATCAAGGCATCTGGCAAGAAATCCAAAACAATTTGGAAGACATCTTTGCTATTCCAAATGGTAGCGCAGATGACGCCGCTTGAATCTATCTCTTTGCGAGACTATTGGCGAGGATGGCGCAGTCTATCACCGGATCGGTCGTTATACGCGTCATCTCTCCCCGGATATCATCATCGTGCACGACTCGGCTTTCCTCGCGCTGGGCGCGCAATGGCTCGCCCATCTTCTGTATCCCCAGGATTTCCCGCTCGATCTGAAAGCGGAAACCCGGCGTTTCTACCAGCGTTTCCTGGGGGTACTGATCAATGACGCGCA
>JAITCV010000255.1 GCA_031282905.1 Azoarcus sp. | reverse complement strand
TGCTCCACGCTTCCTTCCCACACTCGGTCACCCTCATGCAGTTGCGCTTCACTTCGTTCGTCGTGATCTACTTACGGCGGGACTTTCACCCGCAGGAGTGCGCCCATGCTGGGCGCACGGTCAAGAAACCGACACGATTCGCGCCGGTTTCTGTTTTTGGGTTCGTCCCTCAGCCCATCAAGGTCGCCGATGGTGTAAGGGAGTGTATACAAATAACATTTACAATAATTCATGACCGAATGTATTTCCTCCATGCCACTGATGCTCTGCCAGACTACCATGACTCAGTAAGTCCTAAGCTTTGCCGGTCGCTTTTGCTTGCCGGACAGAGGTGTCTGTGAGGCCATGTCAAACTCCTTGGTTGTTGAGTCATGGCCTGGATTGTCGTGCCGTCCATCCCGTTCCGCCAGCAAGAAACTGGAATCCGCGCCACCCCTGAAGATGGAATATACCAAGCTTATATTATAATTTTACATATAAACAATACCAATAACTAAATATTTGTCTGAAGGATAATATTTAGTTAGGATAGAATCATCTACATCAACTTTATGATTAAAAACCCCTATTGCTACGCTGTTCTTAAGATCTACAAGTAGATTTAACCTAGTAACGTTTTCAGGGATTTCTTTATAAGAAACTATAGAGTCATCTTTAATTTCATATACAGAATCTATTTCCAAATAAGATTTTTTCCTAAGAAACATGATATACTCCTTTTTGAGAATTAGATAACTATTATTAGTTATCTTTCAATTAAAGTATAACAGGTTTCGATGAGCCGTTGCTTCTTGCCGCCGGGCGTTCGCCGAAGATCGCCGTGCCTACCCGCACGATGCTCGCGCCTTCGGCGATTGCGGTTTCGAGGTCGTGGGACATGCCCATGGACAGGGTGTCGAGCGCGAGTCCGTCCGCGCGCAATTCTTCATGCAACTGGCGCAAACGGGCAAACCGATGGCGCAGGCATGCCTGGTCGTCGGTCGCTTCTGGAATACACATCAGCCCGCGCAGATTCAGCCGGGGCAGGCGGACGAGCGCGCGGGCGAGCGCGGCCACATCTTGCGGCGCGACCCCGCTTTTGCTCCGTTCGCCACTGACATTGACTTGCAGGCAGATTTGCAACGGCGGGCGATGCGCGTCGCGCTGGGCGGACAGGCGCTCGGCGATCTTCAGCCGGTCGATGCTGTGTACCCAGTCGAAAAACTCAGCCACCAGCCGGGTCTTGTTGGCTTGCAAGGGGCCGATGAAATGCCACTCCAGCCCAAGTCCCGCCAGCGCCGCAGCTTTTTCCGCGCCTTCCCTGGCGTAATTTTCGCCAAAGGCGCGTTGCCCCGCCTCGAAGGCCGCGCGAACATCCTCCACCGGCCGGGTTTTGCTGACCGCAAGCAGCAAAACCGACTGCGGATCGCGTCCGGCCGTGTTTGTCGCAAAAGCGATACGCGCAAGCACGGCTTGCAAGTTCATGGAGATTGATGTCATATTACCCGGGTTTTACCTTTAAGGATTGCGGCGCCGGGGAGTATACACCGGCCTTTTTCAGCGCCCTCGCGGGCATTTTTCGAGCCGAGACTTTCAGTAATGGACATCACCGAACTGCTCGCTTTCAGCGTAAAGAACCAAGCCTCCGACCTTCACCTCTCTTCGGGTTTGCCGCCGATGATCCGGGTGAACGGGGATGTGCGCAAAATCAACCTCCCGTCACTGGAGCACAAGGAAGTTCATGGGCTGGTGTACGACATCATGAACGACCGCCAGCGCAAGACCTTCGAGGAAACACTGGAGTGCGATTTCTCTTTCTCCATTCCCAATCTTGCCCGCTTCCGGGTCAACGCCTTCAACCAGGAGCGCGGCGCGAGCGCGGTGTTCCGGACGATTCCGTCCAAGGTGCTGTCGCTGGAGGCGCTCAACTGCCCGAGGATTTTCACCGACATCATCGAACAGCCTCGCGGCATCGTGCTGGTCACCGGCCCGACCGGTTCGGGCAAGTCGACGACGCTGGCGGCGATGATCAACCACATCAACGACAACGAATATGCGCACATCCTCACCGTCGAGGATCCGATCGAATTCGTCCATGAACCCAAGCGCTGTCTGATCAACCAGCGCGAAGTGTTCCGCGACACCCTGTCGTTCAGCAACGCCTTGCGCGCGGCCCTGCGTGAGGACCCGGACGTGATCCTGGTTGGCGAGTTGCGCGATCTGGAGACCATCCGCCTGGCCCTGACGGCGGCGGAAACCGGTCACTTGGTGTTTGGCACGCTGCACACTTCATCGGCGGCGAAAACCATCGACCGCATCGTCGACGTCTTCCCCGCCGCCGAAAAGGACATGGTGCGTTCGATGTTGTCGGAATCGCTGCGCGCGGTGATCTCGCAGACCCTGCTCAAGACCAAGGATGGCTCCGGGCGGGTGGCCGCGCACGAAATCATGATCGGCACCCCCGCGATCCGCAACCTGATCCGGGAAAACAAGGTCGCGCAGATGTATTCCTCGATCCAGACCGGCCAGAATATCGGCATGCAGACCCTCGACCAGTGTCTTGCCGATCTGATACGGCGCAATGTCATAAGTCAGGGTACCGCGCGCGCGGTGGCCCAGAACAAGGATGCCTTCGCCGGCTGAGCTTGAACGAACGGCAGAGGCGCGGGTATTCCGCAGCTATTCAATCGCAATAAACATCAGGAGCAGGAAATGGAACGCGATCAAGCACTCAAATTCATGCACGATCTGCTGAAGCTGATGCTGCAAAAAAATGGTTCCGATCTTTTGATCACCGCGGGCTTTCCGCCCGCGATCAAGATCGATGGCCGCATGGTGCCGCAATCGAACCAGCCGCTTTCGCCCGCACACACCGCCGATTTGACGCGCGCGGTGATGAACGACCGCCAGGCCGCCGATTTCGAAGCCACCAAGGAATGCAACTTCGCCATCTCGCCTGCCGGAATTGGGCGTTTCCGGGCCAATGCCTTCATACAGCAGGGGCGGGTGGGGCTGATCCTGCGCGTGATCTCGCAGACGATTCCCAGCCTGGAAGAACTGGGCATGCCGCCGATTCTCCACGAGGTCGCCCTGTCCAAGCGCGGACTGGTGATCTTCGTCGGCGGCACCGGCACCGGCAAGACCACCTCGCTTGCGGCGATGGTCGATTACCGCAATGAAAACACCTACGGCCACATCATCACTGTCGAAGATCCGATCGAATACGTCCATGCCCACAAGAATTGTGTCGTCACCCAACGTGAAGTGGGCATCGACACCGACTCGTGGGAGATCGCGCTGAAGAACACCCTGCGCCAGGCCCCGGACGTGATCCTGATGGGGGAAATCCGCGACCGCTACACGATGGATTACGCCATCGCCTTTGCCGAGACCGGCCACCTCGCCTTGGCGACCCTCCATGCCAACAGCACCAACCAGGCCGTTGATCGCATCGTCAACTTCTTCCCCGAGGAACGGCGTCCGCAATTGCTGATGGATCTTTCCCTCAACCTGCGGGCCATGGTTTCGCAGCGGCTGCTGCCGATCAAGGGCCGCAAGGGTCGGGTTCCCGCAGTGGAGATCATGCTCAATTCGCCGTTGATCAGCGATCTGATCTTCAAGGGCGAAATTCCCGAAGTCAGGGAAGTCATGAAGCGTTCACGCGAATTGGGCATGCAGACTTTCGACCAATCGCTGTTCGACCTCTACGAAGCCGAACTCGTCACTTACGAGGACGCGCTGCGGAATGCCGATTCGGTCAACGACCTGCGCCTGCAAATCAAGCTCAACAGCAAGCATAGCGATCCGAGCGAAGTCCGCGAAGCGATCAAGAGTTTCGGCATCGTCTGACGAGCGCCGTGCCAATTGCGCCCACCGAGCGCGCTTCCATCCGGCCAAACCTGGGAGCGCGGTTTTCTCGGCGCGGCGCTGATGCAACTTCCGTGGGACACGCGAGCTGGCGCGGCGCGGATTGCCCAAACATACTCCCGCAGCCTTGTGTTCCATTTCACCAATGCGATCCAGCCGTACCGTCCCTTTGCAAGCGTCGACTGATGAATGCAATGCACTTTACAGAAAACAAACCCAGCAACAAGCACCATAAACCCGTAGGAGGTCCAGTGAATGTTGAGTAAACAGGCGTAATGGATGTGCCATCGACCAGATAGATGGAGGTAATGTTGTAATCATCACTGTGATAGCGCAGGTCTACTTTTTGTTTTTGTATCCCTTGCACCGTCACGGAATATGTCCACATCTCCATTCCATCCACCGAAGGAATATTCCCTTTTGCTGGAGGAATATATCCTTCCAGTGAAGAAAGCAGAAAACGGGCATCTGGGTGTTGTTCCAGGAATTTTTCTCGCTCATATAGGAAGATAGGGGTCAGCGCATTCGTTTCCGGAGATTCCGCCAGAATGTAAAAACGTTGCGGCATTTTCCCTTCTCCGCGCCACGCAACCACGGCCTCGAATATCGGGAAAGCCAGGCAAACCCCGATGAGAAAGCTCATCGGGTAAAACCACTTGCTCCCCAGAATGGAAAACACGATACGCGCCGTTTTTCTCATGAATGCGCTCAATTTCTCTGAAAAATCCAATCCTGGGAAACAGGGTTCCCCGAAACGGCCAAGGTCCCTGGTTTGGAAATCGTTGAACTTTGGCCGTTACGGGCAGAGTTTCAGGGGTTTCAGCGCCGGAAGGCATCGTGACAGGTTTTGCAACTCGCGCGCGCTTCCCGGTAGGCGGCTTCGACCGCTTCGCGTCCGGTGGCCGCAGCCAGGGCATCGGTGGCGGCGAAAAACCGCTGGCGCTCGGCCTCGAAACGTTCGGGCTGGCTCCACACTTCGGGCCGGGACTTGCTCGGCGGGTAATCGGTGTCGGGGCCGAAATAGGCCCATGGCGCTTCACGCGCCTGCGCCAGCGCGGTGTTCAGGCTGGCGAGGCGTTCCGCATCGAAGCTTTCGTCATGGAGCATCGTGCCGATGGGCTCGAATGCGCGCAGCAGCACCTTGAACGCTTCTTGGCGGTGTTTGACCGGTTGCCCGGGACGGTCGTCCTCGGGGGACGAATTGCAGGCTGACAGGGTGAAAAGGACGAGCGCGGCGAGGGAAATGAGGCGTTGCATGATGGGTCGAAGGTCGATGGCAAGGCCGTGCATTATAGATGTGAGCCGCGAGTGTGGCCGTGCGCTATGCTTGGGCGTCCCCGGAAACCAGAGCGTATCGCCCATGCCGTCCATTTTTGATTTGCTTGCCGAACAACGCATCCTCGAGGCCGAGCGCTGTGGCGAGTTCGCTCACCTGCCAGGCGCGGGGCGTCCGCTGGCATTCGATGACGATGCGCTGCTGTCGCCGGAACAGCGGATGACGAACAAGATTCTCGGAAACGCCGGGTTTGCACCACGCGAGGTGCTGCTGCGCCGCGAGCTTGCCGCGCTGCGCGATGAAATCGCCCAACTGCCCATTGGCGCGCTGCGTCAGGAGCGCCTGCGCCGGCGTGCATGCTTGCTGATGGAGTTGGGGCGGTTGCGCGAATGAAATCATTCCGACTTTTTCAGGCCGGGCGGTGTGGATAGGAGGTTTGGACAAAACGAGCGAGCGCAAGGGCGTCCGTTTTACGATGACACCCTTGGCGCGCAGTGGAATTACTCTTGCCCAGACGCCAACACCTCTTTTTTGAAAGCACGCACCGCAGCTTCCCAATCCACGAATGCTTCTTTCAGATTGCGTCTGCTCATACCGTATTCAATCTCGACGTCCATATCGAGAGTGAGCTTGCCATCACGGTCGATGAACGCCTTGCCGTAGCGTTCTTCCGCATTGTAGGTATTGAGGCGCTCGAGCGTTGCGCCTTGCGTATCGTCCAATGACGCCGAAAAAGCCAGGCTCTTGCAATCCTTGCCGTCGGTGCAGTCGTAAAAGAACACAACGTACTCGATTCCTTCCGCCTGGCTGGTGATCATGGGATCGCCATCGCCATCGCTATCCAGCTTGGCGGAACGATTGGCTTCCTTGGCAATGCTGAACACCGTGTTGGGCGTGGCATAGACCAGCGTATTGCTTCCCCGGCCTTGACTTTGCGCGCAGGCGGCTGATGCCAGGGTGAAAAAGGCTACCGTGGACAACAGGACGCGGATGAGATCCCGATGCATGTGTGCTTCCTTCCAATTAAAGTGAAACGATGATGTTTGAATCATTCCGACCACTGGGAAGCGGAATTTCCCCGATATGGATGATGCGGGACTCGCGCTCAAACCAGGTTTCACACACTGCCTGAATGCCACACGGCAGTCAAGTACGCCGCAGTGTAATGAAGCAGAGGAGAAGCAGAGGAAATAATGACGCAGAGGAAAACTGCGCGCTCGCCGCGCATGCGAGCATCAGATGGAAAATCCGCCCTGATGCCCAGGATCAAAAAAGATCGAGCTGGACGCTTCCGTTGTTTTCTCCATTTTCCGCATCCCGGTTTTCATCGATGAAGCGTATTCCCACCCCCAAAAGCCGCACCGCTTTTCCCTGGCGCGCATAAGCTTCGCCAAGCAGGGCTTGCCATATCGTTTCATCGGGCGAGGCGTGCACGCATTCGGCGGTCGTTTGGGTAAAATCGGCAAATTTGACTTTTACCATCGCGTTGTGAATTGGGCGAGGGTCGGAAAGACGCTCGTAACGCCGCCAGAATTCTTCGATCAGCGCGGGCAGCATCGCGTGGCAGGTTGCGATGTCGGGCAAATCCTGGGCGTAGGTGGTTTCGACCGAAAGCGATTTGCGGATGCGATTCGGGCGTACCGGACGTTCGTCGATGCCACGGCAAAGTTGATAAAGATTCGCGCCGAAACGGCCAAATTCAGCACTGAGCCGGGAGATGTCCCACGCGCGCAGATCGCCGCAGGTGTTTATGCCGAACTTTTTCAATCTTCCGGCGGTGACTTTGCCGACGCCGAAAAGTTTTTCCACCGGCAGCACGGCGACAAACGCATCGGTGTCCGCAGGGTGAACGATGAATTGGCCATCGGGTTTGTTCCAGTCACTTGCCACCTTGGCGAGAAACTTGTTGGAGGCGATGCCTGCCGAGGCGGTGATGCCGATTTCCGCGCGAATGCGGGCGCGGATTTCTTCTGCCATCAGCGTTGCCGAGCCCCGGCAGCGTTCGACGCCGGTCACGTCGAGATAAGCTTCGTCCAGTGACAAGGGCTCGACCAGGGGCGTGTATTCGCGGTAAATGGCAAGAATCTGCTGTGAGGCTTCGCGGTAACGGCGGAAATCCGGTGACCGCAGGATGAGTTGCGGACAGCGGCGCAAGGCCGTGGCAGTCGCCATCGCCGAATGCACCCCGAAGGCGCGCGCCTCGTAGTTACAGGTGGCGATCACCCCGCGCGTTTCCGCGCGTCCGCCGACGGCCAGCGGTTTGCCCCTCAGCGCGGGGGCGTCACGCATCTCGACCGAGGCGTAAAAACAGTCACAATCGCAATGGATGATTTTTCGCATCGAACCCGGTTCGTTCGTTTGGAGGTCTATTGTATGGCTGGATTGGATAAATCGATTCGGAGGGCTTGCTGAAGCTTCAGGCCGTGTGCCGTGGTCGGGACGATGGGAAGCTGCGCTCGCCCACCCGATCGCCCCACCCAATCGACCCACCTCATCTGTCATTACAAGACGCGAAAACGCTGCGGCTTTTCCAACTACGCTCGCAAGGACGCCATCAGCCTCCGGCCCGCAACCCTCGCAATGATACAAATGCAGGCGCGCATTTGTTTGTCAATCTGCTCTAGAATCGTGCCGGCAATGAATCTGGAGTAATCCCATGTTTCTCGCCATGAATCGCTTCAAAATCGTCCGGGGTCATGAGCAGGCTTTTCTCGACCATTGGCGGGCACGTACCAGTTACCTCGGCGAAGCGCCGGGTTTTGTGCGTTTTCAGTTATTGCAGGGGCCGCAAACCGAGGAATACACCTTGTTTGCCTCACACACGGAGTGGGAAAGCGAAGCGTCATTCGAGGCGTGGACGCAGTCGGAAGCGTTTCGCAAGGCGCATGCCAATGCCGCCAAGACCCCGCGCGAGATTTACCTCGGCCCGCCGCAACTGGAATTGTTCAACCGCGTGTTGTAGGGCGGAGAACGGCGCGGAAAGCGCGAGCGAGGGCTGACGCGAGCGCGGCCCGGCCATGACGATATGATGCTTCGTGCCTGGCGTCTGGTGTTGCGCGCCTCGAACCGGGGGCAGGCGGCAGTGGCGCCATCCCCATGGGCGTGATTGCAACGTCGATTCATTCGCCCCTCATCTGCCAGTGTTCGCCCCTGAAAAGAATTGCGTCATCTCCTGCAAGAAGTTACTCTTCCACCCTTCTCACTTTTCCCCCCAAAGAGGTTTCACCATGTCCCAAACCGACCTTGCCACCAAGGATAAACTTGTTGCCAATCTGAAAGCCGTCGTTGCCGATGCCGAAGAAATCCTGCGGAGCACCGCCGATGTCGCGGGCGAAAAAATCGCCGGTGTTCGCGCCAAGGTGGAAGAACGCCTGAAGGATGCCAAGGCCAAGCTGGAAGATGTCGAGGTCGTCCTGCTCGACAAGACCAAGGCTTGCGCCCGTGCCACGGATGATTTCGTTCGCGAGCAGCCATGGAAGGCCGTTGGCATTACCGCCATCGTCGGCATTGCGCTGGGCGTGCTGATCGGTCGGCGCTGATCGCTTCCATGCCTGAACGACACGGCTTGTTCCGCAATCTCAAACACCTGCTCGGCGACCTGCTGGAAGCCGTTGGGATGCGCGTTTCTCTCTTTGCCAACGAGGCGGAAGAAGCGCGCATTCTTCTCTTGAGCACCCTCGTCAAAGCCCTGCTGGCGGTTTTCTGCCTGGGCGTGGGGCTGGTCGTGGGGGTCGTTTTTCTTTTTCTCTTGTTCTGGGAAAGCCGTCTGGTCGTTGCCGGGCTGGTCGCGCTAGGCTTCATCGCTGCGGCGCTGTTTTGCGCTCATGCCTGCCGATCCGGCTTGCAGCGCGGTACGCTCCTTTTTACCGCCACGTTGGCCGAATTGCGCCAGGATGTCCGCCACCTGCGCGGCGGCGAAGACGCTTCCCCTGTCCCGAATGAACGCCAGACTGGCTGAAATCTACGAGCGGCGCGGTTTTCTCCGCGCCCGCATCGCCACGCAGCGCGCGGCGCTGGCCGCGCAGGGTGACGCACTCGCCAGCGTTTGCGCCGCAGGCGATGGCGCGTGCGCGGCGGCACGCTGGGCCAGGCGTCATGCGCTGTTGCTGGGCGTGATCTTGTTCATATTGGTCGCCCACCCTCGGCGATTGCCCCGCGCGATCGATTGGGGACGCCATCTTTATCGCCTCTGGCGTGGCTGGCGCATCTTTCCCCGCCTGTCCATCCTGCGTTTTTTCACCAGATCGTAGGTGATCGAACGCTGGATTGCCCGCAAGGATGAAATACGACGTGGACATGGAAGGAAATATCGTTGTGGTGGATGAGGCCAATCCGCCTTCTTCGTTTTATTTATAAGTCATTGGTTCGGGGCGGTCCGAAATCCACCCGGTGTCCGCTGGTTGCAATCTTGCGGATTTCGTCGGTGCCATATGCTCGTTTTTTGGCACCGGCGCGGCGAAATTCTTCCCGCGGCGCGTTGTAACCCGGGGCCGGATGGGCGTCGGACAATGCCAGCCGAAAACGCCGGAATGCCGTTGCGCTGCTATCCGTGCGATCATGCGCGCTGCGTTCGCCGTTTTCCTGTCCGGCAGGCCGCGGTCCCGGTTTGCCAAGGTTCCTGAATGTCCCATGGAGCACCCAATGTCTGACATCCCATCGCTGGCTCGATTCCGACGTCTTGTCCGCCCATTCGCCTGGGGGGCGGGCGTGATGGCACTGTATGCCGCGCTCGGCTTCGTGGGGGTGCCCTTGCTTGCGCGCCATTACGTGGCGCGTGGCTTGAGCGAGCTGACCGGGCGCGTGGTCATGATCGAGGACATGGGTTTCAACCCTTTCACCCTGGCGGCCGAGGTGCGTGGGACGAAGATCATGGCAAGCGATGGCACGACTCTCGCCCTGAGTTTCGATGCGCTCAAGATCAATTTTGAACTGGAATCCTTCGTGCGCGGCGGACTGGTGTTGCATGAAGTGGCGCTCGATGGGCCGCGTTTCAAGTTGACCCGGCTGGCCGACGGCGAATACGACTGGGATGACGTGCTGGCCCGTTTGCCCCGCCCCGCCAGCGAGAGGAAAGGCAAGGGCGCGGCGCGCTTTTCGCTGGCCAATATTCATATCGGCGACGGCTTGATCGAAATCGATGATCGGGTGACCGGCTTGCAACACCGCCTCGACCAGATCGAAATCGGCTTGCCTTTCCTCTCCAACCTGGCAGTGGAGGTCGATGTCTTCGTCGAGCCCGCGTTGCAAGCCAGATTGAATGGCAAGACGCTGGGGATGAGCGCGAAAATGAAGCCGTTTTCCGCCACGCAAACGGCACAACTCGATTTTTCGATCAAGGCTTTCGAACTTGCGCCCTGGATGGCCTATTGGCCTTTCAAACCGGGCTTTTCGGTGTCTTCGGGGACACTCGATCTTGATCTGAATCTCGATTTTTCTCAAGGAAAGACCGAAGCGCCATCTGTGCATTTGCAGGGAACGGCGCAAATCAATCACCTCGCCCTCCACGATCAAACCGACAGGCCAGTGCTGAACGTGGCGGAATTGGAGCTTGAATTGGCGGATGTGCAGCCACTGGGTGGACGTTTTCATTTCAGCAAACTCCGCCTGCTCCATCCCGAGCTTGAACTCACCCGCCAGGCAGACGGCAGTTTTGATTGGGCGCGGTTGTGGCCGAGCGGCAAAACGTCGGCAAAGGCCGAAGAAACCCGTGCGGCGGCAAAACCCGATTTCCTGCTCGCCTCGGCGCGTATTCGCGACGGGGTCATCCGTTATAACGATCACGCGGTGGGCTTTACCACCAAGGTGGAGGCCATCAATCTCGATTTGCGCGATCTGGCGACGACAGGCGAATTGCCCGCCGAAATCCATCTCGATTACGTCACCGATGCTGGCGAAAAATTCAGCCATCAGGATCATCTGTACCTTGCTCCTTTCAAATACGAAGGAAGTCTGGCGATCGAAGGCGGGCTGCCCGCGCGCTACGCGCCGTATTACGCGGCTTTTCTCCCCGGCGGCGAAGTGCGTGGTGGCCGTTTGGATGGCACATTGCATTACCGTTTCGGCGAACAAACCGAATTCGGCGGCGAAAGTCTGGCCTTGTCCGATTTTATTTTCGGACTCACCGGACGCAAGAACGCCGCACTCACGCTCAACCGTCTCGGGGTGAGCACATTTACGGTCACGCCCGGATCGAACAGCGTACAAGTGGGCGAAGTCGTGGCGGAGGGATGGGCGATGAACCTGAGTCGCCTGCGCAACGGACGTCTCGATTTCATGAGCGCCATATCCACGCCCTCTGCCCGAAAAACCGCGCCGACATCGCCATGGAAGGTCAAGGTGGAAAAGTTGGCCGCAAGCGGCGGCGCGTTGCGCTTCGAGGACAAGGGCATGAGCGCGAACAGATCGGCGATATGGGTTGCCGACGGGCTTGAATTCCAGGCGAACAACCCGAGCACGGTCGCGGGCGAAAAAACCGGGTTCACACTCAAGGGGGGGCTCAATGGCGGACGGGTGGGATTGAACGGCACCCTGGCGACCGGGCCGCTTCAACTCGAGCTGAAATTCGAGACTCAATCGCTCGATTTGAGCGTCGCGCAAGCCTATGTAGAAGAGCAGGCCCGGCTGGACATCAAGGCGGGCAAGCTTTCGGCCTCCGGACAATTGGCATTGCGCCAACGCGGCAAGAACATGCAGGGCACGGTGCGTGGCGAATTGACGGTAAATGATTTCGTCTCCGGCGACCGTATCAATGGCACGGATTTCGTGCGCTGGAAAGAAGTCGCGTTCAAGAACGCCCGGGTCGATTTCTCCCCTTTTGCGCTCGACATCGACCAGATCGGTATCGACGGCCTGCGCAGCCGCTTGATTCTCGACCAGGAAGGGCGGCTCAACCTGCGCGAAATTCAGCGTTTGCCGGAAGAAGAAGCCGTTTCGCCAGCGGAAAATACACCCGCGTCGACCACGGCTTCGTCCGCGTTGAGAATTGGCCGCATCAGCCTCAAGGACGGCAATATTCTCTTCAGCGACCGTTTCGTGCGCCCAAACTACAACGCCAACCTGAACGGACTATCGGGCGAATTGAGCGGACTCTCATCAGCGCAGGAATCGCTGGCGAAATTGAACCTGCGTGGCAGGGTGGGACGGACGGCGCCGTTGACGATCAAGGGCGAATTCAATCCATTTCGCGATGACCGCCATCTTGGCATTGAAGCCTCGGTCAAGGATTTCGAACTCACCGGGCTGTCGGGTTATGCCGGACGTTATGTGGGATATGGCATCAGCCGGGGCAAGCTTTCGGCCACGCTCGATTACCGCATCGAAGACAGAAAGCTCAGCGCCAACAATCACATCTTTCTCGATCAACTTACCTTTGGCGACGCGGTCGACAGCCCGGACGCGCTCGATTTGCCGATTCTGCTCGCGGTAGCGCTACTGAAGAATTCACGCGGCGAAATCGAACTCGATCTGCCGGTCAGCGGCACGCTGGATGACCCCGAATTCAGCGTCTTCGGTTTGGTTTTGCGCGCGTTCGCCGGTCTCATCGGCAAGGCGATCACCGCGCCGTTTACGCTGTTGGGGCGGGAAGAACTGTCATGGGTGGAATTCGAGCCCGGCAGCGCCCGCGTCGGCGCGCAGCAAGTGGAGCAATTGCACGCACTGGCGACGACGCTCATCGAGCGCCCCGCGTTGAAGCTCGACCTCACCGGCCTGGCGAGCATGAAGGATGATGCCGAAGGAATTCGCCTCGACAAATTGCGCAACCAGGTGCGGGCCCTCGGGCGCAAATCCGGGAACGGCGACGGCGGGCTGGCCGGGCGCGAGATCGAGCCGGGCAACGCAAGATATGCCGAACTGCTTGGCGAGATTTATGACGGGGCCGATATCGACGACAAACCGCGCAATTTCCTCGGCTTTGCCAGGAGCCTGCCGGTCGCGGAAATGGAGGCGCTGCTGCTGAAACACACTCCCGTCACTGACGACGATATTTCCGCGCTTGCCCGCCGCCGTGAAAACGCGGTGCGGCGCTGGCTGAGCGATGAAGGCGAGGTTGATGCCGTGAGAATTTTCCAGCGTTCGCTCTCCACCAGCGAGGTCGAACATGGCGAGCGCGAGGGTCACGGGGTACGGTTTTTCCTGCGCTGAAAACCGTTTATTCTATTTACATCAAATTCCGGGGTAGCCGTATTCACGACGCGCAACGGCAATTCATGCACGGACCACGCGATGAGCCTGTAAGTTGCCCCGGATCAGTCCCACCATGAGACCTTCGATGGCAAAGCCAAGGTCATCGGGAGCAATGACAATAGGGGAAAAATCGGGGTTGGCGGGCAGCAGTTCCACCGTGTCGCCCCGGCGGTTCAGCGTCTTGACCGTGACTTCGTCATCCAGGCGGGCAACGATGATCTGACCGCTGCGCGCTTGCGTTGTGCGATGGACGGCGATGAGATCGCCTTCGAGGATGCCCGCGTCGCGCATGGACAGTCCACGCACCCGCAACAGGTAATCGGCGCGCGGCGAAAACAGCGCGGCATCGACATCGACGCGCTTTTCGATATGCTCGACCGCAAGCAACGGGCTCCCGGCCGCCACCCGTCCAATCAGCGGCAAGCCTCTTTCTTCTTCGGACAAGCGGATACCGCGCGCGCGGCCATCATCGAGCATGATCACCCTCTTGGCGGCGAGCGCGCGCAAATGGCTTTCGGCGGCGTTGGGCGAACGAAAGCCAAAAGCGGCGCAAATCTCGCCGCGCGTGGGCGGGCGGCTTTCGTGTTGCATCGTCTGGCGGATGAAATCGAGGATTTCCTGTTGGCGGGCGGTCAGTTGCATGGCTTCCATGCTCATTTTGCATTCAGGGAAACTGGCATTTTATACAGATTCAGGAAACAGAAGGAATCCGCGTTATCCGCAAAGGGGGCAATCCAAAGTAGAGGAAAAGTCTGCCGCAATGACAAGGCGGGGGTATCGGTTTTGTAGGTTGGATAAGCGTAGCGTAATCCGACATTCGTCCCCACGATGCGCAGCACAAGCAAATCAAACAACAGCGGCGCTTTGCGCCGATGATGAACCAATGTCGGATTACGCCTTCGGCTTATCCAACCTACGAAACTGGCATTTTATACAGATTCGGGAAACAGAAGGAATTCGCGTTACCCGCAAAGGGGGCAATCCAAAGTGGAGGAAAAGTCTTGCCGCAATGACAAGGCGGAGGGTGGTCGGTTTTGTAGGTTGGATAAGCGTAGCGTAATCCGACATTCGTCCCCACGATGCGCAGCACAAGCAAATCAAACAACAGCGGCGCTTTGCGCCGGTGATGAACCCATGTCGGATTA
>JAITCV010000242.1 GCA_031282905.1 Azoarcus sp. | reverse complement strand
AACTCCTGATGCGCCATCTCCCGGCCCCGGAAGCGCAAGGTCACCTTGCACTTGTCGCCTTCTTCGAGAAAGCGGCGCAGATTGCGCAGTTTGATCTGGTAATCGTTTTCATCCGTGCCCGGACGCAGTTTCACTTCCTTGATTTGTACCTGTTTTTGTTTCAAGCGGGCTTCGTGGGCTTTCTTCTGCTCCTGATAGCGAAACTTGCCGAAATCCATCATCTTGCATACGGGCGGCTGCGCCGTCGGCGCGATCTCGACCAGATCCACCCCGGCCTCTTCGGCTGCTTCAAGTGCCGCACGCAGGGATGTAATTCCCAGCGGCTCCCCGCCTTCACCAACCAAGCGAACTTCCGGCGCGCTAATTTCTCCGTTTACGCGCTGCTTTTTTTCCTGAGCGATGGTTCAGTCTCCACAAAAACCCAATATCAGACCGGCCCGGCTTTCGCTTCCAATTCACGAAGCCAGCGTCCGATCAACGTTTCGAGGGGTAGTTGGCCAAGATCCTGGCCGCCCCGAACGCGCACCGCCACCTTGCCCGCAGCCTTTTCCCTGTCGCCGACGACGATCTGGTAGGGCAGCTTGTGCACGCTGTGGTCGCGAATTTTATAGTTGATCTTTTCGTTGCGCAAATCGGTTGCGATGCGAAACCCCGCTTCCCGCAGCCGTTGCGCGACTTCGGCGGCGTAATCCGCCTGTCCTTCCGAGATATTCATCACCATTGCCTGCACTGGCGACAGCCACAGCGGCAACGCCCCGGCGTAGTGCTCGATCAGGATGCCGACGAAACGTTCCAGCGAGCCGAACAGCGCCCGGTGCAGCATCACGGGCCGTTTGTGGCTGTTGTCGGCATCGACGTAGTGAATATCGAAACGCTCTGGCAGATTCATGTCGACTTGCAGCGTGCCGCATTGCCAGTCGCGGCCGATCGCGTCGCGCAGCACGAATTCAAGCTTCGGCCCGTAGAACGCGCCCTCGCCGGGAAAAAGCGTGTAGGCCACCCCCATGTGGTCGAGCGCCTGCATGAGCGCCCCTTCGAGCTTGTCCCAGATTTCATCGGAACCAATGCGATGATCGGGCCGGGTGGAGAGTTTCACCCGCACATTCTCGAAGCCGAAATCCTTGTAGATCTGGAAAATCAGTTGCACCACATCCCGGCATTCGGCCTCCATCTGTTCTTCGGTACAGAAGATGTGCGCGTCATCCTGGGTGAAATGCCGCACGCGCAGGAGGCCATGCAGCGCGCCGGAGGGTTCGTAGCGATGCACCTTGCCGAATTCCGCCATGCGCAAGGGCAGGTCGCGGTAGCTCTTGACGCCCTGGGCATACATGGCGACCGCGCCGGGACAGCTCATCGGCTTCAGGGCAAACACGCGCCCATCCTCGGTCTCGGTGGTGAACATGTTGTCCCGGTAATTGAACCAGTGCCCGGAAGTCTCCCACAGAGCGCGATCCATCACGTCCGGGGTGTTGACTTCCACATAGCCTGCCTTGTTCTGGCAATCGCGCATGTAGGCGATCAGTTGCTGGAACAAGGTCCAGCCCTTGGGATGCCAGAACACCGAACCCGGCGCTTCTTCCTGGAAATGGAAGAGATCGAACTGACGGCCCAACTTGCGGTGATCGCGCTTTTCGGCCTCTTCCAGCATGTGGAGATAGGCGTCCAGTTCTTCCTTTTTCGCCCAGGCGGTGCCGTAGATGCGCTGGAGCATTTCGTTGTCCGCGTCGCCGCGCCAGTACGCCCCGGCAAGTTTGGTGAGCTTGAACACCTTGAGCCTGCCGGTCGACGGCACATGCGGCCCCCGGCACAGATCGACGAACTCGCCCTGGCGGTAAAGCGACACATCTTCGCCCGCCGGAATCGAGGCGATGATCTCGGCCTTGTAATGCTCGCCGATGCCCTGGAAGAATTCGACCGCTTGTTCGCGTGGCCACACCTCGCGCGTCACCGCCAGATCACGGCGGGCAATCTCGGTCATGCGCGCCTCGATCAGCGCGAGATCGTCCGGCGTGAAGGGACGCTTATAAGAGAAATCGTAGTAAAAGCCGTTTTCGACCGTCGGTCCAATCGTCACCTGCGCATCCGGGAACAGTTCCTTCACCGCGTGCGCCAGCAGGTGCGCGCAGGAATGGCGGAGGATATCGACGCCTTCGGCGCTCTTGTCGGTCATGATTGCCACCGCCGCGTCCGCTTCGATGCGGTGCGACAGATCGACCAGCCGACCATCGACTTTCCCGGCCAGGGCCGCCTTTGCCAGCCCCGCGCCGATCGCAGTCGCCACCTCGCCCACCGTGACCGGATGATCGAAATCGCGGACGGAGCCATCGGGCAAAGTGATGTTCGGCATGAGCGTGGCCTTCAAAATCAACTACAGATCGCCAACGCCTTCGAACGAACCCCATAAACAAAAAACGCGAAAAAAAGCGCGGCCAAGGCCGCACTTCATCGCCGGGTTCGACAGGCATTGGTAGGCGCGATTGGATTCGAACCAACGACCCCCACCATGTCAAGGTGGTGCTCTAACCAACTGAGCTACGCGCCTGCTAAGAGGGGTGCATTATAGGGCAGGAAAAGGCATTGTCAAGCTGAACACGAAATAAGCCTCCCTCTCCCTGGCACGACATCCGCGGACATTCTCCTGTCCTTGACTTGGATCCTGGAGTCATGGTCACGGTCGGCGGTAGACGATCATCGGCGGTCGGTCATTTTCCACCGAATATTTCATCCAGGAGTTCCTCTATCCTTGCCGCATCACCCGCAAGCGATACCGCATCCCTGAGCAATTCCAGGGTATCCGGAACGGCGCCAAACCGGAGGCAAATAACGGCCTGATAAACCGGGGGAATGTAATTTCCCGGATACCGGCGGCGCAATTCGGCGAACAAGGAAAAAGCCTCATCGAGGCGTCCTTTCCTCAAGACGTCGATGGCAACGGCAATCTCCGCCTTTCCGGCCTCTGGCGCGGCGGCCGTATCTTTCACGGGCAACATGCGCAAGACATCCCTCAGATACAATACCGCATCCTGTAGCGCGCCCAGGCGCATGCAGATCAGCGCATGATAGATCAAGAGAGCCGGATTGCCGGGCATCCGGGCATAAAGCTCGGAAAAGATGGCAAAAGCCTGTTCGGTATGACCGTGTTCGAGTGCTTCGCGCCCGGCTGAAATGGATATGGGCGTTTCGGCAACGAGCGGACCGCGAACAAACAGGCTGTGGGCCTGATCGATCAAGCCCAGGCTGTCTTCCAACTGTTGGGGAGTCGGTGGCGGAGAAGTCACCAGACAATCCCTTCCCGTCCATATCTGCGCGAATCGCCTGGTTTTCGGTTGGGCGAATTTCCTGATCGCGCAAACCGAATCGTAAAAAGCGATGCTTGATACCTGCTGCCGGTAAATGGACATGAAATGAAGATCGCCCGGAACACCATGCGATTTGTCGATGAAGTCGAAATTGACTGTATCGGCAAAATTCTTGAAGAATTCAATCGATGAAGCCGCATTGCGCAGCCCGCCCCCATAGGAATGAGAGTAACTTGTATGCATATCCTCGACGATATACACCCCGCCCATGGCGAGTTTCTTGAAAAGGTTGATGAAGGTGACAATGACGTCGGAGCAAACGTGACTACCGTCGTCGATGATGATATCCAGCCTTGTGTTGGCGAAAAGCTGGTTGATCGCGCCATGTTGCGTAGCGTCCATCAGATGGAAATGAATGCCTTCGTCAAATTCCAGGTTGCGGCAACGCTCGTTGATGTCCATGCCGTGCACAATCGATCCTGGCGGAAGATAGTCTTTCCATATTTGCAGTGAGCCGCCATTCTGTACGCCTATTTCCAGCAGGGTGACGGGTTTTCCCGCTTCCAGGTAAGGCGCGAGGATTTCGTCATATACAGATGGATAATGGTTCCATTTGAATGACGAGTACCTCTTGTGGCTGCGATAGATATCGGCATACTTTCTTCTTTGCCAGGCTTGCTGCGTGTTGTTCATGTGGTTCGTACCTTCGCCTTCACCGACAAACACTCGTGCGCGGACGCAAAAAAACGCACCCAAAGCCCGCAAGCGGGCTTTGGGTGCGTTTTTTTGCGTCCTGCTTTTGGCTTAAATAAAAGCCTAAGTCTGGCCGAGTGAGTGAGTGAGTGAGTGAGTGAGTGAGTGAGTGAGTGAGTGAGTGAGTGAGTGAGTGAGTGAGTGAGTGAGTGAGTGAGTGAGT
>JAITCV010000208.1 GCA_031282905.1 Azoarcus sp. | reverse complement strand
ATTACACCAATCATAAAGAGAAAAAAGCGAAGCATTGGTGAACTCCATGAATGGTGAAAGATTCCCTGGTGTTTGGCACATTCGCCATATTGGCAACTTCGTCGAAACTCATGAGAGTTCTCCTGGTGAAAGTTGCAAATCAATGAAGAGAGCGCGTCTTGATCTTGTACTGCTCAAGCAAGATCGGATCGGCGATGTCAAGAATGCTTTTGTAATGGACATCCACCTTGCCGGAGGCAGTGGGGACAAAGCAGCGATCAATCAGCGCAAGAACGAGTTTGGTATAGCCCTCCGCGCCATTTTTTGTTGCTAAATACATGGAACCACCACGTGGATGACCCACGTCAGCCAAGTTCTCCGTGCCCACCAGAGAACGAAGCAGCCATAGAATATCCGGTGGCACGCGCGCCTCAACCGGCTTTGCCGCTGATTTGCGACGAACTTCATCTACAAAGTAACTGAGTTCGTATAGATCCAACGGCATTGCCATGTCGGGCGGCACATTTTTTGTTCCGGCCAACACCGCTTGGTCGGTGACTAATTGGCGCTCGTTCCAACGCACAATGCCGCGAACCTGCGTGACCTCTCCCCGATCAACGACAAGGTCTATCCACGGGCTGGAAATTCGGCAACTGAAGGGACCTCCAGGAAACAGTATTGGGACATCGTAATCGTATGGCATAGCAAATTGCCAGTAAACGAATTGAAGCAGGGAGTGATTCTTGCCTTCGGCGCCATTCATGCAAAGATTGTCCCTGATCAGCCGGGCCGCGATGTGCTCCGTGACGGCTTCCACGAAGGCGTGAAAATGCGGGTCGGATGATATTTCCGCGACAGAGCGCTTGATATCGCTCCCTGGTGTCATGATCTGGATCGGTACCGCATCAATGGGGCACGGTGAAACGTCCTTGGCAGCGCTGGTGCCGATCGCCATCACACTGACCATGAAAAGAAAAAAGCGCAGCATGAGCGTTTTCCTTGTGACCGTTTCAAATCAACGAACGATTATGTATGGCTTGAGCAGGATCGGATCGGCGACATCGGCAATACCGTTGTAACGCATGTATACCCTGTCAGAGGCAGGTGAGGCAAAGCAGCGGTCGATCAGCGCAAGGACAAGCTTGGTGTAATCTTCCTTTCCCGTGATCTTGCTCATGGCATTGTGTACAGCGTCTGAGAAGGGATTTCCATGCCGGGAATGTCGGAATAGCCATAGCAGATCCGGCGGGATGCGCTCTGCGATGGGCTTCGCCGCCGCCTTGCCGAGCAGTTCCGAACGTTCATATTCATGGATGAAGTAATCGAGTTCGCGTGGACTCAGCGGCATCGTTTTGCCTGACGGCACATTCTTCGCCCCGGTCAACACCGCCTGGTCGGCGAGCAGTTGGCGCTCGTTCCAGCGCACAATGGCACGAATCTGCTCAACCGGCTGCTGGTGTTGGTTTCGCGGAATTGGAATCGGCTTCCAACCACTGAAATCCGACGAATCCACCCCTCGATCAACAATGAGGTCTATCCAGGGGCTGGAAATTCGGCAATTGGGGGGCGTCTGACCGCCAATGGTTGTCATCACCGGGACAGAATAGCCATTGTTCATGAAGAGCGGCCAGTGCACGAATTGAAGCAGGGAGCGTTTCTTCCATCCGGCGTCACGCATGCTTTCCATGTCCTTGGCGCGGTTTATGCAAAGTTTGTTCTCAACCATCCGGGCATCGATGTGTTTCGAGACGGCTTCCACGAAGGCACGAAAATGCGTGAGGGAAGCGGGGATTTCGGCGGCGGAGAGCCGAATCTTGTCCCCCGGAATCATGATCTGGATCGGCACCGCGTCGGGGCACGATGGAACGTCCTCGGCCGCGTTCGTGTCGACCGCTACCACACTGGCGAGAAAGAGGAAAAAGCGCAGCATGGGGAGGCTCCATGAAAACTGTCCACCATGCGCCCTCATCCAGCGCCGCATCGGAGCGAAAACACCTCCCATGCCCAAACCTACACCAGTGCTGTCTTTTGAAAGCAACGAGTTGGCGTTTTTTGTTTTCACGATTTTCCCTCTCCATCTTCCGCATCCGCTTCTTCTTCCATGAAGCGAGTGAACAATGCCGTCACAAACATCGGTTTGCTCCTTGAAGGATTTTGGGTTGAAAAAGTTGAAAAACGCAACCGCCTTCTCAGCCGTTCCACAAAGCCGCCGACATCAGTGGTTTTGCGGAATATCCGATCCAGATTTGCCATTTTACTGCTCCTCCTGTTGTTTCATGTCAAAAACTACTTTGCCGAGAAGACGGCCTCCCCGCAATACATTGCATGCTTTCGAAAGCGCATATCGAAAGCCTGGGTCTTCTGGCGGAAGGGACTTGAATTCCTGGTCCATCGATACCCATCCCTCGATGCCGTTGCGCATATGCCTGTTTTGGTTCACAAAAACCGTGTAGGCATTGCCTTGGTAAAAAAACATATAGCCGTCATAACAACACTTTGGGTTATAAAAGCACCCAATCAGATAAGAATCGTTCTGGCGGTCGACAGCCCAACAGTAATGGTTGGGGCCATCAGAGAATTTGCGGGGAATGCTCACCTCAAGTTTTGGATGAGACTTCGCATCCGCGATGATTCTCGGCAGATCGTCATCGTGGATGGGTTTACACACGTAGGTCATGGCATCACCATTGATATAGGTCATGGTAACACCACTGTGGTTCGCGCTTGGCGAAGAGCCAAAAACCATTATCCTGTCGTTAAACACTCCCTTCCAAAGCACATCGCATGCTTTCGAGAGCGCCTGCCGGAATTCCGGGTCTTCCGGCGGAAGAGATTTGAATTCGCTGTCCATCGACACCCATCCCTCGATACCATCACACCAATGACGGTCTCTGTTTAAAAACACCGTGTAGACATGGCCCCGGTAAAAAAACAGATAACCTGTATAAGCTTGTTCAGGATCATGCAGACAACGGATCAGATAAGACCCGCTCTGGCGGTCGATTGCCCAGTCATGACGGTTCGGGCCGTCAGGAAACGCATGGGAAACCATCGCGTCCGCCTCCGGATGCGTCTTCACATCCGCAAGAATTTGGGACAGATCGTCGTTGGTGATGGGTTCAAGCAGGTAAGTCATGCTTTGTTGACGTATCTTGCCTTGTTCAAGAATGGCGGCAGGAAGCTCGAAATATGCTTTCAATCAGCTTATATCCCGCCGGGAGCCCTATCCCAGCGCCTTGGCAATTTCCGCCGCCGTAGGTATCTTGTGGATTTCGGCGGAAAGTCCTGCTGTCATGACGCGCTTCCAAGTGGGGGGACAATGAATCCACGAAGCCTATCATGAATAAAATGTCATGCAATGGAAAATGATGATTTGTTTTGCGGCCGGGCGGTCGGGAGAGGCCGCGCCGTTATCCCAATCCGCCGTCGGTGCCGTCCCGCAGCGGCGGGACCCAGCAGGATATTCATGCCGACGGCGCGATCTTGCCCGCGATGATGTTCGGCGGCGGCGGGCAGGCTGCCGAGATGGACAGGACGTCGACGCCGGTTTCGGTCACGAGCACGGTGTGTTCCCATTGCGCCGACAGGCTGCGGTCGCGGGTGACCACGGTCCAGCCGTCGGCGAGCTGCGAAATCGCCGCCTTGCCCGCGTTGATCATCGGTTCGATCGTGAAAATCATGCCGGGAAGCAGTTCGATGCCGCTGCCCGCCCTGCCATAGTGCAAGACCTGCGGCTCCTCGTGGAATCCGCGGCCGATGCCATGGCCGCAGAATTCGCGCACCACCGAAAAACCGTTGCCTTCGGCATGACGCTGGATGGCGTGGCCGATATCGCCGAGATGAGCGCCCGCGCGCACGGCGGCAATGCCCAGCCACATGCATTCATACGTTATACGGCACAGACGTCTGGCGAGAATGGACGCCTCGCCAGCCATGAACATGCGGCTGGTATCGCCATGAAAGCCCGCGGCGGTAATGATGGTAACGTCGATATTGACGATGTCGCCCTTTTTCAACGGCTTGTCATTTGGAATGCCATGGCATATCTGGTGATTGACCGAGGTGCACACCGATGCGGGATAGGGCGGGTAGTTGCCTGGGGCATAACCGAGCGTCGCCGATCTCGTGCCTTGCACTTCCACCATGTAGGTATGGCAGAGGCGATCGATTTCCAGGGTGGAAACGCCGGGTTTGACAAAGGGTTCGATGTAATCGAGCACCTCCGCCGCGAGACGGCAGGCAAGGCGCATTTCGGCGATTTCTTCCGGAGTCTTGGGAATGGGGCTCATCGGCGTACGGGCAGGGCGCAAAGAGCGTTAGGCTAGCATGGTCAGGCCGGGACCGTCAGGGGGCAGGGAACAGATGTCAGGAGACAGAGATATCCGGTGCTGCGTGGCCTCATCCCCCTTGTCCCCGCGAGGGTGAGAAGGAGAAACGAACGGCCTTCGGCTTGCCATTGGGTGATGGAATCATTTCCCGCTTTTTCCCCATGAATCCTTCATCGTGACCGTGCGGTTGAAGACGGGCGCGCCTTCTTTCGAGTCGTGGCGGTCGGCGACGAAATAGCCGTGGCGCTCGAACTGGAAACGCTCTTCGGCGCGCGCCGCGCGCAGCGCGGGTTCCAGATGGGCTTCGATGACGCGGCTCGAATCGGGGTTGAGGTCGGCGATGAAATCGCGCTCTTCGGCAGGGCCATCACGGCGCTGGCCGGGATGAGGATGGGCGAACAGGCGATCGTAGAGACGGACTTCGGCGCGATAGGCGTGCGCGGCGGCAACCCAGTGCAGGTTGCCTTTGACCTTGTAATTGTCGGCGCCGGGCGTGCCCGATTTGGAGTCCGGGAAATATTCGGCAAAAACGGTGGTGATCGTGCCGTCGGCATCTTTTTCGCAGCCGGTGCATTTGACTACGTAGCCATAGCGTAGCCGCACCGTGTTGCCCGGATAGAGGCGGTGGAAACCTTTGACCGGCGTTTCCATGAAGTCTTCGCGCTCGATCCACAGTTCGCGCCCGAAGGGCATTTCGCGCTTGCCGAGTTCGGGCTTGAGCGGATGGTTGGGGGCCACGCACCATTCGCTTTCGCTTTCCGGGTAATTGACCAGGATGAGCTTCAGCGGGTCGAGCACGGCGATGCGGCGCGGCGCGGCGTCATTCAGGTGTTCGCGCATGCATTCTTCGAGCACGCTCATGTCGATCCAGGAGTCGGCCTTCGCTACGCCGATGCGCTCGGCGAACAGACGGAAACCTTCGGGGGTGAAGCCGCGGCGGCGCGCGCCGGAGAGCGTCGGCAGGCGCGGGTCGTCCCAGCCGCTGACATGGCCTTCATCGACAAGCTCGATGAGTTTGCGCTTGGAGAGCACCGTGTAGGTGAGGTTGAGACGGGCAAACTCGATCTGTTGCGGCAGCGGACGCGGAAAATGCCCGGCGTCGGCGAGCGCTTCCAGCAGCCATTCGTAGAAGGGGCGCTGATCCTCGAATTCCAGCGTGCAGATCGAGTGGGTGACGTTTTCGATGGCGTCTTCGATCGGGTGGGCGAAGGTGTACATCGGGTAGATGCACCATTTGCCGCCGGTTCGGTGATGGACGGCGTGGCGAATGCGGTAGATCGCCGGATCGCGCAGATTGATGTTGGGGCTCGCCATGTCGATCCTGGCCCGTAGCACGTGCATGCCGTCAGCGAATTCGCCCGCTTTCATGCGGCGGAAAAGGTCGAGGTTTTCGTCGATGCTCCGCTTGCGATAGGGGCTGTCACGGCCCGGTTCGGTCAGTGTGCCGCGATGCGCGCGCATTTCGTCCGCTGATTGCGAGTCGACGTAAGCCTTGCCCGCCTTGATCAGCGATTCGGCGCAGGCGTACATGATGTCGAAATAGTCGGAGGCGAAATACAGGTGCGTGCGCCAGTCGAAACCCAGCCAGCGCACGGCTTCGATGATGGAGTCGACGTATTCCTGGTTTTCCTTTTCCGGATTGGTGTCATCGAAGCGCAGGTGGCAGACGCCGCCGTAGGATTCGGCAAGGCCGAAGTTGAGGCAGATCGACTTGGCGTGACCGTAGTGCAGGTAGCCGTTGGGTTCGGGCGGGAAGCGGGTTTCTACCCGGCCATCCCATTTGCCTGCGTGGATATCATCATCGACGATGTTGCGGATGAAGTTGCTGGCAGGAGCGGTGT
>JAITCV010000199.1 GCA_031282905.1 Azoarcus sp. | reverse complement strand
GAGGCGGCGGAAATGGCGGTGGTGGCGGCAAACGGGGTCATGGCGGTTTCCTTGCAGAAAGTGGAGGTATGAAATCGAACAACGAGGGGGCATGCACGATACGTGCCAATCTAGCGGATTCAGTGAATGCTATGAGCGTATCCGCTCGAATCGTTATATCTGCTTGGTAATAGCGTCGTATTGATCTCTATGGCATGAAGCGCGGGAGGGGGATGGCTGGGGGCGGTTTTGTTGCATCCACGACAAACGCTCCGTCGTCATCGGTTCCGGGCGACCGTGAGTTGCATGTAAGTGCATGAAAAAAAGAAAAATCGAGAAGGATCGCAATGCCACAACGCTTTGTAGGGTTTCAAACAGTGCGCCTTGATTTATATGAGTTTATGCTAACGCAATGTTTTACGTTGATGGAATTTTATTGGGTTTAACCCTGAAAATGCCTGGGAACACAGCAAGCGCCGCTATTGTTTGATTTGCTTGTGCTGCGCATCGTGGGGACGAATGTCGGATTACGCTACGCTTATCCAACCTACAAAACCGACACCCCGCCTTGTCATTGCGGCAAATTGCGCAAGACTTTTCCTCCACTTTGGATTGCACCCCCTTGTAGTTGAAAAACTTGACAGCGAACTCGCTTGCTCTGCCCTGCCTTTCAGGATGCGATCAAAAGCCGCTGATTCCCATGGCTTCGATCAAGGTGAAGAACAGATCGGTCTGATCGGTCAGGCCGGTCACGTTCGCCGCGTGGGGGCCGTAGGCCGCGATACGCAATTGCGTGCCGGTGTGGCCCTGGCTGTCGGTTTCGGAGTTGCCGTAGCTGATCACCATCGGCGCGCCATCCCGGGTGATCAGGGTTTGCGTCAGGCCCGGCGCTTTGGAACCGACGGCGAGAATCTGGCTGGAATGGGCGTGATCCGCTGTCACCACGATCAGCGTGTTGCCTTCGCGGCGGGCGAATTCCAACGCGACCTGCACGGCTTCGTCCAGATCCACGGTTTCGCCGAACTGCCCGCAGGCATTGGCGATGTGATCCTGTTTGTCGATCGACGCGCCCTCCACCTGCAAGAAAAAGCCGTTGGAATTCTTGGACAACAACTCGATCGCCTTTCCCGTCATCTGCGCCAAGGTGGGAACCGATGGCAGCCGCTCGGGATTGTTTTCGCAGATCACAGGCGGCAGGTCGAGATTGCCATGGTAGCTGGCCTGTGGCCCTTTCCAGCGCACGGGCATATTACCGTCCGCGAAAAGTCCCAACAGGGGCGTTTTCTGATTGGCCGTCGTGATCGACTGCAATTCGTCGAAATTGCGCACGATCTGGTAACCGCTGCCTTGCGCTTGCTGGAAGAGGGTCTTGCCCCGCCATTGTCCGGTCTGGGCCGATTCGGTGAAGGTCTGGGCGCCGCCGCCCAAGGTCACGTCGGCGCGCACTTGCAGCAATTGTTCGGTGATGGAGCCCAGGCCGCCGTTTTCCAGCGCGCTCTCCGGGCACAGGGTCAGGGTTCGCGCCGGGCCGTAACAACTGCGGGAAGCAACGTGCGCATACAGGGCCGCCGGGGTGGCGTCCTGAATTTCAGCGGTCGAAACGTTGCCGGTGGCCTTGTTGAACGCCTTGGCAAGTTCCAGGATGGTTGGGTGCGGCCTGCCGTCGATATCCACGCCCAGCGCGCCATTGTAGCTTTTCACCCCGGTACTCCAGGCCGTGGCCGAGGCGGCGGAATCGGTCACATAATCGGGTTTGCGGGTTTCGCGGTCCAATGCGTAGTGGGTGTAGTGGCCGGAGAAAGGCAGGGCGTCGATGCCCCTGAACATGCCACCGGCACCTTCGGCATAGTTGCGCGCCGCGGTGATTTCCGAGTCGCCCATGCCGTCGCCGATCAGCAGGATGACGTTTTTCACCGTCTTGTTGCTCAATGCGCCACGCAGTGTTTCCGTCAGGTCGCCGTTCAGGCGGCGCGCGCCGCCGAATTGGCTGAGGTCGCCACGCGCGACACGGGTGAGCCAGGTCTCGTTTTGGTAGCACCATCCCCTGGCGACATAGTCGCCTTGCACGGTGCTGCACAATTGCCAGTCCTTTTCCTGCAGCGGCGTTTGCGCGACCAGCGGCGAGCAGGAAAACGCTGTTGTCAAGCCCAGCAAGGCAGCCGGGAAAATCCGTTGTGTTCTCTGCGTCATGTTCAAATCTCCACGATGGGTTGGCAGGAGCACGAAGTGTAAGCGCGGGAAATGACATTTTTATGACACGGGTAAACACGCATCGTACGGGTCATGATTTGCCACCATGAAAAGCGGGAGGAATTCGATGAAACGAATATCGCGCCTTGCCGCGCTGTTTTTTTGCGCGGCGTTTATCGTGGGCGCCGCGCGCGCCGAACAAGCCGAGCGGGGAAACGCCTCTGATGTGGCAGCAGAACCGCACATCATGGGCTCCACGCGCAGCGGTGGTCGCGGCACGCCGAACGGCAGGAGCGATAGCGCGGCGCGATTCGCCGCGCTCACCAAAATTGCCGACGATCCCGAATATGGCTTCACCGCAGGCAAACCCGTCAAGGTGGGGTTGAACAGTGCAGACTTGCGGGCAGGCGTCGCACGCGAGCAGCTCTACTTGAATGGCTTGCGTGGCCCGGCGGGCGAACCCGTCGAGTACGAGCGGCGCGGCAGTTGTTGTGAGTTCGAGACGCCGTATGGATTGTTCGGCAAAGGTCTGCTCGATGTATTCGTCGTGAGCTACGGGGGGCAGGTGACGCTTCTTTACCTCAACGCTTACGACGAGGGCGAATGGCTACTCCCCCAAGGTTTCACGCCTCGGCGCGAGTGAGGCATGCGTCGCCCATTCGGATGACTGGCCCGCCGTACAGAATCAAGCGGCTTTGCCGCATTCAGTCTCTTTCGTGTGATTGCCAAAGGACGAATTTTTCAGCGTGTGATGTTTCCGCTATTTAGACATGGTTACCAGGGAAATAGCGGAGGCGTTCACGACTCCCGTTAGTTCCAATAATTTTCCAGACCGAGTTCCTTCAGCGCCGCTTGCTGGTATTCGGGTTTGAACCAGGAGCGGATGGTCTTTTCGTCGACGCCCTTGCGGATCAGGCGGTGCTTGACGGCGAACTTGACCAGTTCATCATAGGCGACCACCGAACTTTCGTCGATCAGCGGATTGAAACGCGCTTTCAGTGAGCCGGTATAGTCTTCGGCAATGTATTTGTAAGCGATGCTGCGTTCCGCGATGAATTTCAGTAGTTCTTCCCGATTCTTTTCTTCCGAGGCCCAATGAGAGGTTCGCAGCAATACCTTGACGACCCGCGCGACCACGTCCGGGTAAGCGCGCTCGAAACGGTCGGAAACCAGCACACCGCTTTGGCTGTTGTCGTGTATCAGGGAACGGGTGCCGTTGAGTATGCGCAATCTGCCCTGATCGCGCAGGATCAACAGATTGAGACCGCCGAACACCGCATCTACCGCACCGGCATTGAAGGCCACCAGCGCTTCGGGGCCTTGCAGGTTGATGACGGCGATGTCCTTTTCTTCCAGACCATTGGCTTCGAGCAATTGGATCAGCGAGCGATAGGGGTTGGTGCCCTTTTGCACGGCGATGCGCTTGCCCTTGAGATCCTTGACGTCTTGATAGGGCGCGGCGGATTGCACGGCCAGATAGTAGGTTCCCGCGCCAGAGGCGCGCCGGGTGGCCACGATGTGCGCCGGGATGCCACCGGCAAGGCCGATCACGTTGGGCACGCCGCCATAGGTGCCGAAATCGATCGAGCCCTGGGCCAGGGCTTCGTTTTGCGCCGGCCCCGTGCCGACGAAAAAGACCTGTTCGATCTTGGGGCCATCCTTGCCGAATTCCGCTTCGAAAAAGCCGAGATGCTGGGCCAGCGCGACGATGCCGGTGCTGAGCGGGCGGCCACCGGAACTGGTGACATTGGTGCCGCCGACTTCACCGAACAATATCCGCTCCGGCAAGGCGGCGGCGCAGACGACGCCATGCAGCATCAGGGCAACAAGCGGCACGAGGACGGAACGGGCAAGGAAAGTTTGCATGGGATTTTTCTCTGGAGGTGGAAATGGAAAAGGGAACGTCCGCGTGATTCCCGCATGCGGGGAGGTGGAGCAGTGGATTTGACGCAGTGGATTTGATTTTACCGGGCGGCGAGCATCAGCGCAGGTCAGAAAAACAAATGCGCATCATCTCGTTTGCTTGTCATTGCGAGGCAGCCGTGGCAGTCCATGAATCCATACGACTTTCTGGAAACGACAACGAGTCTTCGGCTCTTGTTTTTGATGAATGTGGGCGTGGTACGCATTGGATCTGCTCCTCCAACCTTGGTCAATCCCAGTAATTTTCCAGACCGAGTTCCTTCAGCGCCGTTTGCTGGTATTCGGGTTTGAACCAGGAGCGAATGGTCTTTTCGTCGACGCCCTTGCGGATCAGGCGATACTTGACGGCGAATTTGACCAGATCATCGTAGGCGGCAATCGAGCTTTCATCGATCACTGGGTTGAAACGCGTTTTCAGCGAGCCGCTATAGTCTTCGGCGACGTATTTGTAAGCGATGCTGCGCTCCGCGACGAATTTCAGCAATTCTTCCCGATTCTTTTCTTCCGAGGCCCAGTGCGAGGTTTGCAGCAATACCTTGACGACCCGCGCGACCACGTCCGGATAAGCGCGCTCGAAACGGTCGGAGACCAGCACGCCGAACTGGCTGTTGTCGTGTGTCAGGGAACGGGTGTCACTGAGTACACGCACCTTGCCCTGATCACGCAGGATCAACAGGTTGGAATTATCGAATATCGCGTCTACCGCACTGGCGTTGAAAGCCACCAAGGCTTCGGGACCTTGCAGATTGGTGATGACGACATCCTTTTCATCCAGGCCATTGGATTCAAGCAACTGGATCAGCGAGCGATAGGGATTGGTGCCCTTTTGCACGGCGATGCGCTTGCCCTTGAGATCCTTGATGCCTTGATAGGGCGCGGCGGCGTGTACGGCCAGATAAAAGGTTCCCGCGCCAGAGGCGCGGCGAGCCGCGACGATGTGCGCTGGTATGCCGTTGGATAGGCCGATCACGTTGGGCACGCCGCCATAGGTGCCGAAATCGATCGAGCCCTGGGCCAGGGCTTCGTTTTGCGCCGGGCCCGTGCCGACGAAAAAGACCTGCTCGATCCTGGGGCCATCCTTGCCGAATTCCGCTTCGAAAAAGCCGAGATGCTGGGCCAGCGCGACGACGCCGGTGCTGAGCGGGCGGCCACCGGAGTTGGTGACATTGGTGCCGCCGATTTCACCGAACAGTATCCGCTCCGGCAAGGCGGCGGCGCAGGCGGCGCCATGCAGCACCAGGGCGGCAAACGGCGCGAGGACGAAACGGGCAAGGAAACGGAAAACGATTTGCATGGAATTTTATCCAGGTGTGAGGAAAGAGGAGAAAGTCCGGGCGGATCACTGCCGTCCGCGCCAGCGGAACAGATAGCGGGGAATCTGCCGCAGGGTCTTGTTCATGACGATGCCGGTGGTGGCGATCAGGGTCACGCCGAGCAGCACGATGTCGGTGCGGAAGTGTTCCTGCGCGCCCATGACGACCGAGCCGATGCCGCCGGACATGACGCCAATGACGTATTCCGCGCCGATGGCGGCAAACCAGGAGTAGATCAGCGCAAGCTGCAACGCGGTGACGATGGCGGGGGCTGCGGACGGCAGCACGACGAAGCGCAGCATCTTCAGGCGCGAGAAGCCGAGCACGCGGCCAACTTCGAGCAATTGGGCGGGCGTGCTGCGGATTCCCTCGAAAGTGCCCATGACCACGGGTTTGGAGGCGGCGATGGCGACGAAAATGATCTTGCATAGATCGCCGGTACCGAACCATGCGGTCATCAGCGGTATCCAGGCGAGGATGGCGACCTGGCGCAAGGCGTGGAAGCTCGGCCCCATGATGCGATCGAATACGCGCGACATGCCCATGCCGAAGCCGAGCAGCAGCCCTGCCGCGATACCGATGGCGCAGCCTTGCAGCAAGCGGCTGAAGGTAGACACCAAGCCTTCAACCAATATCGTGGCGACCGTGGAATCGCGCGCGGCATCGAACAACTGGCCGAAAGGCACCAGGATCAACGGACTGACCCACTGGCGGGCAGTGGCTTGCCACCACAGCACCAGCAGCACGATGGGAAGCGCCATGCCGCGGAAATGACGGCTGCGCCAGATGTTGCGGATAGTCGTCGTCATTCCGCGCCTCTCCATTTGAGGCAACGCAGTTCGAAACGGTGCAGGCCATAATCCAGCGCGAAGCCGGTGATCCCGATCAGCGCCACGCAAACCAGCACGACATCCAGTTGAAATATCTGCCGGCTCCAGGTCATCAGATAGCCGATCCCTTCGGCGGAGGCCAGCATCTCGACCGCCACCAGGGAAATCCAGACGTGCGCCACCCCTTGGCGCAGGCCGGTGGCGATTCCCGGCAAGGCCCCGGGCAAGATGATCCGCCAGTACAGGGTTTTGCCGCGCAAGCGCATGACCCGGGCGGTTTCCAGATAGGCGGGTGGAATGTTGCGGATACTGTCGGAAGAAACGAGCGCCAGCGGAATGACGCACGCCTTGGCCATGATGAAGAGTTTGAGCGTGTCGTCTATGCCCAGCACCATCATGAGCAGGGGAATCAGCGCGATCGATGGAATCTGCACGAGGATGCGGAAACTGGGCCCGATCCAACTCTCGAAGGCCGGAGAAGCGCCCAGTGCCACCCCCAGCGCCAAGCCCAGGCTCACGCCCAGCGCCGTGCCCTGGACCACCCGCCACAGGCTGATGCCGAGATGCTCGGAAATTTCGCCGCTCTGGAGCAAATCGTAAAAGCTCGCCAACACCGTGCCGGGAGAGGGCAGGATGTTGGACGGTAGCCAGGCCGCCGCGCTGGCATACCACCACAGCAGCAAAACCGCCAGCGGAAACAGCGCGTATTGGGCATATTGAGAGACCAGCGGCAGCAGGCCACGGATTCGACCGTGGAGTCGCTTCCAGGATGCCCGTGCCTGGAAACCTTTGCTGGACAGAGTGACAGCGAGTTGCGGCAAGATGCTTTCGCCAACGATCCGCTCGCCGACCGCCAGCCCTCCGTCATCGAATCCGGCAGCGACGTCTTCCGTGCTTGCCGGATAGGATCGCTCCACCGCGCGGGCGCTTCCCGCCGCCATGTTCATCGCCTTGCCAGCCGCATGGCCGTGGCGTCGATGTCGATAGAATGATGTCTCATGATATCCCCCCTGATGGGCCGATGATTCACGGCAAACTGGCCTGATGTGAGCAAATTCCATACCACATACCGGAAGCGCACTGAAAGCCCGGGTCGATGCCCGTTTTCGGCAGTGGAAGCGCGCTGGATTGCTTCATGCGCAACAATCTTTGATCGCTCGGCAACAGCCATCTTCAGGATCGTTGCCGCGGACTGACCGGGATGCCGAACTCTTCTTGGCTGGCGGCGGAAGGCACTCCCGCGCGGCGGGTCGCGGGGGTGACGATCAACACAATGGCATAGATCGCGGCGCAACCGCCCACCAGCGCGCCCAGGGCGAACCAGCGTTCGGCCTGGGCGATGCAGAACGCGCCGATCGCGGGGCCGGTGCGAAAGATCAGGCCATACAGCGCCACCACCCGCCCGCGCAACGCCGACACGCTCTGCAATTGGCATAGCGACTGCATGGCGATGTTGCCGATGATGTGGAACAGCCCGACCATGAAGATCGCCGGCAGGGCGACAGCCAACACGCCGCTCGACGAAAATACCATCAGCGCCACGGATAGCGCCAAACCCGTGCTGCGGATGTTGCGCGCCAGCCTGCGGCTATCGCGCTGCCGCAGCATCCACACCGCGCCGAACAAAGCGCCCAGCCCCTGAGTCGTCATCAGCAGGGACAACACTTCCGGCCCGCCGCCAAACACTTCGCCCGCGAAAGCCGGGAACAGTTCGGAAAACGGCCGGGCGAGCAGCGCGAAGGCCAGCGCCAGGAAAATCACACTGGCGATTTCCGGCGTGCGCGCCACATAGCGGAAGCCCTCGGCGATATCGCTCGCCAGCGCCGCGCCGCGCGTCAGCGGCGGATGGTCCAGCCAATGGCGCAAATAGAAAACGATGCTGAGGATGGCAAGGAAAGAGACCGCATTGAGCGCGAAAACCAGCGCCACCGAACCGAAATACATGATCACGCCAGCGCTTGCCGGCCCCAGGCTGCGCGCGACCGCGAACGCGATGGAATTGGCGGCGATGGCTTGCGACAAGCGTTCGCGCGGCGCCAACGAGCCGGTGAGCAACATGCGCACTGGCTGGTTGAAGCCCTGCAAGGTGGATTCCACGACCGCGAACAGCAGCAAGCCATGGATGGTTACCGTGCCGGCGGCGGTCGCCACGCACAGCAACAAGGCAAGCAGCAGGGTCAGCGCCTGGGTGAGACAGAACAAACGATAAGGATTGTTGCGATCGGTCACCGCGCCGGCCAGCGGCGCCACCCAGAGCGCGGCGACGAGATCGGCCATGGCGATCGTGCCGACCCAGGCCACCGAATGGGTCAATTCCCACGTCAGCCAGCCGATACCGGTCTTTTGCGCCCAGGAACCGATGGAGGATAAGCCGTGCCCCACGCTGAACAGCACGAAATGACGGGATGGCGGCTCGCCGCGCCTTGCGCCGGATGTGGATGGACTCATTGCGCGTGCCACCCGGATGGAATGGCCGCGGATTGCGATGGAAGCATGGAAGGTAGCCGGTAAAAGGAATGGATGTCCGTGGAGGACAAAAGTGGAAAACAATCAAAAGCGCGCTGCTTCAGCAAATTGCATTCCACGGCAATCGAATCCGGCAAACACACGCCTGGACGAGCATCCACGGTATGTCTGGCTGCTGCCGCGGCAACAGCACGGCGCTCGTGGTGCTGCCGTGGCAACAGCCAGGGAATGCATTTCCTGTCATCGATCCACCCACTGCCGGGATGGAGAATATCCATCGCGCAACACTGCCGCGCCAGAGGATTACAGGTCTCCCCCGCTGTTTCCAGCGCAACACCGCCGCTGCTGCGATTGCCCGGGATACAACAGCCAATTTGCCGCCCTGTGCATGACCTCTCGTATAAACAAAGGGCTTGGCGCTGGCATGAGACTTGCAAGCGCCAAGCCGGAAATCGAGACACGAATCCCGCTGCGAATTCCAGATTCCGAATTCCGGATATCCGCTGTTTCTGGATGCCGCGTGGAAACATGCATGACAAAATAATGCGGACGGACTTCGTTCCGCTCATTTCGCCGTGCTGCCCTTTTGCCAATTACGCTTTTGCCAACCTCACCGACGAGTCATCCGCGAATCATGAGACATGAGTTGTATTCTTTCCCCCGAGGCGATTTGCCCTATCTCCGCGCCGATGCCACCGGCAATTCGCCATCCAGCCCGCTGGTGGTCTTGCTGCATGGCGCCCGCGACCGGGGCCGCGATCCGGAAAAACTCCTTGCCCATGGCCTTGGGCGCTATGTTGCCCATGCAGCCGAACGGCCTTATCACTTCCTCGCCTTGCAGATTCCGGAAAACGCCGCCTGGGCCGACTGGGAAGACGAACTGCTGACGCTGCTGGATACGGTTGCGGCCGAACCCGGCGTGGATAGCCAGCGCATCGTGCTGGCCGGTTTCAGCGCCGGTTCCGCCGCAGTGTGGCACTTCGCCAGCCGTCATCCGGAACGCTTCGCCGCGTTGGTGGTCGTTGCCGGCCAGCTTCCGGATAGCGTGGAAGACCGCGCCCTCGCCGCGTTGGCGCGCACGCCGATTTGGGTCTTCCACGGCGGACGTGACGAGCGCGTGCCCGAAGCCAAAATACGTGACAACATTGCCCGCATCCATGCGCTTGGTTTGCCGGTGCGTTTCACCTTTTACCCCGAAGCCGATCATTTCATCTCGGATACGGCGTACAACACGCCCGCATTGCAGCATTGGCTCGCAACCGTACCGCGGCGCACATCGGGCACGCCCCGGACGAGCGCTGACGATGCCGACCCGCTTTTCATCAACCGCTGGTCGCCGCGCGCCTTCGCCGACGAGGCGATCGATGATGCCAGCCTGTTCCGTCTGCTGGAAGCCGCGCGCTGGGCGCCATCGGCCGGCAATTCCCAGCCCTGGCGTTTCATCCATGTAAGGAACGGCTCGCCGCGATGGAAGGAAGTCACCGGCCTGCTATCCGACAACAATCGTCCATGGGCATCCAAGGCCTCCGCTCTCGTCCTGCTGCTGTCGCGCACGACCTTCATCCGCCCCGGCACAAGCGAACACAGTCCAGCGCACAAGCACAGTTTCGATGCCGGTGCCGCATGGGCGCATGTGGCGCTACAAGCCAGCCTCTCCGGCTGGCATGCTCACGCCATTACCGGTTACGACACGGAACGCGCGCGCGCCCTGTTCCAGGTGCCGGAAGACTATGATTTGGAGATATTGATCGCGCTTGGCCGCCTGGGCGACGGAGCAACGCTGCCGCCGCCGCTGCGCGAGCGCGAAACGCCCGGCCCACGGCGGCCATTGGTCGAACTGGTGGCGGAAGACCGTTTTGCCTTTCCCCACGACGCGCCGGATACCGTTCGCGCCGCCGTTTCCCAGGAAACTGGCGCGCGAACCCCCGCATGAAAAAAGGAATCAATGTGAACAGCATCACCCGGCTGCCTGCGTCCGCCCCCCGGCCCATTTCCCATCCCGGCGGTTTTCATCCTGCCGCCGCGCATGGAACCGATTCCGGAGAGCGCCTGTTTCCGGAAACTTCCGCGAACAATGATATTTTCATTCTCGAACTCGACCGCGTCGGCAAGACTTTCCAGGTGAATGGGCAGCCCCTGGAAGTACTGCGGGAGATCGACCTGCAAGTCAAACCGGCAGAATTCGTTTGTCTGGTAGGCGCTTCCGGTTGCGGAAAATCGACCATCCTGCGTCTTATCGTCGGGCTGGAAACGCCGTCGGCGGGCCGTCTGGCGGTAGCCGGCAAGCCGGTGGATGGGCCAGGGCTGGATCGTGGCATCGTCTTTCAGGAGCATCGCCTGTTCCCCTGGCTCACCGTGGAGCAGAACATATTGCTTGGACTGGATGCCATCGCCTTGCCGGACGCGGAAAAGAAACGCGCGGTGACCGAGCACATTGGTTTGGTGGGACTGACCGGGTTCGAAAAAGCCTTTCCCGCCCAACTCTCCGGCGGCATGTCGCAACGCGCCGCCATCGCGCGCGGGCTGGTGGCGCGGCCGAAGATTCTGTTGCTGGACGAGCCGCTGGGCGCACTGGATGCGCTGACTCGTACCTATCTACAAGAAGAATTGCTGCGCATCTGGGAACAGAACCGCATCACCACCATCATGGTGACTCACGACGTGGAAGAAGCCGTGTATCTCTCCGACCGGGTCGTGGTGCTCGATCCGCGCCCCGGGCGCATCCGCACCGTGATCGAGGTGGATTTGCCGCGTCCCCGCGCCCGCGGCAGCGCCGCCTTCGCCGCCTGCAAGGATGCGGTGTTGAGCGAACTGCGCCACTGAGAAGCGAAACACCGTCTCCCGCCCCGAATGCAATGCGCCCTTCGGTGTACGTTCAGGGGTGGCTCGCGGTTCAGCGCGTCGCGTCCGCCCAGCAGTTGGGGGTTTCGAACAGCCTGACCCGTTCGAGGCGCAAGGCGTTGCCCCAGGCATCGCGGTAGGCGGCGTCGAGCACACGAAACGCCAGCGCGGCAAGATTCTCCGCCGTCGGCACCGCATCGAGCACCACGGTCTTGTGGTCCGGGAGCGAAGCGAGGAATTCCACGACTCGGACATCTTCGCGCCAGACCAGGAAAGCATGATCCCAGCGGCTGACGATTTCGGCCTCGGCGATGCGTTTTACTTCACCGAAATCCATCACCATGCCGTTGACCGCCTGCCCCCGCGCGTCAACAATATCCCCCGCCAGCGTCACCTCGAGCGCGTAGCGATGCCCGTGCAGATGACGGCACTGGCTGGCATGGTCGGGAATGCGATGGCCCGCGTCGAATTCAAGCCGCCGAGTGATGAGCATTTGGGGTTTCCCGCAATAAAAAGGCGGTGATTGTACCGTGTCCTCTCGCCGGAATCGTCTGCGGGCGGTACGATTGCTACCTTGAGCCAAAAAAGTGGCGTTCCAGGCAAGCGTATACCGCAGGATGGGAACGTGACAGAAGGAGAATTTTACCGTGCCTTTCATGCCGTGGTCCGAAGCCTTTGTGTTGGGCATAGACTCCATAGACAAACAGCACCGCTGGTTGGTCGATACGACCAACCGCCTGTACGACCAGATCGAATCCCATCACCCGGATCAGGAAGTCATCCGGGAAATACTGGAAGGACTGGCGGAATACACCATGAACCATTTCATCCTGGAAGAAGACCTTTTCAACCGTTTGGATTATCCGGAAGCCGCTGCGCATAAAGAGCGCCACGACCAATTCACCCGCCATGCCATCGAACTGTTGCTCAAGTTCGAAGAAGGCGAACCGGTGTCGGACGAAGCCTTGAGCTTTCTGCAAGAGTGGCTGATCCACCACATCATGAAGGATGACCGCGCCTATGTCCCCTTCCTGAAAAGGCATGGTATAACCTGAATGATCATCCGGGAAAACGAATGCCCGCAAACGCGGGCATTTGTTTTCCCGCGCCATTCACTCGAAATGCCAAGGCAAACCGAAAGACTTTCTGGATTGCCACGGCTCATGGCTCTCGCTTTGCGCGTACCTTTTTATCATTATGGCAAACGCGTCGGTATAATAATCCACGCACATTATTCTTGAGGCATCGCAGGGATGCCAGGTCCGTGCATGTTAATGACGAATAAATACATTCTGCGGTTTTGCCGCATGCTTCCTCGAACTGTTCTCCATTTACCGTAGTAAAGTCGACAACGCTACCTTTCCTTCTCCTCAAGAGGCGAGGCCCCATAGCGTCATTAAACAGTCAAAAGGGTCAGAAAGGCCTGCGACAATCCAGAAAGCAGCATGGTTGCTCTAATTCCCGTAATGACAAATATATCGGCGTCGTACTACGACTATTGCGCTCACTGAAAGCCCGTGACATTCAAGAAATAGAAGATAGTAGACCGGCTGCTTTGCCGCCATCTTCGATTTGTCTTACGTGACATACGTCGCTTTCTCTTTCCAACTCTTCTCCCGGATAGCGTGAACTACGACACTAGCCTCCATTTCGCAATCAGGGTAATATCGAGAGAACTTTGTGTCTTCGTGCCCGCAGGGGGGAACGTGTCATATCCAGTCAGTACGCCATGTCAACGGATCACGCGCCGATCCGGGACGCGCCCACCTGTTTCTCGTGCCGCGCGCACGCAAGCGAGAACGATAAATCCGCGCCTGCCCGAGCCTTGCCGGACAGGCTTCTTTTTCCAGGAGTTCAACAAATGAAGATCAAATTAAGGATCCACATCCTTGCCACTATCTCATGGGTCTCCCTGCTGATCGTCGGTGTGGTGGGATATTACAGCGCGTCATCGTCGGCCAACGCCATCGCCAGGCTGAACGAGGACACCATCCCCAAGCTGGAAGCGGTGCTGAATTTCCGCATCCAGGTAAACACTATCGTGCGCCGTCTCTACGAAGGCGGCTCCAAGAGCGGTTTTGCATACGATTCACAGGTAGAAGAACTCACCATGGTGCTCTCCGGCATGAAGGAAGCCGAAGCGCAAGCGCAGAAATGGTTCAAGACCTATGACGCTTTCACCAGGCATCCGGATGCGCAGAAGTTGTGGGGCCAGATCGCGGAAGTCTGGCCTTCCTGGTCGGCGGCGTTGGGCATCGGAGTAATCAATAGCCTGGAGAGAACGCTCAGCAGCCCCACGCCGGAGAAACTGAATGCTTTCTACCTGGAAATCGACCGCCTCGGTATTGCGCAACGGGACAAGACCCGGGTGATGTCCAAGGCACTGGAAGATCTCGTGGCAGTCAATAGCCGTTTGCGCGACGAAATCGCCAAGGGATTCGAAAGCGCCACGAGACAACAGATAACGACACAGATCACCATCTCGGTCATTGCCATTCTGCTGGTCATCTTCCTGGGAATAACCACGCTGACGGCGGTCGTGAAACCGGTCGAACAGGTGCGCGATACGGTATTGCGCGTGGAACGGGAAAACGATTTGCGTCTTGTGGTGGATTATCGTTCCAATAACGAAATCGGTGAAATGGTTGCCGCCTTCAATGAGATGATGAAGCGCTTGCAGACGTCCTTCTCCGATATCCAGAAACGGATGAACGATGTAAGTGGCGCGGTGGAATCCTTGAATACCGCCGCGCAACAGGTCGCCACCAGTTCCGCGAACCAGTCGAGTTCCACTTCCGCGATGGCTGCCTCGGTCGAGGAAATGACGGTTTCCATCAATACCGTGGCAAACAGCGCGGGAGACGCGCAATCCATGGCGCAACACGCGGGCGAAGTTTCCGACGAAGGCGGCAAGATCATCGAACGCACCGCCGCCGAAATGAGCGCGATTGCCGAGACCGTGGCCCAGGCCTCCAGCGTCATCCAGATGCTGGGCAATGAATCGCAGCAGATTTCCTCGGTCGTACAGGTCATCAAGGAAGTGGCCGATCAGACCAATCTCCTTGCCCTGAACGCGGCGATCGAAGCCGCGCGCGCGGGCGAGCAGGGCCGCGGTTTCGCGGTGGTGGCCGATGAAGTGAGAAAACTCGCCGAGCGCACGGCGCAATCGACCGGCGATATCAGCACAATCGTCGGCAAAATCCAGGTCTCCGCCAAGGAAGCCGTGGCTGAAATGGAACGCGTGGTCAAGCAGGTGGAATCGGGAAAATCCTTGGCGCAAGGCGCGGGCGAGCGGATGGCCGCCATTCGGGAAGAAGCGAACCGAGTCTCGGAGGCCGTTACCGAAATATCCAGCGCCCTGAAAGAACAAAGTCAGGCAAGCCAGGATATCGCCAAGCATGTGGAGTCCATCGCCCAGATGACGGACGAAAACAACGCCGCTGCCGAAGGAGCGGCTTCCGGCACGGAACATCTCAATCGCTTGACAAAGGAGGTTTTCTCCACCTTGGCACAGTTCAAAGTATGAAATCAGGGGACAGATGCCTGGCTTGCAGTCACCCCTGTTGACAAGTTTTTTTTGGCTTGTAGAATGCGCGGCTCTCTGCGGTGTTTGGGAAGTGGATGTTGCTGCGGGGGAGGTTGAGGAGGTTGACGCGGGCAGTTGAGTCGGCGACAATTCCGCTCCTTTGCGCGGTTGGCTCGCGGTTGCTTGTTGTGGGCTGTGCTGTGCGGTTCTTTAAGAATTTGGACGATCGATAAGTG
>JAITCV010000147.1 GCA_031282905.1 Azoarcus sp. | reverse complement strand
TTCGATCAGATCGTCTATCAGTTCCAAGACAAGTTCATCGATCTGAAAAAGGTCATCGCCGCCATCGAGGCCACCGGCAAGAAGGTGGCCGACACGATGAACACCTACGCGCGCGAGACCCTGATGCACGGCCGCATCTCCTTGGCCGTGCAGGATTTCAAGCAAAACGAGATCAAGCCCATTCTGGAGGCGCTGGAGAAGAACAAGGTCGACATCAAGACCTTCGAGCAATACCTCCACGCCCGCCACGCCCATGAACGCAACGCGGCGATGGCAAAACTCCACCCGACCCAGGCAGAGATCAACGCCCGCATCACGCAACTCGATGCCGCTATCCAGGCAGGTAAGCGCGCGAACACGAACACGGCAAAGCTCGAATCCGAACGTGACGCCTTGCAGAACACCGCGCCCTGGTCAGGCACGCTGGATGACCGTAACAAGCTCTCCGGCATGAGTGATCAAGACGCGGCGAATATCCTGCGCACCACGCCGAAGGCCCCACTCATGCGCCATCTGGCCGACCGGGTCGATGACATGACCCGCAAGACCCGCCATGAAATGCTGGCCTATGGATTGGAGACGGCAGAGACGGTCGATGCACTGGACCGCGCCTATCAGCACTATGTGCCGCTGTTCCGCGATATGGAAGAATCGGATCTTCTGGGCAGCGGCAATGGCAGCGGTCAAGGATTGAATGTTCGCGGCTCCAGCATCCGGCGCGCGACCGGCTCATTGCGCGAAGTGGAACATATCTTCGCGCATCTCGCGCAGCAGCGTGAAGCCGTGATTGCGCGCGGCGAGAAAAATCTTGTTCAACAATCCCTGTGGAATTTGGTCACCGACAATCCCAACGCCGCCTTCTGGGCAGCCATTTCGCCCAAGATGTCGGCGGATCAAATGCGGCAGGCTCTATTGCAAACCGGCTCCGATCCGTCCGACGTCAATGATATCGTCCGCTCACTGACCGAGCCCGTGATCGACCGCGTGACCGGCGTGGTACGCACCCGCGTCAAATCAACGATTGCCCGCATGCCCAACGTGGTGAGCCTGCGCATCAATGGCGAGGACCGGCTGATCGTGCTCTCTCGCAAGAACGATACCGCCGTCCGGCTGGCCCAGGCATTGAGAAATGAGGATCAAGCCTGGTTCCCCTCCGGCGCGGCGCTCTCCGAAGTCGGCCGCGTCACGCGCTGGCTGGCCTCGGTCAATACCCAGTACAACCCGGTCTTCGGCATGACCAATTTCACTCGGGACATTCAGGAGAGCCTGATCAACCTCTCCAGCACGGAATTGGCCGGAAAACAGGGCGACGTTCTGAAAGGCATCTGGTCGGCGGGAACGGCGATCTGGGCCACGGTGCGCGGCAAGAATCCCTCCGGCCCATGGGCGAAGTATTACCGGGAATTCCTCGAATCGGGCGCGGCCACCGGCTATCGGGACAGCTACGCCAATATCGAAGACCGCGCCAAAGCCATCGAAGCGGAGATGTACGGCAAAGGTATCCGCAATGCTACAGGTCGCCGACTTTCCCGGTGCACTTTGATTTCCGCTCAATCCGCACCGGGTGCGGTTTGATTTCACTTGTGCAACGAGAAGGGTGAGCCGCTTGGGAAATATGCCTTGCGCTATCGCTTCGACAAAGCGCGGAACGCGGCAGCAAAAGCCGCTCCGACAGAAGAAGTAGCCAAGCGCTTGCTGTTGATTCAGTTTCGGGATTTGCGAGCGAAAGCCGCGAGCGATGTTGAAAGCCTGGAACGCGCCCAAAAACTTCTTGGACATACCAAGCGGGACATGACAGAGCACTACATCAGAACCAGACGAGGTGATTCCGTAAAGCCTGTCCAGCCCAAAAAATTGTAGAACAAAGCTGGTTTTGTAGAACGAAAGCCTCTGTGGAAAACTCTCGCAAAACCACACGGTTGTTGGGGCGACATACCGGAATCGAACCGGTGACACCTGGAGCCACAATCCAGTGCTCTACCAACTGAGCTAATGCCGCCACTTCCATGAGCCTTGCGCGGCAGCGCAAGGCTCGCAAACCTGTTTGTGTGGCCTGCCCGGCAGGAATCGAACCTGCAACCCCCGGCTTAGAAGGCCGGTGCTCTATCCAATTGAGCTACGGGCAGCATTCTTCCCGTATACGGTCATGACCACCCCGGGACGAGCTGGTCGGGGTGGAGGGATTCGAACCCCCGACATCTTGCTCCCAAAGCAAGCGCGCTACCGGACTGCGCTACACCCCGAGGAAGCGCGCACTCTACCGTGATCGGGAGGCGCCGTCAAACCCTATTTGGAGGTATCGCTTATCGACATGTCACGAGATGGCCGTGCCCATGCGCGGGCGATCCGGGCACGGGCGAATCGTTATGCTATTCGAGCGGCACCTGGACAAAAATCTCGTTGGCGCGCACCAGTCCAAGCTCATAACGTGCGCGCTCTTCGATTGCGTCGGTACCGGTCTTGAGATCGCGTACTTCGGCTTCGAAGCTGGCGTTGCGCATTTCCAGACGCTGGTTCTTTTCTCGTTGCTCCTTCAGTTGCTGGTCGATCTCCCATACATGCTGCCATCCTCCCCGTCCCAGCCAGAGAGGGTATTGCAGCACGACGACCAGTGCGGTGAGGATGACGATGAGCCAACGCATGAAGCAAACTTCCGGGATGAGGAGCGGGTGGGGAGGCAGTGGGGCGGGTCAGCGCAGGTTGTAAAACGCGCGTTTGCCCGGATAGCTCGCCGAGCCACCGAGATCTTCTTCGATGCGCAGCAACTGATTGTATTTGGCGATGCGGTCGGAGCGTGACAACGAGCCGGTCTTGATCTGCATGGCGCGCAGGCCGACGGCGATGTCGGCGATGGTGCTGTCCTCGGTTTCACCGGAACGATGCGAGATTACCGCGGTATATCCGGCGAGCTTGGCCATTTCGACCGCGGCGAACGTCTCGGTGAGAGTGCCGATCTGGTTGACCTTGACCAGGATGGAGTTGGCGACGCCACGGACGATGCCTTGTTCGAGAATCCGGGTGTTGGTGACGAACAGGTCATCGCCGACGAGTTGCACTTTCTTGCCCAGGCGGTCGGTGAGCAGCTTCCAGCCGTCCCAGTCGCCTTCGGCCATGCCGTCCTCGATCGAGATGATGGGGAATTTGTCGGCCAGGGCGGCCAGGTAGTCGGCGAAACCCGCGGCGGAGAGCGAGAGTTTTTCGCCTTTCAGTTCGTACTTGCCCCCTTTGTAGAATTCGGAAGAGGCGCAATCGAGCGCGAGCAGTACGTCCTTGCCCGGTTCGTGGCCGGCGGCGGAGATCGCTTCGAGAATCAGGTTGAGCGCTTCGGCCGTGCCGGAGACATTGGGCGCGAAACCGCCTTCGTCGCCAACCGTGGTCGGATATCCCTTCTTGTCGATGATCTTCTTGAGATGGTGGAAGATTTCCACGCCGGTACGCAGCGCTTCGTGGAAGCTTTCCGCCCCCACCGGCATGATCATGCATTCCTGGATATCGAGGCTGTTGTTGGCGTGTTCGCCGCCATTGATGACGTTCATCATCGGCACGGGCATCGCCATCGGGCTGGAACCGCCAAAATAGCGGTAAAGCGGCAAGCCCGCTTCTTCGGCTGCGGCTTTTGCCACGGCCATCGATACCGCGAGGATGGCATTCGCGCCCAGGTTCGATTTGTTGTCGGTGCCGTCGAGTTCGATCATCGTCCGGTCGATGAAGGTCTGGTCTTCGGCATCCAGGCCGATGAGGGCTTCCGAGATTTCGGTATTCACGTTCTCGACCGCGCGCAGTACCCCCTTGCCGAGAAAGCGCGTCATATCGCCGTCCCGCAGTTCGATGGCTTCGCGCGAGCCGGTCGATGCGCCCGAAGGCACGGCGGCACGGCCCATGGTGCCGGATTCGAGCAGTACATCAGCCTCGACTGTGGGGTTGCCACGGGAGTCGAGAATTTCGCGAGCGATCACATCAACGATTGCACTCATCTTTTTTTCCTATGTGGTTACAGATTCGGATTTTTGCCCAGTCGGCACGGGGTGTCCGCGTCGCCGGATATGAGCATCCGATCCGGTGATCGTTCCAGCAGCGGCGTGGATTTCACCAGTCTATCCAGTTCCTTGAGGGTGGCAAGCAAGGATTGCATGCGGTCGAGCGGCCATGAGTTGGGGCCGTCGGAGAGCGCCTTTTCGGGGCACGGGTGCGTTTCCATGAAGATGCCCGCGATGCCGACCGCCACCGCCGCGCGCGCGAGCACCGGGACGAATTCGCGTTGTCCGCCCGAGGTCGTTCCTTGTCCGCCCGGCAACTGTACCGAGTGGGTGGCGTCGAACACCACTGGGCAAGCGGTGTCGCGCATGATCGCCAGCGAACGCATGTCGGAGACGAGGTTGCCGTAGCCGAACGAGGCACCGCGTTCGCATACCATGATGGTATCGGCGCCGCCATTGGCTTCCCGCGCCTTGGCGACGACGTTCTTCATGTCGCCGGGGGCAAGGAACTGGCCTTTCTTGATGTTGACCGGGCGGCCAGCCGCGGCGACGGCATGGATGAAGTCGGTCTGGCGACAGAGGAAGGCGGGGGTTTGCAGTACGTCCACCACGGCGGCAACGGCGGCAATATCGCGCTCTTCATGCACATCCGTGAGAATCGGTACGCCCACCTGCCGCCGCACGCTGTCGAGCAATTTCAGCCCCGCCTCACGCCCCGGCCCGCGCGCCGATTGGCCGGAGGTGCGATTGGCCTTGTCGTAGGATGCCTTGAAGATATAGGGAATGCCCAGATGCCCGCAGACCTCTTTCAAGGTGCCCGCCACGTCGATGCACAGTTCCAGCGATTCCGCTGTACACGGCCCGGCGATCAGGAACAGGGGATGATCGAGACCGGCGGGAAAACCGCAGAGATTCATGCGAGGCTCCAGGAAAGGTGGAATTTGTTTGGCATAGACTCCATCCTGGCGCATGAAGGCAAACCCGTCTTTCCCGCCAGGTATTTTTCCGCAGGCTTCATTCGGGGGGCCTTCCCGCTGCGATCTTTTTGGCATCCTTGCCCGCGATGGCCGCCCGTATGTAAGAAGTAAAGAGCGGATGCCCGTGGCGCGGATTGGAGGTGAATTCAGGGTGGAATTGCACGCCGAGGAACCACGGGTGCCGATCCCGCGGTAACTCCATGATTTCGGGCAGGTTCTCGTTCGGCGTGCGCGCCGAAATCGTCAGCCCGGCGGCTTCCAGCCGGGGGACGTAGAAATTGTTGACTTCGTAGCGGTGGCGGTGGCGCTCATTGACTTCCTTGCCGTAGATATCCGCCGCGAGTGTGCTGGGCACGACCGGACAGCGCTGCGCGCCCAGCCGCATGGTACCGCCGAGATTGGAATCTTCGTCGCGCCGTTCGACCTTGCCTTCGCGGTCTAGCCATTCGGTAATCAGCGCCACGACCGGATGTGGCGTCTCCGGCGCCAGCTCGGTGCTGTGCGCGTCGGCAAGCCCCGCCTCGTTGCGCGCGAACTCGATCACCGCGAGCTGCATGCCCAGGCAAATGCCGAGGTAGGGCACCCTGTGCGTGCGCGCATAGCCAATCGCCTGGATCATCCCCTCGGTGCCGCGCTTGCCGAAGCCGCCCGGTACCAGGATGGCGTCCATCCCTTCGAGCGCGCCGCAACCCTGCGCCTCGATATCCTCGGCGTCGATGTAGTGGAGGTTGACCTTCGCCCCGGTGTGCATTCCGGCATGGTTGCACGCCTCGATCAGCGATTTGTAGGATTCGATGAGATCGACGTATTTGCCCACGAAGGCCACATCGACCGTCGCCTTCGGATGTTCAAGCGCCTCGATCAGCTTGTCCCAGATCGACAGATCGGCGGCGCGCGCCAGGATGGCAAGCTTGTGGCAGACGATCTCGTCGATCATCTGCCGGTGCAGCATGCCGGGGATCTTGTAGATCGAATCCGAGTCGGTGCATTCGATCACCGCCTCGGGCATGACATTACAGAACAGCGCAATCTTGCGCCGTTCTTCGGCGGGCATCGCGCGGTCGGCGCGGCACAGCAGGATGTCGGGCTGGATGCCGATCTCGCGCAATTCCTTCACCGAATGCTGGGTGGGTTTTGTCTTCAGTTCGCCCGCGGTCGGGATGTACGGCAACAGGGTGAGATGGATGTAACAGGAATTGTTGCGTCCGTCTTCCAGCCCCATCTGGCGGATGGCTTCGAGAAACGGCAAGGATTCGATGTCGCCCACCGTGCCGCCGACCTCGACGATCGCCACCTCGGCCCCTTCGGCCCCGGCCTTGATCTTGGCCTTGATCTCGTCGGTGATGTGCGGAATCACCTGCACCGTCTTGCCCAGGTATTCGCCGCGCCGCTCCTTTTTCAGCACGGAATCATAGACCTGCCCGGTGGTGAAATTATTGCGCCGCGACATCTTGGCGCTGGAAAAGCGCTCGTAGTGCCCCAGATCGAGATCGGTCTCGGCCCCATCCTCGGTCACGAACACCTCGCCGTGCTGGAAGGGCGACATCGTGCCCGGATCGACGTTGATATAGGGATCGAGCTTGAGATGGGTGACGCGGATACCGCGCGACTCCAGGATGGCCCCAAGCGAAGCCGCCGCGATGCCCTTGCCCAGCGAGGACACGACACCGCCTGTCACGAAAACGTATTTGGTCATGAGAAATAGCGCTGCGGGAAAGCGTGATGGTAACCGATTTACCCCCCATCCGGCCACCAATATGGCAAATCCGGGAGCGTGGGGCGTTCCGCCCGCATTGCCCTCTCGCGTCGCGGCATTCTTGCGCCGCGTTCCGGACACGCCAGCAAATTCCCATTCCTTGCCGTTATAATATGAAAGTCATGGTTTCATCCCGAAGGAGGATGTAATGAGAACATCATTGATCGTCATTGTTTTCTCGATGTTGTCCAGTTATGCATTTGCTCATTCCTTTTTGTCGGAGCAGATGAAATTCGCGCGACCGCGCGCCGCCCTGGAAAGCAAGGGAGACATCATTCAAGAAAAACTCGCCGGACTGGGCTTGAAAACGAACGATCTCAATATCATCATCGTCGCCTACAAAGCCGACCGCATCTTGGAAATCTATGCCAAAAAGGCTTCCGCCGCGCGCTATGAAATGCTTTCAAGCTATGCTATTTGTAATACTTCCGGCGTGCTTGGCCCGAAAAGGGCTTT
>JAITCV010000127.1 GCA_031282905.1 Azoarcus sp. | reverse complement strand
CGCAGCAACATCCACTTCCCAAACACCGCAGAGAGCCGCGCATTCTACAAGCCAAAAAAAACTTGTCAACAGGAGTGTGACACCTGGTAGCAAGCTTTGTATCTGCCCACTTTCATCGCACGATAGTTGTCCGATCATCATGCCCTCCTCACAAAGAGGGCATGATGAAACGCTCAGTCGGGACGATGCCGTTCGTTTATGATTCCCCACCTTTTCCAGAGCGTTTCCTCGATTCATGTGGAGAGTGGCGGGAACGGCCAACTGACCGTCATTGTCAGGTTTAGGCGGCCAATTTCGAGAACTGGTTCCCCGGGCGCAACAAGCCAAGATTTTCGCGCAACGTCGAGCCTTCGTAGGCGGTACGGAACAGGCCACGCCGCTGCAACTCGGGGATGACGAGATCGACGAAATCGTTCAGCCCGTCCGGCAAGAGCGGTGGCAGCACGTTGAAGCCGTCGGCGGCGCCGTTCTCGAACCATTCCTGCAACTTGTCCACGATCTGCGCGGGCGTGCCGACGATCGTCCAGTGACCGCGCCCGGAAGCGACCCATTCATACAACTGGCGGATGGTGAGATCGTTCTTGCGCGCGATGCCGACCAGCAAATCCTGACGGCTGGTCATCCCCTCGGTGGGTGGCAATTCGGGCAGCGGGCCATCGAGGTTGAACTTCGACAGATAATGGGAATCGACGCCGAGCAGACCGGAGACGAGAGCGAGTCCCGCTTCCGGAGCGATCAAGTCGTGCAGGGCGCGCTGCTTGGCGCGCGCTTCCTGCTCGGTACGTCCAATGTAGGGCGAGACGCCCGGCATGATGCGCAGGCTATCGGGCGAGCGCCCGTATTTGCCCAGACGCCCCTTCACATCGCGGTAGAACGCCTGCGCGTCTTCCAGCGATTGCCATGCGGTAAAGATCACTTCGGCGGTTTCGGCGGCGAGTTCGCGCCCGTCGTCCGATTGCCCGGCCTGCACGATCACCGGATGGCCCTGCGGCGGGCGCGCGATGTTGAGCGGTCCCGCGACCCTGAAATGCTTGCCGTCTTGGTTCGCCGCGTGCACCTTCCCCGGATCGAAATATCGCCCGCTTGTCTTGTCGCGCACGAAGGCGTCGTCTTCCCAGCTATCCCAGAGTTTCTTGACCAGCGCGACAAACTCATGGGCGCGGTCGTAACGTTCCTTGGGCGTGGGCTGCTTGTCCAGCCCGAAGTTGCGCGCCACCGCGTCGCCGATGCTGGTGACCACGTTCCAGCCCGCGCGCCCGTGGCTGATGTGATCGAGCGAGGCGAACTTGCGCGCGAGGATGTAGGGCGTCTCGTAGGTGGTCGAATCGGTGGCGATGAAGCCGAGGTTTTTCGTCACTTGCGAGAGCGCCGCGAACAGCGTCACCGGCTCGAATACCGCTGCCTTGTCGCTGGCCGAACCGGTATTGATGTCGCCACCGAAATTGACCGCCAGCCCGTCGGCGAGGAAAAAGGCGTCGAACAGTCCTCGTTCGGCGGTACGCGCCAGATTCTTGTAATACTCGATGTCGAGGATGCCGCCGGTGTGCGAGTGCGGATGCCGCCAGGCGGCGAAGTGTTGTCCAGCGCCGGGCAGGAACGCGCCCAGACGAAGTTTTCTTGTGCTCAAGTTTTTTCTCCTGTGATCATGAAACAAACTTCGGTTTGAAACCCGCCTTCATGGCGGTGAAAGACCGGCAGCCCCTGAGGGACTGCCGCTGATTGCGGGCGGAAACGCCCATGGGACGCCGATTCGGCTGCAATGGAATCGGGTGAAATCGCGCATCCATTTCCTTCTCCTGCCTCAGGCCGCGCGCTCACCGGCAAAATCGGCGAGCAGATCGCTTTCGAGGTGTGCGAATTCACGCGAATCGCGGCGACGCGGGCGCGGCAGATCGACCTCGACCACGCGCTTGATCCGTCCTGGACGCGGCTGCATCACCACCACGCGGTCGGCGAGGTAGATGGCTTCCTCGATGTCGTGGGTGACCAGCACCATGGTGATGCCTTCCTCGGCGGAGATGCGCAGCAACTCGTCTTGCAGGAAGTGGCGGGTGAAGGCGTCGAGCGCGCCGAATGGCTCGTCGAGCAGCAGCACTTCCGGGCGGTTGACCAGCGCGCGGGCAATGGCGACGCGCTGCGACATGCCACCGGAGAGTTGATGCGGCCAGGCGTTCTCGAAGCCTTGCAGATCGACGAGTTCGATATGCTCGCGCACTGATTTTTCTTTTTCTTCCGGACTCAGGCGGGTGTTGTTGAGCAGGCCTGTCTCGATGTTCTTGCGCACGGTCAGCCACGGGAACAAGCGATGTTCCTGGAAGACGATGCCGCGATCCAGCCCGGTGTCGCTGATGCGTCGGCCATCGAGCAGGATGTCGCCTTCATAGTCGTTGTCCAGCCCGATGATGAGGCGCAACAGCGTCGATTTGCCGCAACCGCTGGCGCCGACGATGGCGATGAATTCGCCGGGACGGATCGACAGGTCGATGTCGTCGAGCACGGTCAGCGCACCGCCATCGACAAGGTAGTGTTTGCGCAGGCGGCGGATTTCGAGATTGGCGGCTTTGCTCATTTTGGCGGCTCTCCTGGGTTTGCGGCGTAGGGGTTGAATGCGTTGGTGTAGACCTTCTCCAGATCGACCGTGCCCGCTTCGATCTGGCCGTCCTTCACCAGCCAGTCGAGCCAGACTTGATAATCCTCGTTCTTGAGCACGCCGCCCTTGGCCGGGACGCCGTAGCCCGTCCAATATTGGAGGAGATGGTCGCTTTCATTGCGTCCGCGCTTGGCGATGATCTGGCGGAAGCGTTCGATGACTTCATCATTGGGCGTGACGCGCGCCCATTCGATCGCCTTGGCCACGCCGCCGAGCACGTGGCGCGCCGTGTTGGGGTTGTCGCGCAGATAGCGGGTGGTCATCACATAGGAACCGGCGGAAAAATGCTGGTACAGGTCGTGGAAACCGAAAATTCGGCGCAAGCCGCTGCCCTCGCCGGGCGGAAAATAGAGCTGCGCCATATCCACCTGCCCCTGGCGCAACGACTGTTCCATGCTCACCGGCGGCACGACGACCAGTTCGACTTGTTTGATGGCGTCCTTGTCCAGTCCGCCGCGCTGCAAGTATTCCGAAAGGCACAACTCGGCCTGCGCGCCAAGGGCGTTGACGGCCACCTTCTTGCCGATCAGGTCGCGCGGACCGGATATGCCGCTATCTTCGCGCACGAAAAAGCCGCCCTTGATGAGAAAGCCGTCGTCATCGCTGTCGTAGCCGTAGGAAGCGATGACCGCCGTCACCGGCGCGCCGGAGGCGACGACCTTGACGATGGCGCTGTTGAACGACGAACTGCTGATGTCGACGTCGCCGCTCAACAGGGTCTGGATGCC
>JAITCV010000144.1 GCA_031282905.1 Azoarcus sp. | reverse complement strand
CGCCATGCCGCGAGTAATCGGCGCTGGCTGGCGGGTTTGGAATGGCGGCTGAATCCGGCGAGATAAGCGGAAAGTTCCGCTTCGCCAGCCTGTTCGATCGGAGGATGGCCATATTGCCCGAGCCAGCGGCCAAACAGGGAAAGATCGCTGCGGTATCCGGCCAAGGTATTGCGCGCCAGCCCGTGTTCGAGCCACATGACATCGATGAAAGCGTCGAGCGCATCGCGTAATTCAGCGGTTTCGACCTCGTCAGCGGTTTCGACTTCGGTTTCGGCGACGGCCGGGGAAGAAGGCATCGCCCTTCGTTTCGTTTGCCGGACAGCCATTCGCGTGCCGGGATCAACGACGGATTTCACCATTGCCCAAAACGACCCATTTCTGGCTGGTCAGCCCTTCGAGACCGACGGGGCCGCGGGCATGAATCTTGTCGGTGGAAATGCCGATCTCGGCGCCCAGGCCGTATTCAAAACCATCGGCAAAACGGGTCGATGCATTCACCATTACCGAGGAAGAATCCACCTCACGCAGGAAACGCATCGCGTGGCCATGATTCTCGGTAATGATCGCGTCGGTGTGGGCCGAGCCATAAGTGTTGATGTGGGCGATTGCCTCATCGAGACCGGTAACGATCTTGATGGCGATGATGGGAGCGAGATATTCCTCGCGCCAATCCGTCTCGCGCGCGGCCACCCGTTTTTCGGGCGCGATGCCCGCTTTTTCCAGAATGGCAAGCGCTTCGGGGTCGGCGCGCATTTCCACGCCCTTGGCCGCGAGCATGTGCCCCAGAATGGGCAGATCACGTTCGGCCACCGCGCGCGCAATCAACAAGGATTCGGCGGTATTGCAAGTACCGTAACGCTGGGTTTTGGCGTTCTCGACAATGGGTACGACCTTGGCCGGATCGGCCGCATCGTCGATATAGACATGGCAATTGCCGTCGAGATGCTTGATGACCGGCACCCGCGCTTCGCGGGAAATGCGTTCGATCAAGCCCTTGCCGCCGCGCGGCACAATGACATCGATAAATTCGGGCAGGGTGATGAGCGCGCCGACCGCGGCGCGATCGGTGGTGTCGACCACCTGGATCGCATGTTCGGGCAGTCCCGCCGCGCGCAGTCCCGCCAAGACACAGGCGGCGATTTCGCGGTTGGAATCGATGGCCTCGCTGCCGCCGCGCAGGATGGCGGCATTGCCTGATTTCAGGCACAGCGCGGCGGCATCGGCGGTCACGTTGGGACGGGCTTCGTAGATGATGCCGATCACACCGAGCGGCACCCGCATCTTGCCGACCTGGATGCCCGAGGGACGGCGGCGCAGATCGGTTATTTCACCCACGGGATCGGGGAGGGCGGCGACTTGTTCAAGTCCGGCGGCCATTGCTTCGACGCCTTTTTCGGTCAGCGTCAGGCGGTCGAGCATTGCGCCATCCAATCCGGCCGCACGCGCGGCCTCGACATCCCGGGTATTGGCGGCGAGTAGCGCGTCGCGGCGGCGGCGGATTTCAGCGGCCATGTCGACGAGTGCCGTATTCTTGACCATGGTCGACGCGGCGGCGGTCAGACGCGAGGCCGCGCGCGCCTGCCGACCCAATGTTTGCATGTAGTGCAGGATGTCCATCTATTCCACGCGGCAAGGTGAAAGCGGGTAATTAAACCACTGAATGCACAAAAATTCCCGTGCCCCCTTGAAATTCCCTTTCTTCACCCCCAAGTCCGCAATCGTCGCAAAGCACCCGAGGAATTTCCGCCCATGCCGCCCGAAAAAAACACCGAGCAAGGAAACACCGAGCAGAACGCCCATCAAGCTTCTGCCGCTGTCGATATCGTCACGCCCCAGCCTGAAGCGCCCCAGCCCGAACCCGCCGCGCGCGCGCCGCAGCATGTGGCAACCGCGATGTATGACGAAATTGCCGCCAACGCCGATTCCGCGACGCCCACGGTCGATATCGTCGATGATGTCGGATCGGCGGTCGACCTTGCCGCAGCCTTGCGCGAGGCCGAAGCGCGCGCTGCCGAACATCGAGATGCGTGGTTGCGCGCCAAAGCCGAAGCCGAAAACATCCGCCGCCGCGCTCAGGAAGACGTTGCCAAGGCGTCGAAATTCGCCGCCGAAAAGTTCGCCAGCGCAATGCTGCCGGTCAAAGACAGCCTGGAGACGGCGCTCGCCATCGAAAACCAGACCCTTGAAAAACTGCGCGAGGGAGTCGAACTCACCCTCAAACAACTCGGTACCGCTTTCGAGGGCGCGAATCTCAAGGAAGAAAATCCGCTCCAGCAGAAATTCGATCCCAACAGACATCAAGCCATCGGCATGATCGAATCGGATGCCGAACCCAATACCGTCATCCAGGTATTGCAAAAAGCTTATCTGCTTCACGGCCGGGTGATTCGCCCCGCCATGGTCATGGTGGCGAAAGCGCGTACCGAAGCCAAGGCTTGAAAAGCATCGTAAGCCCCCCCATTTACATCTCATCTTCGGGTCGCTTCAGGGCGGCCCTGCGGAAATTTCATACACCAAGGAAGGATTGACACATGAGCAAGATCATCGGCATCGACCTGGGCACCACCAATAGCTGCGTTTCGATCATGGAAGGCGGCAAGCCCAAGGTCATCGAAAATTCCGAAGGCGCGCGCACCACGCCCTCGGTGGTCGCCTACGCCGACGACGGCGAAATCCTGGTCGGCGCGCCGGCCAAACGCCAAGCGGTCACCAACGCCCGCAACACCTTGTTCGCGGTCAAGCGCCTGATCGGCCGCCGTTTCAAGGAAAAGGAAGTGCAAAAGGACATCGACCTGATGCCCTTCAAGATCGTCGAGGCCGGCAATGGCGATGCCTGGGTGGAAGTGCGCGACAAGAAGATCGCCCCGCCGCAGGTCTCCGCCGAAGTGCTGCGCAAAATGAAGAAAACCGCCGAAGACTATCTCGGCGAGGAAGTCACCGAGGCAGTCATCACCGTGCCCGCCTATTTCAACGACAGCCAGCGCCAGGCCACCAAGGACGCGGGCAAGATCGCCGGACTGGAAGTGCGCCGCATCATCAACGAGCCCACGGCGGCGGCGCTTGCTTTCGGCATGGACAAGAAACCAGGTGATTCCAAGATCGCGGTCTACGACCTCGGCGGCGGCACTTTCGACATCTCCATCATCGAAATCGCCGATATCGACGGCGAGCACCAGTTCGAGGTGCTGTCGACCAACGGCGACACTTTCCTGGGCGGCGAGGATTTCGACCAGCGCGTCATCGACTACATCGTCACCGAATTCAAAAAGGAGCAGGGCGTCGACCTCAAGAACGACGTGCTCGCCCTGCAACGCCTGAAGGAAGCCGCCGAAAAAGCCAAGATCGAGCTTTCTTCCGGCCAGCAGACCGAAATCAACCTGCCCTACATCACGGCGGACGCGAGCGGCCCGAAACACCTCACGCTCAAGATCACCCGCGCCAAGTTCGAGGCGCTGGTCGAAGACCTGATCGAACGCTCGATCGAACCCTGCCGCATCGCCCTGAAGGATGCCGGGCTGAAAGTCTCCGACATAGACGACGTGATCCTCGTCGGCGGTCAGACCCGCATGCCCAAGGTACAAGACAAGGTGAAGGAGTTCTTCGGCAAGGAACCGAGGAAGGACGTCAACCCGGATGAAGCCGTGGCCGTCGGCGCGTCCATCCAGGGCGGCGTGTTGCAGGGCGACGTCAAGGATGTGTTGCTGCTCGATGTCACGCCCCTGTCGCTCGGCATCGAAACCGAAGGCGGGGTGATGACCAAGCTCATCCAGAAGAACACCACCATCCCGACCAAGGCCAGCCAGGTATTCTCCACCGCCTCCGACAATCAGTCGGCGGTAACGATCCACGTCCTGCAAGGCGAGCGCCCTTTGTCCGCCGGCAACAAGAGCCTGGGCCAATTCAACCTCACCGACATTCCACCCGCGCCGCGCGGCATGCCGCAAATCGAAGTCACTTTCGACATCGACGCCAACGGCATCCTGCACGTCTCGGCCAGGGACAAGGCTACCGGCAAGGAAAACAAGATCACCATCAAGGCCAACTCGGGCCTGTCGGACGACGAAATCCAGCGCATGGTGCAGGATGCCGCCGCCCACGCCGAAGAAGACAAGAAAACACACGAACTGGTAAGCGCCAGAAACGAGTGCGACAACCTGATCCACGCCACGCGCAAGGCGCTTGCCGACTACGGCGACAAGGTCGGGGCCGACGAAAAGGCCAAGATCGAAGCCGCGATCAAGGACGCCGAAGAAGCGATCAAGAGCGACGATAAGGAACGCATCGAAGCCAAGTCCCTGGCGCTTGCCACCGCGAGCCAGAAACTGGGCGAGGCGATGTATGCCCAACAGGCTTCCAGCGGCCAGCAAGGCGGCGATGCCGGCGCGAGCGGCAATAATGGCGGCGGCAAGGCTGCCGATGCCGACGTGGTCGACGCCGAATTTACCGAAGTGAAAGACAAGAAATAACGCCACGATCCTGCCGCGGCCGAGTCTTCATCAGTCCTCCGATGAAGACTCGGCCTTTGCGCGAGAGCGCCCCGCGAACAACCGTACAGTGCCATGTCCAAGAAAGATTACTACGACATCCTCGGAGTCAACCGCGACGCCAACGAAGACGCCATCAAGAAGGCGTATCGCAAGCTGGCGATGAAATATCACCCCGACCGCAACCCGGACAACAAGGAAGCCGAGGAAAAATTCAAGGAAGCCAAGGAAGCCTACGAAATCCTCTCCGACAGCAAGAAGCGCGACGCTTACGACCGCTTCGGCCATGCCGGCGTCGAGGCCACGATGGGCGCGGGGGGCGGCGGAGGCGGCGGCAGCTTCGAGTTCGGCGACGCTTTCTCCAGCATCTTCGACGATCTGTTCGGCGGCGGGCGCGGGCGTTCCAACGTCTATCGCGGTGCGGACCTGCGCTACAACCTCGAAATCACCCTCGAAGAAGCTGCGCGCGGCGCGGACAAGACCATCCGCATCCCCGCCATCGAAGAATGCGAAACCTGTCATGGCACCGGCGCCAAGCCCGGCACCCAGGCCAAGACTTGCCCGAATTGCAACGGCTCCGGCCAGATACGCATGCAGCAAGGCTTTTTCTCCATCCAGCAGCCTTGCAACAAATGTCATGGCAGCGGGCGCATCATCCCCGACCCTTGCCGTGACTGCGGCGGCACGGGCCGGGTGAGAAAACAAAAGACGCTCGAAGTCAAGATTCCCGCGGGGATCGACGAAGGCATGCGCCTGCGTCACGCGGGTCATGGCGAATCCGGCGTCAACGGTGGCCCGCCGGGCGACCTCTATGTCGAAATCCACATTCGTCAACACCCGGTATTCGAGCGCGAACACGACGACCTGCATTGTGAGATGCCGATCAGCTTCACCACCGCCGCGCTCGGCGGTGAAATCGAGATTCCCACCCTGGATGGCGTCGCGCGGCTGAAAATCCCCGCCGAAACGCAAAGCGGCAAGGTGTTCCGTCTGCGCGGCAAGGGCATCAAGAATGTGCGCAGCCAAGCCCACGGCGACCTGATGTGCCACGTCGTGGTGGAAACCCCGGTCAAGCTCACCGACCGCCAGAAGGAATTGCTGAAGGAATTCGACGAAATCTCCCAGGGCAACGCCGATCGCCACAACCCGAAAGCGAAGTCGTGGATGGACAAGGTGAAAGAGTTTTTCGGCACCTGATTTCGGCACCTGAGTTTTCAGCAACCGCGGCTGACTGAGGACGATTGGGCACAGCTTGTGTCCGGTAGAGGAGATGCCAAATCCGAACCACAACCCGCAAGCGGAGACACCCGAGCGCCGACGTCAGGCGGAACAGATTCTTCAGCAAATGGCCACCCCGGTCAGCGATCTGCCGAAGCACGTTCTGGAGTGGTGGAAGAACCCGCAGTTGAATCCACCGAACCCGCCAAATCCGCCGATGTCCTGAAACGCCTGGCGGCGCTCGCGCGTGATGAGTCTGTCAGTCCCGAGGCCCGCGCCGTGGCCCAGGAGCAGCACACCCACCTGCGCGACGCCATCACCCAGCACAGTGACCCGGACGATGCGGCCTACAACGCGGCGGCGGCACTGGACGAGGCGGGCTACGATATCGATGCCGATCCGGTGCTCTCTACCTTGCGCTTCTCGCGCGCCGACACGGACCACAAACCCGCCCGGCCGATCCGAGGGCATACCACGGTTGCCGGGCTGCGCGCGGCGGCGGTGAAGGTGCTTGGCCAACGGGTGCTGACCGCACTGGAGAACGCCGGGACCCTGCGTTTCCACGGCAGCATCGATACTCTGCCGCCGAATCTGCGCGATGCCGTTGCCGACGCGGGCGCGGTGGGGGGCATTTACCATCGCGGCGTGATTCATCTGCTGGCCCCCTACGTGCGCCAGGGCGAGGAACGCGGCGTGTTGGGGCACGAGTCCTGGCACCTATTCCTTGCGGCGCTGAAGGCGCAGGACGAGGCGGCGCACCGCACCCTGATGGACCGGCTCGATAAGCTGTCCGACGACCCTTTTTTCCGCCGTGCGAACGAGCGGCTGTCGGATGATGAGCGCACCGATGAGGGCACGCGGCTCAATGAGTTGGGGGCCTACGCCATCGAGGAGTACGAGAGCGATCCGCGCTCCGTGCCCCAGGCCATCGCCAAGTGGGTGAAGAACCTGATCGCCCAGGTGCGACTGTTTCTGATCAAACACGGTATCCCGGTGGGTCGCCTGACCCCCGCCGATCTGGCGGTCATGGCGCGGGATCATCTACGACTCGTGGCCAACGGGTTGGAGACGCGGGTGATTCGGACGGATGGGCGGGCGGAGCCTTTGTTTACCCGTCGGCTGTGGCATGGGCAGCGCGTTCCGGGTGATTATGTCGTGCCGGAGACTCCGGAGTACGCCGGAAACGAAAGCGGTGATCTGGCTACGGTGCCCAATGCGAAAGGGGTTGTAGAGGCGCTGCCGATTCGTCTGGCGGTTGGGGAAGCGCGTGGGGAACACCAGGGGTTCGGCCTGCTACACATAAACGACAACGCACGTCGCGTGGCGGATCGTGGTGTGGAGCAAGTTACGGGCGATCAGGCGGAGAACATTGCCCGCGAAGTAGTAGAACTGCTCAAGCAGGTACGATCCGCGTTCTCGAACGGCCGCAACGGGGTGATGTTTTTCGTACCCACGAAAGGGAAAGGCATCATCGCCGACCCAATCACGCGTAACGGCGAGCGGTTTTACTCGGTCACGACTGTGACGCCGGTCAGGAAGATTTCAGATTATGGAACCCCGGAGTGGTCAGGGCGCCTAACCTTCCCTGACCGTGAGTCTGCGGCAAACTCGACACCCATCCCGGCTCCTCATGGCAGTGTTTCGCCGCGCCATGACCCGGTGGGGCTAGGGTACAACTCCGAGACCTTCGATATTACCGACCCTAGGGGCGAGTGGCAAGCCCCCAAGGTGGCGAGCAAACAGCCGACCGTGACGGTCAAGAAGAAGCGCGCCATCACCAAGCCGGGCGAGGAACCAAGGTTTACGCGCCCGACGCGGGAAGACACCGACGAGCTATACGACAAGGTGCACAGTCCAAACGCATCCGTGCGTCAGGTGTACGCCCGGAACCCACACCTGACGCCCGATGAGCAGATCATACTGGCGCATGATGAAAATTATGATGTCCGGTGGTACCTGGCAGGTAACCCGGCGCTTACGCAGAAAGCGCAAGAGATATTGGCCGCAACCGAACTCAAGAGCGTCGGGCCATACGAACACACCGCGGCCGCCGTGCATGCGCGCCTGGCCGAACGTCGCGATCTTTCGGATCAGGCGCAGATTCTTTTACTGCGCTCGCCGGATGCAACTGTTCGCAACATCATTGCGCGTGATACGGAGTCTGCGGCGGTACAAGCTGATTTGGTGCAGAGGGCTTCGCAAAACGTCGCGGCCATCGATATGATGGCGCGCTTCAACCAGCGTCTCTGGGACAGCACGCAGGAGGGCTTGCTGAAAAATCCCAGGACGCATGAGGCGCTGGCGCGCAACGACTACACATCGCGCGCCACGCAGCTTTATCTCGCGGAGCACGGAACCGAAGTGGTACGCCGAACGCTGGCGTGGAACAGTAGTGTCGACCCGGATGTACAGATGGTGCTGGCGCGCGACGCGGACGTGAGTGAAATGCTCGCCGAAAACGACAACGTAACCACCCGAGCGCAGCGGATTCTGGCACAGAGCTCGGATGTCGCGACGCGGCTTGCGCTTGCCAAAAATGAGAATATCGCGGATTCGGTGGCGAGCCTGCTGGCAGAAGATGATGATGTCTTGGTCGTGTTTGCAGTCGCCAGGAACCCGACCACGTCCGATGAGGTCTACGATGACATCATGCGGAACATGCCCGCGTTGAAGGAGCGCGCGGAGGCCAAGCTGCGAGCATTGCAGCAAGACCCCGAAACGAACGCGCGCGATCTGGCCGCGCTCATGGGCACGGGCTTGATCGATATCACCACAATCAAGAAGGCGACCGCCGCCGGTGTCAGCCGTTGGCGGCGTGAACTGAAGGGGATTCTGGATGCGACCACGGACGCGGATACCAAACTCTCCGCAGTGGCGCGCAGGATGGGAGTGCCGAAGGACGCGCTGATCGCCATGATTCGCAAGAGCGTAGGCGATGAGGTGGCGAAAGATTGGACAAAACGCGATTTCTTCTCCCGCGCCGATCTGGACAATGCGGCGGGCAAGCCGGGGTATCTTTACACGAGCGCGATGAAACGCGGCGGCGTGCAGGCGCCGGGCCAGTCCACGGAGGACTGGGCGATTGGCTTCTTCGATCCTGATCTGGATGAGTATGTGCAGCCGCTTGCCACGTCGCAGCGGGCAAGCGGCCACCCGCCGGGTTTCGGGTTCTCATTGTTCGCGTATTTCGGAGACAACAACGAAAACGCGATGATGACCGAAATCCAGTCCGACATAATGAGCTATCTGTTCGACAAGGATAAAGATGAAGCTGCGCGGCAGATTTGGGGCGACAAACTTGATGATGCGCGCGAAGCGTTCCGCCCCAAGACCAAGACCTGGGTGAAGGAGATTTTCCGCAACACGGTGCGGTACTTGTTCAATCACGGTGTAAAGCGCGTCTTCGCGATTACCCCGGAGAGTCTGCGCGCAGATTTGGGAGCCCACCCACCAACTTCGGTGGTGGGTGCGTGGCAGGGCGAGCGCGAAGCGCGCGCGGAGGGCTTTGGTGAACGCACTACGGTGAACGTGGATGGGTTGAACTATGAGGTGTGGGGTGCCATCGAACGTGATTCCGAGGCGGGGAAAGACATTCTCTTCTCACGCGCGAAGGATGCCAGCGACAAACCCACCAAGGGCCGTCCCATCCTCACGGACAACGACACCAACATGGCGTTCACCCTGCTCGCGCAGTTCGATGAAGCCTTCCAGCAGCCCACGCCCAAGGGCAAGACGGTAGAGATCATCACGGGGGAAATCAACCCGACATACAAGGCGTCTGCGATATCCAAGCGTCAGGCCGTCGAACATGGTGCTGACCGGGGGTGGGCCATCGCGGTACCCAGCGGGCGCAAGGGGTACGTGTATGAGCGTACCAAGAACAAGACTGTGTGGATCGATGTGTCGGAACTGAAGCCAGGGCTCGACAAGGGAAACGCCGTCTACGGCATCGCCGCCGGGTACGCGCACAACGCGGGCCGGACGTTCATTGGTGACCCGATGGGCTTGTCGCGCACGGGGTTCTACCGTCGCCTGGAGAACATGATCTCATCGGCGCTGCGCTACGGCACCACGGACCACCTTGCGCCCCACGAGGCGCAGATGCACCCCGAGACCACCTACGATAACGGCGCATCGCTCAAGGAATTGGGGATCAAGTGGAAGCCGGGCGACACGGCGCACAACTTGACTGAGATGATGCGGGCATCGTACAATGCCACCCTTCGCCAAAACCCGGAGCTTGCGCATTATGTCTACGACTTCGACAAACAATCCTTTGTGGACACCCGAACAGGTCGAAGCGTCGCTCGAAAAGACCTCGGAGGAAATGTACGACACCTACCCCCCGGCGCGGCGGCGAGCAATACTGGCGGAAGCACGACGGCAGCGCGCGCAATTATCTACCATACCTTTTCACAAGAAGGAAGAGGAAAGGTGCGGCCCGCGCCACTGGCTAGTTTTGGCGGGCAGCTATCAAGGGGAGTGGTAGACCCCGCGCTCGAAAAGATTCTCTATTCCCGCCCGAAGCCCGGCAGTATCGAATCGCGTATCGACGCCGATTACCGGGCCAACCGGCCCGAGCTCCATGGCGAGTCGGGCCACGCGCAACCGCTTGACGCAAAGGTGTTGACGCCGTCAGGCTGGCGGTTGATGGGGGACCTCCAGGTCGGTGACCTGGTGATGAGCGCCGACGGGTGGGTAACCGAGGTAACAGGTGTCTACCCTCAAGGCATACAGCCGATCTTTCGGCTGGTGTTCGACGACGGCAGCACCACGCGGTGCACTGCCGATCATTTGTGGTCCGTGCGCGAGGCGGGCACCCTATCGGATTTTCGGGTGCGGGCGCTTCACGAAATCATTTCCAAGTGGGAACGGGGGGAACGGTTCGAGGTACCGAGGGTGGAGGCTACTTGCGGAGGATGATGGCCCGGACCGTGCTCATCAGGGGTACATCGCATCCATACCGTTCGCGTCGGCTGTTGTCGAAGCGGCGGACCAGCTAGAAGCATTACTTGGTCATCTGGACGACTGACCGCACACGCCGGGTAACCCGCGTTACCCGGCACCACAACAAAGGAACATCATGACCAAGAAAACAAAACCCACCGCGGCCCCGGAACGACAGACGCCGACGCCACGTGTCAGGATCAAGCGGGTTCTCCCGACCAAGGCGGACATCAGTAACGCGGACATACGGGGCGCGATGCTGAAGTACCTCGCTGAAGAGGAGTCGATCTGTGCCCACTGCGCGGCTGATGACGCAGTGATCAGTCCGGTCGTCCCCCGGTACCTGCGCGCCAGGATCATCCGCGATGTGTATGGAATTCACCTCGCAACCGCCATCATGACGCGCTTACGTACCACTGCCGCATTTCCAGACATACACCCATACATCGCTGATGCTTTCCTGGAACGGGCACGACACCACTTCAGCGCGCACCCGGCGGCGTACTGCATGTTGATCGGACTTGAGGTCGAAGGGGTCAGCCCGCTGGGTTGGGCGGGGCTCGATCCAAATGATATTTGTCGTGGTATGTCGGAGAGCGCGAAGGCGGAAACAATGCAGTCGCTGGCGGAGATATCAGTTGCGTTCGAGTACGTACCTGCCGACGACGATCCCGAAGCCATCGCGCTACGAAAGCTTGCCGACACGCCTGACGGGCGCGATGACTCCGACATTGCCGCAATCGAGTGGCTCGCGGTGATGAAACAGTTTTTTGACATAGGGTGACTATGGAACCCACGACGCTGACTACTGAAGAACTCTATCGGTTGGTACTCCCCGCCGTGGGTCACTACTGCCTATGGAACCGCGCGGCGGGGTTTCGCTGGTTCACATCCATCGAAGAGATGGCCGCGTTCGATGTCGGGAGTGCGGCAGACTGGTACTACGCGACGACGGCGTTCGAGCGCGTCTGCAAACGCGAGAAGGAGCACGCGACTGTGCGTCGGTGTTTCCACCTCGACATCGATGCCGGGTGCACCACCTGCACGCACGGTTCCGAGGGTGCATGTTGGCACAATCGACATGCGTCGCCTTTACAGCGTTGCGGATGGCTGAACCGCTGTCTGGATTCCTCGCAATGACGGGATGGGTGGTCAGCGCGGTCAACGCCGGATTTTCTCCATTCTCAGGACAATCAAATCTTCCGCATGGACCAACATAGCGGGGAGTTCATTCGTTCAAAAACATCGGTTGGCGCCTTCGAAGGCTTGGGTTGAGAAAGCCGTTTTTGCCATCGACTCCATCGCAAGCTTGTGGTGTGCCCACAAGATGAATCTTCATCCTCAAAAAGCGGTTGAGAAATGGAACGAGCTTCACATACGTTCCGCAAAGCCGCTTGGGGCACATCCTTCATGCGCTTGTTCAGGCGTCCATGTTTCACCATCGACTCGAACTTTTCCGCGATGGCGCTCTTCCGACTGTAGCAAAGCAATTTCGGCGCGGGGAAGGCTATCATGGCAAATGAATGTTTCCGGTTCAGGATAAACGGTGTCGCCAAAAGTCAATGACTACTACATGACGATTCGCGCCGAATCCACTGCTTCCCGAAAACGAACCCGGATACCCCGATATACTCCGTCCTGTCCACGATGATCCCGCCAACGGGTGCGATCCAAAATGGAGGAACCCCGTATGCTTACCTCCAACCTCGCCATTGCGAGGCGCGAAGCGCCGTGTTTCGTAGGTTGGATAAGCCGAAGGCGTAATCCGACATGGGTTCATCACCGGCGCAAAGCG
>JAITCV010000084.1 GCA_031282905.1 Azoarcus sp. | reverse complement strand
CGTGGCAATCCAGTACGTTCGCAAGGGCGCTCTGCGCCCTCTGGATTGCCACGGGCCTTTGGCCCTCGCAATGACGAAGATTGGCGGCTGTCGCAAGCCACATTCTTCCGCCACACATCCACCCCGTCATTGCGAGGCGCGTAGCGCCGTGGAAACCCGGAGCATGTTCCAAGGATTGCCGCAGATGTCCGCAACCTCGGATTTCCAGTTCCCCACCATCTTCTGAAAGCGGCTGGAATCCATTGGTAGCCGGAATTTTTTATTCTTCCTGCCGTACCCGAAATGGCAAATTGGCCGTGGCCGCCTTGCCGTGTCCGTCGCGCGCGGTGATGAACAGCCGGTAGGCACCGGGTGCTTCCGGGGCGCGGAAGCGCACGCTGGCGGAATCGGCGGTGAGGACTTCCACGCCGATCGTCGGGGGAACGGGCTCCGCATCGCCGCCTTCGCCCAAGTCGGTGGCTTCCGCGCGCACGAGCCAGCCGGTGGAACGCACGCCGCTTTCCGGCGCGTAGCGCACATCGACCCCGGCCGAGATGACTTCCCGGGGGTCGAATTCGTCCGCGGAAATGCCGATGCCAAGGATGGTGGGCGCGGGGATCGAGGGCGGGCGGCCCCAGGCGGTGGCAAGAGCGTCGGTTATTTCGGTGAGCTTGCCGTCGGCGAGGAGGAGTCCGTGCCAGGTGGCGGTCTGTTCCTGCTTGGCGCCCCACAGGAAAGGAAAGATGCCTTTTACTTGCTGGATTTGTTGCAGTTCGATGAACGCACGGCGGAAAAAATCGGCTTTTTCGCGGCTGGTGAGTTCGACCGGCGCGCCCCAGGGTTTCTTGCCGGCCTGCCATTGTCCAAGCGGCCCCAGTTCGGTAATCAGCAGCGGACGGGTGAAATTCGCCTCGCGCAAGCGCTGCGCCAGGGTGAAGACGGCGCCAGCGTAAAGGTTGAGGCCGATCAGGTCGATGTGTTCGCAGCATGTCGCCAGTTGGCGCAGGCGTTCGATGTCGCCGTCGGCAACCGCCATCACGGTGGGATGCGTGGGGTCGAGTTCCTTGATCAGCGCGGCAAGACGGTCGATTTCTTGCCAGATCGGCAGGGGGACGTCCATGCCCATGTCGACTTCATTGCCGATGCCCCAGGCAAGGAGGGCGGGGTGTTCGCGGTAGCGGCGCACGAGTTCAAGGATATTTTCTTCCTGATGGGCGAGCGCGTCGGCGTCGTCAAGGCGAAAACCCCGGCGCGGCAGACCTATTTCCAGGCCGAGGATGACATCAAGCCCGAGTTTATGGGCTTGGTCGAGTACCCAGGCGTCTTTTTCGCTGTAGATGCGGACGGTTTTGCCGCCCGCCGCGGCGAGTTTTTCCAGCGCGGCGAGATCGCCCGCAAATGCCGCGCCTTGCCATGGCCGGGCGGGGAGCGCGACGCGCGGGTTTTTCACCCGCAATGCTTCTGTCTTCGCGTCTTGCCACGGTGTGGCGGGCGCGGCGGAAGACGGCGGCGGGTTTTCCTGTGCGCTGGCCGTGCCTGGAAATGCCGTCAGGCATGCGATCAGGCAGGTGGCGCGGATGAGGAGGAATGCGGTTTTGATCGACAACGTATTTCTCCATTTTCAATGCCCGTGGCTTTTCCACAAGACCCTGTGGATTGCCGCGTCACTGCGCTCCTCATAATGACGAACGCAAGACATGATGCGGGCGCCGGTCTATTCCCGGCTGTCATTTTTCGCCTGTGCCTCCCACGCTGTATGCGTGGTAGAACGAGGGTCGGCCAGCTTACGTCGCGTCTCCTGTCGCGCCAGCCATCTGGCGCCAAGGCGTAACCCAGCCGACGACCATCGCGGAGTATTCGGCACATCAAAAAATGCGCGGGTTTTTCAAGTCACCGTACTCCGCGCTTACGGCGTGGCGTGTCTTTTTATCAAACACGCCAGCCAAAGGATAAGCAAGCGATTCCCGGCGGGGTTTGAATCCGTTGCCGACAAACGATCCGCATTCTAAAAGATTTCACGGCAAGCTTGGCAAGGCGATTCGTTTCGCGCCTCGCAATGACGGGCAGACGCATTTGCTTGGTCGACCCGCGGCTATCGGGCGTGAAGGACGGCCAGTTGGCGCGCGATCACATCGTGGTTGAGCCAGAGTACCGGCCCACCGGGTGCGGCGGCTTCGTTGAAGATCAGCGGTCCGGTGGCTTCGATGACCTGGGCGGAGAGCAGGTCGGTAATCAGCGCGTGGCGATCTTTATGCAGGGCGGTGATGCTGTCGGCCGTGCCGATCATCAATTCGGCGAGTTCCGGGGTGTTGTCCATCGGCCAGGCGTCGAAGTCGTGGAATGTGCGCATGACTGTGCTGGTGTTGTAGGCGTCGAGCCGGGCCAAGATGTCGTCGAGTTGGGCGCTGTCGGCGAGCAGGGCGCGGCAGGCGTTCCATTGCGCTTCACCCCACGCGCCGCAGCCTTCACGGCGATAGGCCGCGAGCAGCGGGAAGAGCGAGAGTTCGACACCGACAAAGATATCCGAGGAATTCGTGCGGATTTCCGGACAGTTGAATACCGTGGCCTTGATGCCTTTTTGCCATGCTTCGCCTGCGATCGCTTCGAGGCGTTTCTTGGCGTAACCCTGGGTGTAGTTGGTGTAGGTTTGCCACTGATAGTTGTTGCCGATCAGGATTTCGGTGCCGTGATAGCCGTAGGCGGTATAGCGTACCTGGCCGCCTGCTTGTTCGACCCGGGCGCGCAAGGCGGTGCTGCCATCGATCAGGTGAGCGAAAGTGTTGGCGGTGACTTCCTCGAAGTTCATCAGGTTGAGCTTGCCGAGGTCGCTGTCGAGCAGGGTGCGCGAGGACATGAAGCGCTCGCCACGGCCCTTGTAGACACGGTTGGCAATGGCGAGGAATACCTTGGCCTTGACCAGGCCGCCCGCCATGGTGTGGGCGAAGAAGACGTTGGCGCCGGGCGGAATCAGCGCGTCGAGTTGGCGCATGGCTTCGGCGACTGCATTCCTGAAGCGGATGGTTCCGGCTTCGCGGCAGGCGGCGATCTTCGTCCAGTCGAGCTTGTCGTTTTGCCAACTTTTGATCGTCATCGCGCTGACCATCTCGGTCGGGGTCGCTGCGCCAGCGGGGGCGTCGAGGTCGAAACCGGCCATCAGCGGCACGTTGATGATGTGTCCGCCGAGATTGGCTTCGGCGGTGACGAGTTCCCCGGCATCGAGCGGGCGCAACGAGCCGTCGGCTTCGCGCCGACCCACGGTCATGCCGACGAGCGTCATCCCCGCCGCGCGGGCGGCGGCGACAAGCCCGTTTGCGTAACCTCGGCCGAAGAGTTCTCCGAACAGGACAAAAACATCACCTTTGCCAAACAGGCTTTGGCGAGACAAGGTACGTAGGGAAACAGGTGCGCTCACGGCGGAAACCTCGGTGGCGGGGCAAGGTGCGCGATTCTAGCCGTATTCTCGTGGGTAGATGAAGGTAATGGGCGTTCGCCCGGCTTTTCACCGCATCGCCCGCAGGCGCGCGATGCGTTCCCGCGTGGAAGGATGGGTCAGGAACAGACCGCGCAGGTTGCCGCCCGAGAGCGGATTGATGATCATCATCTGCGCGGTAGCCGGGTGTTCTTCGGCGGTGTCGAGCGGAATACGCCGGGTGTGCGTTTCGATCTTGGCGAGCGCGTCGGCCAGCGCGTCGGGGTTGCCGGAGATTTTGGCGCCGCCACGGTCGGCGCTGAATTCGCGGGTACGGCTGATCGCCATCTGGATCAGCGTGGCTGCCACGGGGGCGAGAATCATCACCAGGAGGGCGATGACCAGGTTGGGGCGCTTGTCGTTGCGTCCGCCGAACATCATGCCCATGTTGGCGAGCATCGAAATTGCGCCGGCGACGGTGGCGGCAATGGTGGAGATCAGGATGTCGCGGTGTTTGATGTGGGCGAGTTCGTGCGCCATGACCCCGCGCAGTTCCCGTTCGGAGAGCAAATCCAGGATGCCCCGGGTTGCGGCCACCGCCGCGTGTTCGGGGTTGCGTCCGGTGGCGAACGCATTGGGCTGGGCTTCCTCGATGATGTAGACCTTGGGCATGGGTAATCCGGCACGTCGGCTCAAGTCCCGCACCATGTTGTAGAGGTAGGGCGAGGAGCTGGCGTCGACCGCCTGGGCGTTGTATATCCGCAACACCATTTTGTCGGAGAACCAATAGGCGAACAGATTCATGCAGCCGGCAATGACGAGTGCCATCAACATGCCTTGTTGTCCGCCGAACAGGGCGCCGACCATGCCGAAGAGGATGACGATGCATGTCATCAGGATGGTTGTTTTCAGCCGGTTGCCGATCATGGTCTGTCCTCGTTCATTATGCCGGAGGGAACAAGAAGGTGGGGATGGCTGTGGACAAATCAAGCATCGGCAAGTTCGAAACGCTCGCCGGGATGGATGGCGAAGCCGCGCAGGAATTCCCCGGTGGGTAGGCGGCGGCTACCGGGGCGCTGTAATTCGCCGATGCGCAACACGCCCGCGCCGCAGGCCACGTCTATTCCCTTGGCGTGGCATGCGAGCACGGTGCCCGGTTCGTCATTGCTTGTATCGGTGCCGGCAAGGTTCGGTTCGCCGGGATTTGCCTGCGCCGACCATAGTTTGATCACGGTGCCGCGCAACTGGCCGAATGCCACCGGGAAAGGGTTGAAGGCCCGTACCGCGCGTTCCAGTTCGATGGCCGACCGCCGCCAATCGAGACGGGCTTCGTGGCGTGCAATCTTGTGGGCGTAGGTCACGCCGTCCACGGACTGCGGGGTAGCGGGCGGGGGCGCGCCTTGTTGCAGGCGGGCGAGGATGTCGACGATGGCTTCGGCGCCGAGCTGGGCGAGCTTGTCATGCAGGCTGGCGGTGGTGTCGGTGGCGGCGATGGGAAGCGTGCGGATGAGCAACATCGGCCCGGTGTCGAGCCCGGCGTCCATCTGCATGATGGTGATGCCGGTTTCCGGGTCGCCCGCTTCGATGGCGCGATGGATCGGCGCCGCGCCGCGCCAGCGCGGTAGGCATGAAGCGTGGATGTTGAGGCAACCCAGCCTGGGCAGGGTCAGCACTTCCGGCGGCAGGATCAGGCCATAGGCAGCCACGACCAGCACATCGGGTCGGCAGGCGAGCAGGCGGGCGTGTTGTTCGGCCGTGCGCAGGCGCTCGGGCTGGTCGATGGCGAGGCCATGGGCCTGCGCGCGCTGCTTGACTTCGCTGAGGGCGGGTTTCATTCCGCGGCCAGCGGGGCGATCGGGCTGGGTCAACACCAGCGGTACGGCATATCCGGCGGCAATGATCGCATCAAGGGCTCGGGCGGCGAAGGTCGGCGTGCCGGCAAAGGCTACTTTCAGGGGAGTCATGTCTGTCCGGTGGCGGCCCGCGCCTGTTTGGCGAGCCGGGCCTTGATCCGGCTTTGTTTCAGTTGGGAGAGATATTCGACGAACACCTTGCCGTCGAGGTGGTCGAGTTCGTGCTGGAGGCAGACCGCGAGCAGTCCTTCGGCTTCCAGTTCGAAGGGTTGGCCGTTTTCGTCGAGCGCGCGTACTTTCACCCGCTCGGCGCGGATGACCTTTTCGTGGACGCCGGGCACGGAAAGGCATCCTTCCTCACCTTCGCGCTCACCGGACCTTTCAATGATCATGGCATTGATGAAGACCATGGGATCGTTGTGTTCCTCGCTGATGTCGATCACGATGATCTGCCGGTGGACATTGACCTGGGTCGCGGCAAGACCGATGCCAGGAGCATCATACATGGTTTCGGTCATGTCGTGGATCAGTTGTCTGACCGAGGCGTCCATGGTCTCGACCGGAGTGGCCTTGATGTGCAAACGAGGGTCGGGAAAGCGTAAGATAGGTAATAGAGCCATGAAAAGCTTGCTGAAATAAGCCGTTACGTGCAGAATTTCAAGCGGTTTGACATGAATGTCCATGTTCTGCGCCTGAAGGTCGTGAAGCCGTCACGGGATTTTGGTGGATGTGTGCCCGGTGTTGCGACGCTCGTCGGCCAGTGGCGTATCCCGGGTCAACTCACGGCGACCTGTTTTAACCGGAAGCGAGCAATGATTCAACAAATTATATTCCCTCTCATCGTCTGCATCGCGGCTCTCGCCAGCAGCATGGCCGTGGCCGCACCCGCAGAATTGGCCGAACGCGCCCCCGATTCCTATGTCGTCGTCAAGGGCGATACCTTGTGGGACATCTCCGGCCGTTTCCTCAAGGAGCCGTGGCGCTGGCCCGAAGTCTGGCGCATGAACCGCGACCATATCCGCAATCCGCACCTGATCTATCCCGGCCAGATCATCCATCTCGACCGCAGCGGGCCGTATCTGTCGATCGGCAAATCCGTTGGCGGGGCGGGTGGCGACGGTGAAATCAGGCCGCGTATCTACTATGAATCGCTCGACACGGCGATCCCGACCATTCCCCTGAAGGTCATCGCGCCTTTCCTGACCCGGCCGCTGGTGATCGACGGTTCGACGCCCGAAGGTGCGGCCACGATCGTCGCCACCGAGACCAATCGGCTCTACCTGGGCAAGGGCGACACCATCTTCGCCAAGGATGTGAGGGACGATGTCGATAACTGGCAGATTTTCCGTCAGGCCAAACCTCTGGTCGATCCCGTCAGCAACGAGGTACTCGGTTACGAGGCGCAATACCTGGGCTCGGCACGGGTGACCGAGCGCACCACCCCGACCACGCTGGAAATCACCGACTCGGTCGAGGAAATCGGTGTCGGTAATCTGATGCTGCCAAGCGACCGGCCAATGGTGTTCTCCTATGCGCCGCATCCGCCCTCGGAAATCGTCGATGGCCGGTTGGTGTCGATTTACCGTGGCGTGCAGGAAACCGGCAAACTCAGCGTGGTTGCGCTCAATGTCGGTACCAACCACGGTCTGGAACCGGGCCATGTGCTGGCAATGTTCCGCAATCGCGGCACGGCGACTTACACCGAAGGTCTTGCCAAGGAAACCTACGACCTGCCCGAGAAGCGCTACGGCATGCTCATCGTGTTTCGTGTTTTCGATCGCGTGTCCTATGGCCTGATCATGGACACCGATGGTCAGGCGGCGGTCGGCGACTCCGTCCGCAACCCCTGAGCCAGAACGAAATCCAGGCTCCTGGCCAGGCGGCGGATGAAACATCCGCCGCCTGGCTTCGCTTCGTGCTGACACCCGGCCTCGGACCGGCGACGCAGCGCAAGTTGCTGGCCGCCTTTGGATTGCCCCAGGGCGTGTTCGCCCAGTCCCACGGCAGTATCGCCCGTACCGTCGGCGCCGACGCTACCCGTGCCTTGCTGGCGGGGCCTCGGCCGGGAGCGGTCGAGGAGGCGCTCGCCTGGGCCGCCGAGCCGGGCAATCACCTCCTGACCCTTGCCGACGAGGTCTATCCGCCCATCCTGTTCGAGATCGCCGACCCGCCGCTGGTGTTGTACGTAAAGGGCGATCCGGCCCGGCTCGCCCGTCCGGCACTCGCCATGGTCGGGGCGCGCGCGGCGAGTCCCCAGGGAGAAGCCAACGCCAGCGCGTTTGCCCGCGCCCTGAGCGAAGGTGGATTCACCATCGTCAGTGGTCTGGCGCAAGGCATCGACGCTGCCGCCCACCGGGGGGCGCTGGAAGCGGAAGGCGGCTGCACCGTGGCGGTGATCGGTACCGGCGCCGACCGCATTTATCCGGCGGGCAATGCGGCCTTGGCGCGCGCGATTGCCGCCCAAGGGGTCATCGTCAGCGAGTTTCCGCTCGGCACACCGCCCAAGCGGGAAAATTTTCCCCGTCGCAACCGCTTGATCGCGGGGCTTGCCCAAGGCGTGCTGGTGGTCGAGGCGGCCATCGGCAGCGGTTCGCTGATCACCGCCCGGCTGGCGCTGGAGGCCGGGCGCGAGGTGTTCGCCATTCCGGGCTCCATTCATGCACCACTGGCGCGCGGCTGCCACCGCCTGATCCGCGAAGGCGCCAAACTGGTCGAAACCGCCGAGGATGTGTTCGAGGAATTGCGTGGCCGCCTCGGGCAAACCTTGCCAGTCCGCCCGCCGCGTGGACTGGGCCGCGCGGCTACGCTTCGTGCCGCGCCTGTCTCTTCATCGGCCTCACCGCCGCAAGCGCCGTTTTCGCCCAAGGCGACGCCTGCGTTCGAAGCGGCGCTTTCGCCCGAAGCGGCGCGTGTGCTGGAGGCGCTGGGCGATGAAGCGCGAGACATCGACACCCTGGCGCTCGCCAGCGCGCTGTCGGTCGATGTGCTCCAGACCACGCTTCTCGCCCTGGAACTGGAGGGCGGCATCGTCCGGTTGCCCGGTGGCCGTTTCCAGCGCCTGCATGGGCAATATCGATGATAAAAGCATTGTTCACGATTTGTTTCGGGCAGACACGGTCATCTTGCATTTCAGTTTGTGATTGCAAGCTGGTCAAATGTGCCCTTATCATCCGCCGTTTTACGATCCATGGCTGACCTCAAGCACGCTGGCATGAGCAAACAACTGATCATCGCGGAAAAACCTTCCGTAGCGCAGGACATCGCCCGCTCCCTGGGCGGTTTCACCAAGGAAGCGGACTATTTCGAGTCCGATGGCTACGTGCTGTCGTCGGCGGTAGGCCACCTGCTCGAACTCGCCGTCCCCGACGAATTCGAGGTCAAGCGCGGCAAATGGACTTTTGCCCACCTGCCGGTCATCCCGCCGCGCTTTACCCTCAAGCCGATCGACAAGACCAGCGACCGTCTGAAGCTCCTCATCCGCCTGATCAAGCGCAAGGATATCGACGGCCTCATCAACGCATGTGACGCGGGCCGCGAGGGTGAGCTGATCTTCAATTTCATCGTCCAGCATTCGGGCGCCGCCAAGCCGATCCAGCGGCTGTGGCTGCAATCCATGACCGCGACCGCGATCCGCGACGGCTTCGCCCACCTGCGTACCGCCGCCGAGGTCGAAGGGCTGCGCAACGCGGCGGTCTGCCGCGCCGAAAGCGATTGGCTGATCGGCATCAACGGCACGCGGGCAATGACCGCGTTCAACTCGAAAACCGGCGGTTTCCATCTCACCACCGTTGGCCGGGTACAGACGCCGACGCTGGCAATCGTGGTCGAGCGCGAGGAAAAAATCCGCCAGTTCCGCTCCCGTGATTACTGGGAACTGGAGGCGCGCTTTCAGTGCGCGACCGGCGAATACACGGGGCGTTGGTTCGATGAGCATTTCAAGAAAACCGACGACGAGCACGCCAACGCCCATCGCCTGTGGGATCAGGCGAAGGCCGAGGCGATTCGCGGCAGGTGCGCGGGCAAACCCGGCACGGTCACGGAAGAAGCCAAGCCTTCGACCCAGCTTTCCCCCTTGCTGTTCGATCTCACCAGCCTGCAACGCGAAGCCAACGGGCGTTTCGGCTTCTCCGCCCGCACCACCTTGCAACTGGCGCAGGCGCTCTACGAAAAGCACAAGGTGCTGACTTACCCGCGGACCGACGCGCGGGCGCTGCCGGAAGACTACCTCGCCACGGTGGAAGACACCCTCGGCAAACTGCCCGACGTGTATATCCCCTTCGCCAGCGAGATAACCCGCCAGGGCTGGGTGAAGCCCAACAAACGCATCTTCAACAACGCCAAGATTTCCGACCACTTCGCCATCATCCCCACCGGCGCCTTGCCCAAGAACCTGTCGGAAGCTGAACAGAAAATCTACGACCTCGTCACCCGGCGCTTTCTCGCGGTGTTCTATCCCGCCGCCGAATACCGCATCACCACCCGGCTCACCCGCGTCGAGGGCGAAATCTTCAAGACCGAAGGCAAGGTGCTGGTCGTTCCCGGCTGGCTCACGGTCTATGGCAAGGAAGCCACCGCCGAGGAACCGAAAAACGGCGAAGGTGGCGGCGCGCAACTGGTGCCGGTCACGCCCAACGAAACCGTGGCGACCGAGGACATCCTGCTCAAGGCGCTGCAAACCAAGCCGCCCGCGCGCTACAACGAAGCCACCCTGCTGTCGGCGATGGAAGGCGCGGGCAAGATGGTCGATGACGAGGAACTGCGCGCGGCAATGGCCGAACGCGGTCTCGGCACCCCGGCGACCCGGGCGCAGATCATCGAAGGGTTGATCACCGAGCAATATCTTTACCGCGAGGGCCGCGAGCTGATTCCCAGCGCCAAGGCGTTTTCGCTCATCACCCTGATCAAGGGCTTGGGCATCGATGCGCTCGCCTCGCCCCAACTCACCGGCGGCTGGGAATACAAGCTGGCGCGGATGGAACGGGGAGAACTCACCCGCGACGACTTCATGCGTGAGATCGCCACCATGACCCGTGACGTGGTCGAGCGCACCAAGCGCTACGAATCCGACACCGTGCCCGGCGATTTCGTCACCTTGGGCGTGCCTTGCCCGAAATGCGGTGGGGTGGTCAAGGAAAACTACAAGAAATTCGCTTGCCAATCCTGCGACTGGAGCACCTGGAAGATCATGGCGGGCCGCCAGTTCGAAATCGGCGAGATCGAAACCCTGCTGCGCGAAGGCAGGGTGGGGCCACTCCTCGGTTTCCGCAACAAGATGGGTCGCCTGTTCAACGCCGAAGCCGTGCTCAATGCGGACAAGCAACCCACGTTCGACTTCGGCCAGCCAAGCGACACCGTCGAGGCCGTCGATTTCTCCGCCCAGGAATCGGTCGGCGCCTGTCCCAAGTGCCAGGCGCGCGTCTTCGAGCATGGCATGTCCTACGTGTGCGAAAAATCGCTCGGGCCGGAAAAAAGCTGCGATTTCCGCTCGGGCAAGATCATCCTCCAGCAGCCCATCGAACGCGAACAGATGCAAAAGCTGCTTGCCGAAGGCAAGACCGACTTGTTGCGCGGCTTCATTTCCGCCCGCACCCGGCGCAAATTTTCGGCTTTCCTCGTGCGCGGCGCGGACGGCAAGGTCGGTTTCGAGTTCGAAGCGCGCACGCCAAAGAGCAAGGCGGCTGAAAGCGGCAGCAAAAAAGCACCGGCCAGTGGCAAAAAAACAACAACCAGAAAACGCACGGCGGAGAAGGAGAAAGACGGCTGATGCGGCGGTCTGAAGATTTCTCGAACCAAGGCAACACGTAACTGAACCGCCGTATGGATTGCCACATCGGATTGCCACGTCGCTGCGTGCCTCACAATGACGATCAGTGGCTCGTCTCGTCTTCGCGTCGAGAATGCCTGGAGCCAGCAGGTGACTTCATTACTTGTAATTGGAATGGGTAAAAAGAAGATTGTCTGACTGCTCCTGCGCAACCGCACAATACACAATATAAATAACCCGCCGGTTTTTCTGGCGACTCCGGATCATTCCCCTTCGTCCGAAACCTCCTTACCCAATTCAACCCGTGTGCCGCCAGGGGAAGATTCCCCGCGGGGGGAGACCGCCCGGGCAATGATAATACCAACTTCATACAATAGACAGATGGGCACCGCGAGCATGATCTGGGAAATTGCATCCGGCGGCGTGACCACGGCGGCAACGACGAAAGCGCCGACGATGACATAGGAGCGAATCTCGCGCAGCTTGGCGATCGATACCAACCCAGCCTTCACCAGCATGATGACCACGACCGGCACCTCGAAAGTCACCCCGAAAGCAATGAACATCGACATCACGAAAGACAGGTATTGCTCGATATCCGGCGCGGCCAGCACGCTTTCCGGCGCGAATTCGGCAATGAAGCTAAATGCCATCCGGAAGACGAAGAAATAGCAGAATGCCATGCCCAGCATGAAAAGCAGCGTGCTGCCCAATATCAGCGGCAAGGCAAAACGGCGTTCATGGGTGTAGAGACCAGGGGCGACGAAAGCCCAAGCTTGGTAGAGCACGATGGGCAGCGCCAGCACGAAGGCCACCAGCAAGGTGACCTTGATCGGCACGAAAAACGGCGTGACCACCCCAGTGGCGATCATATGTACGCCTTCTGGCAAGGTCGCCACCATCGGTTGGGCGAAAATGTCGTAAATCGCGCCAGACCATGGCACCAGACAAACAAAGATCACGATGATGGCAATGATGGCCTTCAACAGGCGATCACGTAGTTCGATCAGATGGGAAACGAAGGTCTCGCCCGCGCGCTCATACTCACTCACGGCCTGTCCCCCGTGCCTTCCTCAGCGTTGGCGGCAACGTCGACAACATCGGCGGAATCCATGCCGACGGTCTCCGTCACGACCTCCTCTACGCAAGCGGGGATTTCCGCCTTGGCGGCATCCTCAGGAGCGATGTCTTCCGGGGCGGCAAGCGCTTCGCGCACTTCGGCGCCGATGCTGTTTATTTCGCTGGAGATCGATTGCCCAAATTCCACGGTCTGTTGCTGGAATTTCTTCAGTTCCTCGAGCCGCAGCTCGCGCTGGATGTCGGCCTTGACCCCGGAGACGTAGCGTTGCAGCCGCCCCAGCAGCAGACCGGCGGTACGCGCGACACCGGGCAGGCGCTCGGGGCCGACCACGACCAAGAGCACCACGCCAATGACAAGAAGTTCAGAGAAGCCAATATCGAACACGGAAAGCCCACTAGAGCAAGTCGATCAAGCAATGCGCATGGCAACCCACCCAGCCGGGATTGCCATGAGTCTGCGGCCTTCGCAAATGACGATATGGCTGCATGGATCGATCTGCCTCGCTCAAATCTTGTTCGCGCTCTTTTCCCTTACTTCCGCATCCAATACCTGCGCGGAAGATTGCAAGGCTTCGGGGGCTGGCGCGGGCGCGCTTTCACTTTCTTTCAACCCCTCTTTGAACCCCTTGACCGCGCCGCCCAGATCCTGGCCGATGTTGCGCAGTTTCCGTGTGCCGAAAACGAGCACCACGATGAGCAAGACGAGCACCCAGTGCACAAGACTCAATGAACCCATGACAATCTCCTTATTGGACCTTGGTCAGCATCGGCCCGACCGGCTGGCCGCCGCCGACGATATGCAAATGGAGGTGGGGCACTTCCTGGCCGCCGATCCTGCCGGTATTGATGATGGCGCGAAAACCATCGACGCTGCCGTTTTTCGCCGCGATTTCATGCGCCACCGCCAGCATCCGCCCGAGCACCGGCTCATCTTCCACGCCGACATGGGCCAGCGAGGTGATGTGGCGTTTGGGGATGAGCAGGATATGGGTGGGACGCAGGGGATGGATGTCGTGGAAAGCGTAAACCAAATCGTCTTCGAAAACCTTTTTCGACGGAATTTCTCCGGCGACGATCTTGCAGAAAATACAGTCGGACATGATTTCTCCTCACGTTCAATGGATAAACGTCATGAGTGCCGAAGCCACCTACTCGGCCTTGCGCGCTTTCTTTTCCTCGATGCCGGAGACGCCTTCACGACGTTTGAGTTCCCGGCACACGTCGCCGATGGACAGGCCATGGAAGACCAGCAGCATCATCGTGTGAAACAGCACGTCCGTTGCCTCGAAGACGATTTCGTCGGTCTGGCCATCCTTGCTCGCCATGATGAGTTCGGCGGCCTCCTCGCCGATCTTCTTCAGGATCGCGTCCGGCCCCTTGGCGAACAGCCTGGCCGTGTATGAAATCGCGGGGTCGGCGTTCCGGCGCGAGGCCAGCGTGACGGAAAGACGGTCGAGGATATCGGAGGAAGATTCGAGATTCATCGGTAGATTTCTTTGGGATCCTTGCGGACGGGATCGGCTGCCCGCCAGTATTCCCCCGCGAGTTCATTGAAAAAGCAGCTTTCCCGCCCGGTATGGCAGGCGATGCCGCCTTGCTGTTCAACCTGGAGGAGAATGACGTCGCCATCGCAATCGGTGCGCAGCGTCTTGATGTGCTGAAAATGGCCGGATTCCTCGCCTTTTTTCCACAAGCGCCCGCGCGAGCGCGACCAATATACCGCGCGCCCGCTTTCCACCGAGCGCGCGAGCGCCTCGCGGTTCATCCACGCAAACATCAGCACTCGGCCCGTGGCCGCATCCTGGGCGATGACGGGGATGAGGCCGTGTTCGTCCCAGCGCAGCGCGTCGAGCCAGGGCAAGGCGGCATCGAGATCATCACTCACAGGCGCACCTCGATGCCGCGCGCGCGCAGCACTTGCTTGGCGTCGCGCACGGTGTGCTCGCCAAAATGGAAAATGCTCGCGGCAAGCACCGCGTCGGCACGGCCCTGGCTGACGCCTTCGACGAGGTGATCGAGCGTGCCCACCCCTCCCGAGGCAATCACCGGAATGCGCACCGCATCGGCCACCGCACGGGTCAAGGCCAGGTCGAACCCCGCCCGGGTGCCATCGCGATCCATGCTGGTGAGCAGGATTTCGCCCGCCCCCAGACTTTCCACCTTTTTCGCCCACTCGATCGCATCCAACCCCGTGTGTTTGCGCCCGCCGTGGGTAAAGACTTCCCACTGGTCCGCGGCGACCTGTTTGGCATCGATCGCCACCACGATGCACTGGCTGCCGACCTTGGCGCTCGCCTCCGCGACCACCCGGGGGTCGTTTACCGCCGCGGTATTGATGCTCACCTTGTCGGCTCCGGCATTGAGCAAGCGGCGCACATCCTGGACCGTGCGCACGCCACCGCCGACCGTGAGCGGGATGAAAACCTGGCTCGCAACCCGTTCGATGACATCGAGGATGATGTCGCGCGCATCCGATGAAGCGGTGATATCGAGGAAGGCTACTTCGTCCGCGCCCTGTTCGTCATAGCGGCGGGCGATTTCCACCGGATCGCCGGCATCGCGCAAATCGACGAAATTGGTCCCTTTCACCACCCGTCCGGCGGTCACGTCCAGGCAGGGGATGATACGTTTGGCCAGCATCAGCGCGCTTCCAGTTCATCCGCGCGGCGCTGTCCGGCAGCAAAGTCGAGCGTACCCTCGTAGATCGCCCGCCCGGTGATCGCGGCAACCACCCCTTCGCTTTCGATGGCGGCCAGGGCCTCGATATCGGCCAGGTTGGTGATGCCGCCACTGGCGATCACCGGGATGCGCAGCGCGCGCGCAAGCCGCATCGTGGCGTCGATGTTGACCCCGGAGAGCATGCCGTCACGGCCGATGTCGGTGTAGATCACCGCCTCGACCCCATAATCCTCGAATTTTTTCGCCAGATCCACGACATCATGGCCGGTGATCTTCGACCAGCCCTCGACCGCGACCTTGCCGTCGCGGGCGTCGAGCCCAACGATGATGTGACCGGGAAAAGCGCTGCAGGCATCGTGGAGGAAACCCGGATTCCTGACCGCGGCGGTGCCGATGATGACGTAGCCGATGCCGTTGTCGAGATAGGATTCGATCGTGTCGAGATCGCGGATTCCCCCGCCCAATTGCACCGGGATGTCATCGCCGACTTCCGCCACGATGTCGCGGATCGCCGCGCCATTGACCGGCTTGCCGGCGAAGGCGCCGTTGAGATCGACCAGATGCAGGCGTCGCGCCCCTTGGTTGATCCAGTGTCGCGCCATGGTGGCGGGCACTTCCGAAAATACCGTGGCATCGTCCATTTCACCTTGTTTGAGGCGAACGCAATGACCATCCTTGAGATCAATGGCAGGAATAAGCAGCATGGCAATGCAGACAAGAGAAACAAAAAGAAAGGAAATCCACCGTCAGGGTTTCCACTGGACAAAATTCGACAACAGCCGCAAACCCGCCTGGGCGCTTTTTTCGGGATGAAACTGAATCGCGAAGATATTAGCCCGCCCCACCGCACTGGTAAAGCGCACGCCATACGTGGTTTCTGCGGCCACCACATCATCGATGGGACGCACGTGGTAACTGTGCACGAAATAAAAGCGTTCGCCATCGGCGATCCCCGCCCACAGCGGATGGGGATGTTTCTGCCACACCTCGTTCCAGCCCATGTGCGGCACCTTGAGACGCGCGCCGTCCGCTCCGACCATGTCCGCGTCGCGAAAGCGCACGACTTCGCCCCTGAACAACGCGAGCCCGGGCACACCGCCTTCCTCGCTGTACTCGAACAACATCTGCTGGCCAATGCAGATACCCAGGAAAGGCTTGTCCGCCGCCGCCGCGACCACCGCCGGGCGCAGACCGCGCAAATCGAGTTCGCGCATGCAATCGGGCATCGCCCCCTGGCCGGGAAAAACGACATGGCTGGCGGCGGCGACCACCGCTGGGTCGGATGTCACTTCAATACGATCGCCCGCGGCGGCGACGTGTTCGATCGCCTTCGCCACCGAGCGTAGATTGCCCATGCCATAGTCGATGATGGCCACCGTGGTCATCGTCATTTACCCCGCATCAAGAACCGGAAAGGAAACATCGTATTGTGAACGCAAGGCAATTTGGGCAGTCAGAGCGTACCTTTGGTCGACGGCACGATGCCCGCCGCGCGCGGATCGGTTTCCGCCGCCATGCGCAAGGCGCGGCCAAAAGCCTTGAACAGGGTTTCCGTCTGGTGATGGGCGTTTTCAGCACGCAGATTGTCGATGTGCAACGTCGCCCCGGCATGATTGGCGAAGCCCTGGAAAAACTCGCGCACGAGCTCGACGTCGAAATGACCGATACGTTCACGGATAAAGGGCACGAAATAAAACAAGCCCGGCCGTCCGGAAAAATCGACCACCACCCGCGAAAGCGCCTCGTCGAGCGGCACATAGGCATGACCGTAACGGCGCACTCCCTTTTTGTCGCCGAGCGCGCGAGCAAATGCCTGTCCGAGCGTAATGCCAATATCCTCGACGGAATGATGATCGTCGACATGGGTATCGCCTTCGCAGCGCACATCCAGATCGATCATGCCATGACGCGCGACCTGATCGAGCATGTGATCGAGAAAGGGCACGCCTGTCGCCAGCCGTGCCTGTCCGCTGCCATCGAGATCGATGCGCACCAAGATCCTGGTTTCAAGTGTGTCGCGGGTAAGTTCAGCCTGACGCATGGGCGCAAAAACAGGGAAAAAACGCGGCCATGATACCATCACCGCTTCTGATTTCTTTTCTTTCGCCGTCACGCGCCCGGCGCTTTTCCCCTGGCGGAAAAAGAAATGCCCAGCCATTCCACGGAAGCATCTCCTCATGAGCCGCTACTGGAGCGCCCTCACCCGCGCCCTCACCCCCTATGTTCCGGGCGAACAACCCCGGATCGACAACCTGATCAAACTCAATACCAACGAAAATCCCTACGGCCCATCGCCCCGGGTGCTCGCCGCCATCCGCGACGCGGCATCCGACACCCTGCGACTCTATCCCGACCCCAATGCCGGCGCGCTCAAATCCACGCTTGCCGCCTATCACGGAGTGGATGCAAACCAGGTTTTCGTCGGCAACGGTTCCGATGAAGTGCTCGCCCACGCCTTCATCGGCCTGCTCAAACATGAGCGCCCACTATGGATGCCGGACATCAGCTACAGTTTCTACCCGGTGTATTGTGGTCTTTATGACATCACCCACTGCCTCGTGCCGCTCGCCAGCGATTTTTCGATTCGCCCCGAGGACTACCTGCCACGGGGCAACGAGCGCGCGGGCGCGATCGTCTTCGCCAACCCCAACGCGCCCACCGGCCGTCTGCTCGCGCCCGGCGCGGTCGAAAACATCGTCGCCGCCAACCTGGACGCGGTAGTGCTGGTCGATGAAGCCTATGTCGACTTTGGCGGCCATAATGATAATGGCAATAGTGATGGCAACAGCGTCCTGTCCCTGATCGGCCGCTACCCCAACCTGCTGGTGGTACGCACTTTCTCGAAGAGCCGCGCGCTTGCCGGTCTGCGCGTCGGTTATGCTATTGGCAATGCCGAACTGATCGCCGGTCTGGAACGAATCAAGAACAGCTTCAACTCCTATCCCCTCGACCGCCTCACGCTGGCTGGCGCGATTGCCTCGGTCGAGGACGACGAACATTTCCGCGCAAGCTGCCGCAAGGTCATCGCCAGCCGCGAAACCCTGAGCGCACGGCTCCGCGAGCTCGGCTTTGAAGTCCTGCCCTCGGCCGCCAATTTCATCTTCGCCCGCGCCCCTCTGCACGACGCCGCCACCCTCGCCGCCACCCTGCGCCAGCACGCCATCATCGTCCGTCACTTCAGGACGCCACGAATCGAGCAGTTTCTGCGCATCACGGTAGGAACGGACGAAGCCTGCGCGCACTTGGTGGACGTGCTTGCAGATGAAATGCGCCCGAAAGACCTGTCCCGGCCGACCGGACACACCTCATGACGCATTGCTCAAGCAATTCCTCGGCCATCCCGAAACGACGGCGGCAAGTGGCCGCTCGAACTTCGTTCAAGCGGCGATTTGCCGCCCCTGCGATGCCTTTAGAATAGCTCGGCAGTTGCCACACCGGCATATTGGGCGTTCCATGGCGAGCTCGGAAGGACGCGAAAAGCCAGGCTCGTCCGTCTTTCACGCCCCCCAGACGGCGATCGTCCGTTCTCCCTGTTTTTCTTCCCGTCGCCAGATTTTCGCCTCCCAGGGTTTATCCGGCGCGCGGTCGAAGATCACCAGATGCGCTTCGTCCGCGCCAACGTGGCGGGCATAGTCGGCGGTCTGCGCCAAACCTTGTTCGATGACC
>JAITCV010000046.1 GCA_031282905.1 Azoarcus sp. | reverse complement strand
GCCCTCTCCGAGCAATCCACCGCCAGCAACGAGATCGCGAAAAATGTCGAACGGATCGCGAGCATGAGCGAAGACAACACCCTGGCGGTGCGCCAGGCCGCCGACGCCGCGCGCGACCTTACCACTCGCGCCGCCGAACTCCAGGACGCGGTCAGCCGCTTCAAGGTCTGATGTCGGGGAGACAGGGGATATGTGTCATAAAAGCACGTAGTGCTGTCCCCTGTTTCCCGACATTTTTCTCCTGATCGTCATGGTGGCCCCACCGGTGAACTTTTCAAATCGAGAAGCACGGCGTGGATGGATCAACAGATCAGCGGCTGGCGAGGATGCACACACGCAAGGTTTGATCGAGCAACTCATCATCGATGTTGTCGGCATAGGTATTGAGTGTCGTGTACTCTGCCTGCCGGTGGAAGGCCAACTTGTACCCATTCATGGTCAAGGGGGGATCTCATTGCAATCAAGCAAATATTGATCAAATCGAATCTCTCAACTTATGGGTATTTTTATTCATAAAAATCAATGATCTATATTCCATCTTTCACCGGAATGGTGATTTGTTCAGAGCTTCCTCAAGCGATCGTAGAAGAATAAAGTTGACGTGTCATAGCCAAAACCATCTGTGTATAAGCTGGAAAAGGATTCATATAACAATCAAAAGCGCGCAACAATTGGCCGAATTTTACCGGGTCAAGAATAGCGGCCAATGCCGCCATCACATCAGGAGCGGCGATTTCCGCCACGGGAAGCGTTCCCGAGACTGGCATGATATGCTCCTCCAGTCTGTTCCATTGCGATTCTGCCGTGCTGTCCGTGACTTCCGTCTTCCACTTCTCGAACCATTGGCCTGCCACCGCTGCAAAGGTGTCGGCTGCCCGTTCCTGGATGGCGGTCTTGCTGGCCTCGGGGTCGGCGCCATTGGCGAGCAGCTTACGGTCTTCGTCCCGGCGTTCGCGGGCTTCCTTCAAGCTGAGTCCAGGGTACTTGCCGAAAGCCAGCAGCTTTTCCTTACCCTCGAAACGGTATCTCATGCGCCATAGCTTGCCGCCAGAGGGGGGGACCAGAAGGTATAAGCCTTTCTCGTCCGTCAGCTTGACGGGCATCGCGGCGGGTTTGGCGTTCATGATGATGGTATCAGTCGGTTTGGCCGTCATGCGGGTATCTCGATTGTCATTGATGGAGAATACCCGGGATTGCACCCGCACAAATCCCCGGCTGCAAACGAACCATATCGAACCGCATAGGACAACAAAAAGGCCAGAACCCTTGTATTCATTGGGTTTCTGGCCTTTGATTGGACTGTTTTGGACTGATTTGGAACAGCGATTGGTGCCCGGGACGGGACTCGAACCCGTAAGCCATCTGGCGGCAGATTTTAAGTCTGCTGTGTATACCGATTCCACCACCCGGGCGAGCGGCGGATTGTCGCACAGTTCGACGAAAATCGCCCTGCCAGCGCGGGCGCCCAGGAAAATGAGATCGTGAACACGACCGAGGCGCGAAAATTGCTCGGCGTTGGCCCTCATGCCAGCCCCCAGAGCATCAAGCGGGCCTTTCGCCAGCACGCGATGAATTGGCACCCGGATCGCAACCCCGATCCGGGTGCTGGCGAGCATTTCGCGCGGCTTGCCGCGGCTTGCAATTACCTGCTCGAACAGGCCGGCCACCACAAGCACGCCGCGAGTGAAAAGAGTGAAAAAACGGATGAGGAAAGCGGCCACAGCAAGGCACGCGGCAAGGATCGTGAACAAGACATCGAACTCGAACTCGAACTGCTCTGCCGCGGCGGTAACAGTGAAGTCGTCATCGAAACCAGAGGGAAATGCCCAAGTTGCGCTGGCCGCGGTTACAACGAAACCACGCATGGCCAATTGTGTGCACGCTGCCACGGCAGCGGCCGCATACATCGCGGCAAAGCGCTCGAACGCTGTCCGGATTGTGATGGGAACGGTTATACGCACCGTCTGCGCTGTGCCGCCTGCGATGGAAAAGGCGAACAGGTGGTGCGTCGCGTACTGACCGTCAATATTCCACCTGGTTTATTGCCCGGCGATGAACTACGCCTCAAGGGCGAAGGCCATCCGGCGGCCACCCCCAAAGGGCATCCGGGCGACTTGCGTTTGCGCATCCGCTTGAAACCGCATCCACTTTTTGTGCTCGATGGCAGTGATGTCGTACTTGATCGTCCGGTCAGCGCCTTTGTCCTGCTTGCGGGCGGCACAGTCACGATCCCCTCCCCAAGCGGTTTGCGACATCTCGAACTTGCGCCCGGCACGGCCAGCACGCGCGAGATATCCATCGCTGGCGCCGGTGTTCCGGCGCGGGGCAGCCGGGTCGCCGGCACCCTGAAAGTGCGTCTGTCGCCCTGTCTGCCCACTGTGGCTTCGCCCGCGCTGCTCAAACTGTATCGCGCGCTTCAGACCGAAATCGACAACAAGGGCCAGGCGTGCATCCCAGAACTCAGCGACTGGGAAGCGCGCTGGCTGTGAGCCGAGCCCCACGGCTTGTCGCTTTTGGCGTGACCGGGGGAAGCTGCCGCCAGGAAGTCCTGCAAATGGGCGCTGGACTTTCAATTGGGTCAGCAGACTGAATTGGGTCGGCAGACAGGCTTCTTCCATGGCGTTGCGTTTCAACCGCAGCAGTTCGCCGCTGCGGCGCGCTCAGGACGGGCCGCATGGCAATTCGCTCGCGATTACGCCAAACACTCGATGAAGCGGTTTGAAAACCGGTAAAAAAAGAGCGCCGCAATCCAGAACCAAGGCGGGACAAAGGGGGCAAAGGTCAGAAACCCAACCCCCGCCCCTTTTGAGAAACGAAAGCGGCCCTTTCATTGGACAGTTTGTTGCGCTTCCGGCATTTTCCGCTTCGTTGAATTGAATTGTGGAAGCAGATGGAAGCAGAGACGCCGTTTCAGTTTTCCCCAAAGGAGAATTTGCCTTCGGCAACGAAACTGGCCAGGGGACGGCGGTCGTTTGGCGCTTCGCGCGCCTTGAGATCGTCGCCGAGCACGTCGGGACTGGCTTTCCTGCCGATGGCGATCGTGCTCTCGATTTGGTAGCCCGCGGGGACGTCGAGCGTGGCCCTGGCTTTTTCCTTGTCGATGCCGGTGATGACATGCGCGGCCAGTCCAGCGAGATGGGCCTGGAGGATGAGGTAAGCGACCGCCGCGCCGGTGTCATAAGAGTGGCTGCCGTTGCGGATGGCTTCGGTCTTGCCCGGCGGCACGATGTCTTCCTTCGAGATCGCGACGACCAGCGCCGAGGCGCGTTGCGCCCAGCCGCGGTTGTATGGAATCAGGAAATCGAGAAATTGTTCCCATTGGGGCGTGCCGCGGCGGGCATGGATGAAGCGCCACGGTTGGGCGTTGTAGGCCGAGGGCGCCCAGCGCGCGGCCTCGAAAAGGCGGCTCAGTTCAGCCACGGACAGGGTGGATTCATCGAAAGCGCGGGGTGACCAACGTTCGACGAAAATTGAATTGACGTCGTTTTCAATTTGACGGGCCATGGAAATCTCCGTGAGCAAAGGTTTGGGTTTGGGTTGAAATGAGTTGAGACAGGAAAACACGCAATGGCGGCGTGCCGTATTAATGTAATCTGTTTGCGGGGCTGCGGCAAACAGATTGTCTTGTGAATTTTCATCATAACCATATATCCGTGTTCGGATAAGCCTTATTCCCCGTGCGGACAAACCCTGAAAATACATCGGTATGGTTCAAATCGAACCGCGCGATTTCAGCCAAATTACAAACTTGTAATCCCCTGGTCATCTCCTGGTCTGCCCCATGCGTCCATGATGCCGGGCATGATTTCCCGCGTCATTTTTTCTTCCATCGAACATCGCGCCATGGTGCTGCTCGCAGCGTTGGTGCTGTGCGTTTGGGGCGTGTGGGCGGTGCGTTCCGCGCCGCTGGATGCCTTGCCGGATTTGTCCGATGTCCAAGTCATTATCCGCACGCCCTTTCCGGGACAGGCGCCGCGTGTCGTGGAAGACCAGATAACTTATCCGCTCACCGTCACCATGCTTTCCGTGCCGGGCGTCAAGACCGTGCGCGGCTTTTCGTTTTTCGGCGATTCCTTCGTCTATGTGCTGTTCGATGACCAGACCGATTTATATTGGGCGCGTTCGCGGGTACTGGAATACCTGAACCAGGCGGCGAGCCAATTGCCCGCCGGAGTGCGGCCCGCGCTGGGGCCGGATGCTTCGGGCGTGGGCTGGATTTACGAATATGCCCTCATCGACCGCAGCGGGCGGCACAGCCTTGCGGATTTGCGCGCCTTGCAGGATTGGTTCTTGAAGTTTGAACTCAAGACCATTCCCAACGTTGCCGAAGTCGCCTCCATCGGCGGCATGGTAAAGCAATACCAGATCATGCTGGATCCGGTGAAACTGGCGGCATTCGGGCTGACCCACAACGATATTGCCATGGCGGTGGAACAGGGCAATCGGGAAACCGGCGGCGCGTCGCTGGAACTCGCGGAAACGGAATATATGTTGCGGACGACGGGCTATTTGCGCGGGCTGGATGATTTTCGTGCTATTCCCTTGAAGACGGATGCGGCCGGTACGGTGGTACGCCTCGGTGAGGTTGCCCGTGTGCAATCGGGGCCGGAAATGCGCCGCGGCATCGCGGAATTGGATGGTGAAGGCGAGGTCGCGGGCGCGGTGGTGATCTTGAGAAGCGGCAAGAATGCCTATTCGACCATTGCCGAAGTCAAGACCCGGCTCGCCCATTTGCAAAAGAGCTTGCCCGAAGGCGTGGAGATCGTTCCGGTATATGACCGTGGGCAATTGATCGAAGCCATGGTCGCCAACCTGGGCTACAAATTGCTGGAAGAATTCCTCGCTGTCACCGTGGTCTGCGCGCTGTTTTTATGGCATTTGCGCTCGGCGCTGGTGGCGATCATTTCCTTGCCGCTGGGTGTGTTGGCGGCGTTCATCGTGATGCGTTACCAGGGCGCGGACGGGGTGAGCGCCAATATGATGTCGCTGGGCGGTATTGCGATCGCCATTGGCGCGATGGTGGATGCGGCCATTGTGATGATCGAGAACGCTCACAAGAAACTGGAGGCATGGCAGGTAGCGCATCCCGGAGAAAGCCTGGAAGGCGCGCAACGCTGGCGGGTGATTGGCGAGGCTGCTGCCGCAGTCGGTCCGGCGCTGTTTTTCAGCCTGTTGGTGATCACGCTTTCTTTCATTCCCGTATTTGCGCTCGAAGCGCAGGAAGGGCGGCTATTCGCGCCGCTTGCCTATACCAAGAGTTTCGCCATGGCCGCCGCCGCCGGATTGTCGGTGACGCTGATTCCGGTGCTGATGGGCTACTGGATACGCGGGCGTATTCCCGCCGAAGAAAAGAATCCCTTGAGCCGTGTCTTGATTCATTTTTATTCGCGCTACCTCGACCGCGCGTTGGCATGGCCCAAGACCACCTTGCTGCTGGCGCTCGTCGCCTTTTTGACCAGCCTTTGGCCCGCCGCGCGCCTGGGCGGCGAATTCCTGCCCGCCATCGACGAAGGCGATCTGCTGTACATGCCGACAGCTTTACCTGGCCTATCCGTCGGCAAAGCGGCGGAACTGTTGCAGCAAACCGACCGCCTGATCCGCAGCGTGCCCGAAGTCGCCGCCGTGTTTGGCAAGGCCGGACGGGCGGAAACCGCAACCGACCCGGCGCCGCTCGAAATGTTCGAGACGGTGATTCGTTTCAAACCCCGTTCGCAATGGCGCGCCGGAATGACGCCGGAAAAACTGGTGCAGGAACTGGATGCCGCCGTGCGGATTCCGGGTCTTGCCAATTTGTGGATTCCGCCGATCAGGAATCGCATCGACATGCTGGCGACGGGAATCAAAAGTCCTGTCGGCATCAAGGTCAGCGGCACGAATCTACAAGATATCGAGCAGGCGGCAATCGCCATCGAAAGCGTCATCCGCGAGGTGCCCGGCGTGAGTTCGGCGCTGGCCGAACGGCTCACCGGCGGACGTTACATCGATATCGACATCAAGCGCGACCTGGCCGGGCGTTTGGGCATGAACATCGCCGATGTGGAAAGCGCCATTGCATTGCTGGTGGGCGGGCGCAATATCGGCGAAACCATCGAGGGCCGGGCGCGTTATCCAATCAACCTGCGTTACCCGCGCGAATGGCGCGATTCCCTCGCCGCCCTGCGCGAATTGCCCATTGTCACGCCACGCGGCGGTCAGGTGACGCTGGCATCCATCGCCAATATCGACATCGTCGACGGCCCGCCAATGCTGAAAAGCGAAAACGGGCGCTTGTCCGCCTGGATTTACGTCGACGCGCGCGGGCGTGACCTGGTGGCGGTGGTGCGCGACATCCAGGCCAAAGTAAACGAAAAAGTCGCACTCCCCGCAGGCGTCGCCATCGGCTATTCCGGCCAATTCGAATATCTGGAAAGGGCCAATGCCAAACTGGCGCAAGTCGTGCCGCTGACACTGCTCATCATTTTCCTGTTGCTCTATTGTGCTTTTTCCCGCATCGACGAAGCCCTGCTCATCATGGCGAGTTTGCCTTTCGCCCTGGTCGGTGGCATCTGGTTCCTGTATCTGATGGATTATCACTTCTCCATTGCCGCTGGCGTCGGGTTCATCGCGCTTGCGGGCGTCGCGGCGGAATTCGGCGTGGTCATGCTGATCTATCTCAAGGAAGCCCTGGCCATGACACCCAATTGGCAGTTACGACCGGAACGGGACGCCATCCTGCTTGCCGCGATCCGCGAAGGCGCGGTGCAACGGGTGCGCCCCAAGGCCATGACCGTCGCCGTCATCGTTGCGGGCCTGTTGCCGATCTTCCTTGGCAAGGGTGCGGGTTCCGAAGTCATGAGCCGCATTGCCGCGCCCATGGTCGGCGGGATGATTTCCGCGCCCTTGTTATCTCTGTTCGTCATTCCCGTGCTCTATTTGCTGTTGCGGCGCCGGGACAGAAAAGTCAGCGGCGCAAAGCGCCGGGAATATTCCCCCTAAATCGTCATTCCGAAGAATCTGGATGCAATCAATTGATCAAGCATACCTCTTACTAAACTAAAAGGATAATCAACACTGGTCACAACTATCACCTTTTCTTTCGGTTTGAGTGAATGTTTCGTCCTTGTCGGGCGACACACTCGTGCGGGAAGACATCCATGATTTTGCCACAGGGCAGGCGCGCAAAAGCCATGCAGGCTACACACCAATGGATACGATGGAAAATGGAAAAAATCGAGCTTTTCGATCTGGCGGTTATCGTTCGGCGCTGGGCGGATCTGCCACGATCACGAATTCCAGACGCTGCCAGACAGGCGTGGCGGGATCGAGATGCAGAATACGGGCGGACAGCGGTTCCCCAGCCTTCAATCGACGGGCAATTTCCCGGTTTTCCGGACGCGGCACATAACCCAGCTTGTGCCCTTCCCAAGCCAGGGCAATGGCCGATGAATCGTGCGGGTTCTCCTCTTCTTGCATCAACATCAGGGCTTGCCCCGCTTCCATTTGTTCTTCCAGCCGTTCGCCTTCGTAATAGGCATAACCCGCCACATAG
>JAITCV010000123.1 GCA_031282905.1 Azoarcus sp. | reverse complement strand
CGCGCAAGGTTGGCTGTACGGCAAACCACAGCCTGCGGACAAGATACTGAAACAAGGCGGCTAGTAGTGTTTTATTCTTGATGGAACTTTTCATCAACGGCAACGACAGTAGGGGCACGACGCGCCGTGCCCCTACATGGTTGCCATGTTTCCGGGCATGGTTGAATTTATAAGGTTCAATCAGCGTGCCGGGCGGCTACACGTGGCGCTTGGCGTCCTGTCGTTGGTGCAGGACACGGATAACGTCCAAGCGGTCGGCGTAGTCCAAGAAATAGACCACATGCGAGCCACAAAGGTACTTCTGGAACCCAGCGAAAGCCCGTGATCAGGGGCGAGTCGGGGAACGGTCGGGGCCAAGCTGGCGCGGGCGGCTCATCGCGCCAGCGCCCGCGCCAGATAACGTCCGGTATGGCTCGCCGCGCAGGCGGCGACGGTTTGCGGTGTGCCGTGGCAGACCAGCGTGCCGCCGCCGTGGCCGCCTTCGGGGCCGAGATCGATGATCCAGTCGGCAGTCTTGATGACGTCGAGATTGTGCTCGATGACGACGATGGTGTTGCCGTGATCGCGCAGGCGGTGGAGCATGTGCAGCAGCAATTCGATGTCCTGGAAATGCAGGCCGGTGGTCGGCTCGTCGAGAATGTAGAGCGTGCGCCCGGTGTTGCGCCGGGAGAGTTCGAGCGCGAGTTTCACCCGTTGCGCCTCACCACCGGAGAGCGTGGTGGCGCTCTGGCCGAGGCGGATGTAGCCAAGACCGACTTCGGCGAGCGTTTCGAGTTTCCGGGCGATCGCCGGTACCGCGTGGAAAAAATCGAGCGCCTGGGTGACGGTCATCTCCAGTACGTCGAAAATGCTCTTGCCCTTGTAGTGGATTTCCAGGGTCTCGCGGTTGTAACGCCGCCCGTGGCAGCTATCGCAGGGCACGTAGAGATCGGGCAGGAAGTGCATTTCTACCTTGATCAGGCCGTCGCCCTGGCAGGTTTCGCAGCGCCCGCCCTTGACGTTGAACGAGAATCGGCCCGGCCCGTATCCCCTGGCCCGGGCCTCGGGCACGCCGGCGAAAAGTTCGCGTATCGGCGTCATCAGCCCGGTATAGGTGGCGGGGTTGGAACGTGGGGTGCGGCCGATCGGCGATTGGTCGACATCGACGACCTTGTCGAGCGCATCCAGCCCGTGGATGGCGTCGACCGGCGCGATTTCCGTCCCCGCGCCATTGAGTTCGCGCGCGGCAAAGGCGGCGAGGGTGTCGTTGACGAGGGTCGATTTGCCCGAGCCGGATACGCCGGTCACGCAAGTGAAGCGCCCCAGCGGAATGGCGACATCGAGCCGTTTGAGATTGTTGCCGCGCGCGCCTTCGATGCGCAGTTCGCGCGGCGGGCCGGGCGGTGGGGGGCGCGCGGGCAGCTCGATCCGGCGGCGACCGGCAAGCCACGCGCCGGTCAGCGAAGCGGGGTTGGCAATGACTTCGGCGGGGGTGCCACTGGCGATGATTTCGCCGCCCTGGTTTCCCGCGCCCGGCCCCATGTCGACGAGATGATCGGCGTTGCGCATGGCATCCTCGTCGTGTTCGACCACGATCACGGTGTTGCCGAGATCGCGCAGGTGCTTGAGCGTATCGAGCAGACGGTCGTTGTCGCGCTGGTGCAGGCCGATCGACGGTTCGTCGAGCACGTACATCACCCCGGTCAGGCCGGAGCCGATCTGGCTGGCGAGGCGGATGCGCTGGGCCTCGCCCCCGGAGAGCGTGTCGGCGGCGCGGTCCAGCGACAGATAATCCAGCCCGACGTTGGTGAGAAAGGAGAGGCGTTCGGCAATCTCGCGCACGATGCGTTCGGCGATCCGCCCGCGATGGCCGTCAAGCTGGAGCTGGGCGAAAAACGCGCGGCACTGGGCCAGCGGCAGGCGCGAGAGCGCGGGCAGGGACATGCCGCCGACCAACACATGACGCGCATCGACGCACAGCCGCGTGCCCTCGCACGCGGGGCAGGGGCGGTTGCTGCGGTATTTGAGTAATTCTTCGCGTACCGCCGCCGAATCGGTGTCGCGGAAACGGCGTTCCATGTTGGGAATGATGCCTTCGAATGGATGCGCTTTTGTGACCGCGCGGCCATTGTCGGCGAGGTAACGGAATGCGATGCTCTCGTTTCCCGAACCGTGGAGCACGATGTCACGCACTTTCGGCGGCAGCCTTTCGAAAGGCTCATCGACATCAAAGCCGTAATGCGTGGCGAGGCTGGTGAGCATCTGGAAATAAAACGAATTGCGCTTGTCCCACCCCCGGATGGCGCCGGCGGCGAGCGACAGATCGGGGTGGGAGACGACCCGCAAGGGATCGAAATAATCGATTTGCCCCAGGCCGTCGCATTGCGGGCACGCGCCGACGGGGTTGTTGAACGAGAAAAGGCGCGGTTCGAGTTCGGCCAGCGCGAAATCGCATACCGGGCAGGCGAATCTGGCTGAAAACGGGTGGAGCTTGCCGCTGTCCATCTCCAGTGCCAGCGCGCGTCCATCGCCGTGGGCCAGCGCGGTTTCGAACGATTCCGCCAGCCGTCCGCGCAATTCGGGACGCAATTTCACCCGGTCGATGACGACTTCGATTTCATGGCGGCGGTGCTTGTCCAGCGGCGGCAGGGTATCGAGTTCGTATATTTCGCCATCGATCCGCACCCGCACGAATCCCTGCATGGCCAGTTCATTGAACAGTGTTTGCTGCTCGCCTTTCCTGCCGCCCGCCACCGGGGCAAGAATCATCAGCCGCGTCTCGGCAGGCAGCGCCAGCACCTGGTCGACCATCTGGCTCACACTTTGGGCATCGAGCGCGTGCTCGGGATGATGCGGGCAGTGCGGCGTTCCGGCGCGGGCAAAGAGCAGGCGCAGGTAATCGTGGATTTCGGTCACGGTGCCGACGGTGGAACGCGGGTTGTGGCTGGCGGATTTCTGTTCGATCGAGATCGCGGGCGACAAGCCTTCGATCAGGTCGACGTCGGGTTTTTCCATCAGTTGCAGGAACTGGCGCGCATAAGCCGACAGCGATTCGACATAACGGCGCTGGCCTTCGGCATACAGCGTGTCGAAGGCCAGCGACGATTTTCCGGAACCCGACAGCCCGGTGATCACGGTGAGCCGGTTGCGCGGCAGATCGAGATTGACGTTCTTCAGGTTGTGGGTGCGCGCGCCGCGTATGCGGATTTCGTCCATGATGGAAGCCGGTTGCGGGGG
>JAITCV010000119.1 GCA_031282905.1 Azoarcus sp. | reverse complement strand
ACGCCAATCCAGGGCGTGTGGTGATATGAACTCTGTGGCGGCAACGGCCCGGGCGCGAGTCCGGGAGGATAAAAAAGATAAATAAGGACGATGGTCCTGATCCCGGCCATGAGCCGGGTTGTACACCCGGCTCATGGCCGGGTTTTTTCTGCCGAATCCTTTCCCCCTGTGCTCCGCCCGCCTTTCCCTTCATGCTTGACGGCATGTCATCGTGAAGGAGTAAAGGCTGTGAAGAAAATCGCTTTGGCCGCCATCCTGGCGGCTTTCGTCGGTCGGCATGTCAGAGCGACGCCGACCTGGCCTCGCGGAACCTGAGCAAGGCTGCGGACAATTTCGAGGTCCCGCGCCGCATCGTCTTCTAACAACGGCATCACTGGTGAATACATGCTGGTGATCGAGGCTCTGCAGCAAAGGAAATGAGCAGGGGCCGGGCAGGGTGAGCATCACCTGCAAGACCGGCCCGACCAGCTTTAAGAATTATTTTCAACCATCATGGCGCATGCTCACGGCAATCGCGCCTCCGGACGCCAGCGCCGCCAGCGTCAGCGCCAACATGGGGCCAAAGGGCTGGTCGTGGATCAGGGCAAGCGCGAACGCCAGCGCATAGGCCAGCAAACCAAGAACCGGCGCGGCAACAAGCGCGCTCCGCCAATTGGGAGCCAGGGCAAAGACGATCCAGGGCGGCGCGAAAACCAGGGCAAAAGCGCCCATCACGCCCAGGCTCATCACCGCCAGCGCGAGCGAAGCGGCGGCCAGCAGATCGAAGCCCGCGCGCACTGGCCACGCGGGCAAGCGCTGAGCATGGAAATGCCCGGGATACAGATGGGCGAACAACAACAGCCTGCCCTTGCGCCAGAGAAAAATCCCGCCTACCGCCAACGCCAGCACCGCGCCATATAGCATTTCCACGCCAGCGAAATAAAGCTGCCCCTCGAACAGCGCCGCGCCCAGACGCTCCACGCCGGGCAAATTGGCAGTCAGGAGCAAGCTGACGCTCCAGCCAAGAATGAACAACAAGGGAAAAAGCCCCGCCGTCGGCAAACGTTTCTCCAGCCGGTGTTTCATGCCCGCCACGGCAAGACTGACGGCCAGCCCTCCCGCGACGGCGGCAATCCCCAATGCCTGCGCGCCCAAGGCGCCCGCCGCGCCGACTTGCCCATAGGCAAGGGAAGCCCAATATTCCTGGCGCAACCGCAGATACAGGCCAAGGAGCGGCAACAACAAAGCCAGCAACGCGCCCGTCAGCGCGGGCCGCCAGAACAAGGCCAATTGCGATAGGAAATCAGTCATTGCACGGTTCCATGCGCACCAGGCAATCGCAACACGCCCGCGCCAATTCCGCGTCGTGGCTCACCAGCACGATGCCCGTTCCCTGTCCTGCCCGCGCGCGCAAAACGGACGGCAAACCGGCCAGCCCAGCTTTGTCCAGATGATTGCCGGGCTCATCCAGCAGCAGCAGATCGGCGGGCGCTTGCAGAATCGACCACAACACCAGATATTGCCGCTGTCCGCCGGAGAGCTTATCCAGACGCCGCCGCAGGCAGCCCGCCAGATACGCGGGCAAGCCTTGCGGACTGGCCCCGGTGAGCGCCAGTAATTCCGCGCCGGAAAGCGGCAGTCCGGCCACGGGCGGGAGGTGCTGCGTCTGCCATCCGATGCGCAGGTCCGGCGCGCGGCGGATGGCACCGGAAAAAATCCGTGCGCCACCACTTCCGGCCAGCACCGCCAGCAATGTGCTCTTGCCCGCGCCATTGGGGCCCGCGAGCGCGAGGATTTCGCCGCGCGCCAGCCGGAAGCTGACTGGCCGATGCGCAGGCTGCCGCCAGCCAGCGACCAGTTGCCCGGCTTCCAGCAAGCTCATGGCCTCCCGCGCACGGCGCGGTTCAAGCGCGCCAGCGTGTCATCGAACAGGCCGAACAAATCCCCGGCCTGCGGCGTTCCCCCCACGGTATAGGGCAACAGCACGAGCGGAATGCCAGCGCGGTCGGCCACCCAGCGCCCGGCGGCTTCATCCTGGTAGGCGGCGTGCAGGATCAGAGCCGCGGGTGCGCTTTGCTGGTTCGCCACGATGCGGCTCAAATGCGCGCCGCCCGGCTCGACGCCAGGTTTGGGCTCCAGTTCGCCGCGGTTTTCCATGCCCAGCCAGTCGGCAAGATAGCCAAACGAGCGATGCGCTTGCAGGAAGGCCACGCCCTTGAGCGCCGCGCCTTCCGCTTCCCAGCGCGTCAACGCGGCTTGCCAGCGCGCCTGGAAACGCGCGAGATTGGCGCGATAGGTTTCCGCTCCGGCCGGGTCGATCCGCGCCAGACGCTCGGCCAGCGCCACGGCAACGGGCGCAATGTTGCGCGGATCGAGGTGGAAATGCGGATCGCCCGCGGCATGCACATCCCCCATGCTGCGGTCGACGGCGTGTGGCACATCGCGCAGCCGGACCAGCGCCGCCGTCTCCAGATAACCGGGCTGTCCCGGCTGGATGCGGCTGTTGCCCGATTCCCGCAGCAGGACGGGCAGCCAGCCGATCTCCAATTCAGCCCCAGTGGCCACGACGAGATCGGCGGCGCGGGCGCGCGCGATCAGCGACGGGCGCGCCTCGATGCGATGCGGGTCCTGGCGGGCGCTGGTCGCGCTCGTCGCCTCGACCCGCTCGCCGCCGATTTCCCGCGCGAGCGCTTCCCACTCCGGCAAGGTTGCCAGCACCTTCACCGTCGCTGCCGCGGGCAAGGTGCACACGAGCAAAAAGAACGCCAGGATCCGTTTCATCATGACACCTTCCTCAGAACTTGTGCGCGCCGTGGCTACCCAGGCTCATTACGTATTGCAACATCACCTGGTTGTCGATGACCCCCGGCATGGCGCGGTCACGCGACAATTGCAGGCGCAGGCGGGAAAATTCACTCCAACTGTAATCGACCATCGCCGAGACACGGCGCGGCTGGTAATGCTCGATTTCAATCCCGGCCGGATTGTCGCCCAGGAATTGCCGCCCGCTGTCCAGGCGGTCATAACGCAAACCGGCGCGCCAATTGGGGGTGAATTGATAGACGCCCGCGAGGTAATAGCCCGACTGCCGGGTACGCCACGGACTTTCTTCATCTTCCACGGCCAGATGACCATTTTCCTTGCGGTGGAAATATTCGGCCTGCAACTTGAAATTGCGCCGGGCGGGGTTGCCGTCCGGCGCCCATTTATAGACGAAATCGGCGATCCATACCCTGCTCCGCCCGGAAAACGCGCCATGCGCCTCGCCGAAGACTTCCGACTCGAAATGGTTTTCGCGCTCCTCGGCCCGGGTCTGCAACCACGACAACCCCGCCCGCCAACTGCTCGATGTGCCGATATCACCGCCAACATGAGCAAAAAGTGCGCGGCTGTTCGCCCCATTGAGGTTGCGCTCGGTACCGGGGAAATTTTGCCCCCGGCCGATTTCCGCGCCGAATTCGAGGAAAGTCGCAAGCGGCGCCACCCACTTCAACTGCACGCCATCCTGCGAATAGCCATGTTCGCCGAACAAGGCTTTATACATCAGGGGTTGTTCGTAAAAATCCCACTGATGGGCATGCTGTTCGTTCAGATAGCCGATGCCGGAAAAGAAACGCCCCGCCCTGATCCCCACGCCATGCCCCAGCGAGGTGGTCTGGAACCAGGCTTCCTCCAGTTCCGCCTCGCCGTCGAGCAAGGCCACCGTGGTCTGGCCGCGGAAATGCGGATCGATATTGGCTGCCAACACGAGTTCGCTGTGGTCGAGCAAAAAGCCACGCTTGTCGTCGCCGTGTTCATCCCCATCATGGTGATGCGCGGCGCCCACGAAGCCGCCGATATGACGTTCTTCCACCTCCTTGGCCCTTTTGTAAGCCCCCTGGAGGATCAGCGAAATCTCCGGATTGAAAGCGGACGCGCCGCCGTGCGCAACCGGTGCCTGCGACCGCGCCTGGGAAGCGGTCTGCGCCGGGGTGGTCGCGTCATCGGCACGCCGCTTGTCGGCAGCCGCGAGTTTTTCTTCCAGCGCCGCGATACGGCCTTCGTAAGCCGTCCTCATCTGCGCGATCTGCTCCTGCAACGCGGCCAGTTCCGCCGCCAGTTGCGTGTTGTCTGCCGTTGCCGACGCCGGCCACGCAAACGCGCAGGCCAAAGCGGCAACCAATATCTTAGATTGCATGGTGTTGCTCCTGAAAAATGGGATACGCGACGCCAGCAAGGCCATGGCCCGCCGACATCATCGAAAAGGAATTTTTTCAGGAGCGCCGCGGCGGCCCTTGTTGCCGGGCTTGAACCGGCTCGGCATCGGCCCGGACGGAAAACCCGCCCCGCGGCAACTCATCGGACGCGGCAACGACAACCGCAACGCGATTCCCGCCGGACGCCGCCGCGCCCATGCCGTGCAGGGCAAGACAAAATTCGCACGCCGCTTCCTCATCCCCATCCACGCCCCAATCGTGTTCGAGACGATGGACGAGCCAGAACGCCTGCACCACGAGGAGCAGGAACGCCAGCAACAGTCCGGTCAAACGGCGGCGTGGGAGCACGGATTTCGAACCAGGTAGATTGGGAGGCGGGAAGTATGCCATGAACGGATCGAGGCCGATGAAATTGCCGAAGCGGCGAAACCCAATGAGCGCGGCAAGACCTTGTTCAAAATCTCCTTTTGGGCGGTCCTATATGGCGCACAAATCCAGTATCGGCTTTGCTTTCCCAATCCGGAAGTGCGCGCCAGTTTCAGCGAGCGATGCTGTTGCGCCTGCGTTTGGAGCCAAACGCGCTTCAAATAAAAAAGCCCCGCGAACGCGGGGCTTTTTGGGGCATTGCGGGCAATGCCCCAAATTCGAGTGCTCAGATGGATTGCTCAGGCAACGTTCTTGGAAGTGGACGCGGAAGCGGAAGCGGCCTGGGTGGTGGTGCTCACGGCCTTGACCGTGGCGTTGGTCGCGGCGGCGACGTTGGCTTCGGCGATTTCGGTGGCTTGCTTGACGGCCTTGGAGAAGTTGTCGTAGGCGCTGTTCGCTGCGGCAATGGCCGACTTCACGGCGGCGACGGCAACGTCGGAACCGGCGGGCGCGGATTTGGCAGCTTTGTCGAGCGCGGAGGTCACGCCCTTGTTCAGTTCGGCGAGTTGGACTTCGAGCACCTTGCCGACTTCTTCCTGACCTTGGGAGGCGATTTCATACACGCTGCGGGCATAGGCCACGCTCTTTTCCAGCAGGGGTTGAACCAGCGAGCCTTGCAGGCTGATCAGTTCTTGCACATCCTTGGCGCTGAGCAGCGACTTGATGCTGGACACGCTGTCTTCGAGCACGGAGCGCGCGGTATTCAGGTTCAGGGCGGCCAGACGTTCGGCGTTGGCGAACACGCCGTTGGTCAGGCTCAGCAGGGTTTCGATGTTGGCTTTGTTGGCAGCAGCGAATTGTTCGGGGGTGAAGGTCGACATGAAAAACTCCAGAAAAGTGTGAAGATAGGACGAATGCGCAACCGTCGGCTCGGTACTCAGACCAGAGCATGACGGCAAGATGTTTGTTGCTTGAATGCTTCGAAATCAACTTCGAGCATGGGCTGCATTCTAGGGCAAAACACGTAGCTGTCAAGGATTTTTTTGTGCGACGCACAAAAAAGATGTTTTCTTTGTTTTCAGATACTTGTTGCGGCTTGACGGGTTTCCTGGACATACGCATTGGGCCTCACTCCAAAGGCCGCGCCAACGCCGTTTCAACGCTTGCCGGCGTTGCCGTTGCTTCCCTTGGGCGGGATGACGACCTGTACTCTGATCGCCTCCGTGCTCTTGCTGCCGGGGGCGTCGGTGACGAGGTAGTTTTCGCTCATCGCGTCATATTCGACGTAATGCCCGCGCACTTCGTTGCCGCCGCTCTTGACATGGGCGCGTTGGTAGAGACGGGCGCGCTCGGTATGGCTGTCGTATTCGATGCGTTCGGCTTCGCCCTCGATCCAGGTGTTCGCGCCTTCGCGTTTCTGGCGGAACGTGGCCAGACGATTGCCATTGGCGGTGGCGACGCCTTTCTCGAAACCTTCGGCATCCTGGGTGACGACCAGTTTGTCGCCCTTGATCGTCAGCGTGCCCTGGGTAAGGACGACGTTGCCTTCGAAAATATGCACCTTGTTGCGGTCATCGACGTTTACCTGGTCGGATTCGATGTTGACCGGTTGATTGCGATCTGCTCGTTCGGCGTGCGCCAGGCAAGGGGAGAAGAGCAGCGCGGGAAGCAGGGCCGCGAACGCGGCGCGTGAGAGAAGGGTGGACATCAGGGATTCCTGGGGTGACGGGGAAAATGCATCCGGGCTTGGCCGGCGAGTTGCAGCGTGCCGAAGATATTGTCGGCCTCGAGCCCGTTGGCGGTGGCGATACGGCCATTTCGGGTCAGGCGCACGGGGGTGTCGGTGGCCGCGCGTTGATCCTGGGGCCATACCGTGAGCCGGGCGGAGAACAGGCGCAGCGGCGGGCTACGGTCGCTTTTCCGTTCGACTTCCACCTCGCCGCTGAAGTCGATGCGCTTGCCATCGGTACCAAGCTCGCCACGTTCGGCCTGTAGCCAGGTTTGTTGCTTTTGCTTGAAGAGGCGCAAGCGGGGCGACTCGGTGAGGGTCGTATCGTTTTGCGGTAGATGGACGATCCGGGGGGAATCGAGGGTGTAGCGCAGACTGCCGTCTTCGGCAAAGCCGGTGATGCGAACGTCGGTGGCAATGAAGTCGGGTATGACATTGGCAGCCGTATCGGCGGGCGCTTCGGGTTCCCGGGTCAGGCGTTCAAGCCAGATCGAGCCCGCGGCCAGGAGCGCCGCGATCGCCAGCGGATAGAGTTGATAGGCGCGCATCAGATCACCTTTGCCAGCATCAGGTCGTGGGTGTTGAGCGCGCCGATGAGCTTGCCATCGTGGTCGAGCACCAGCAACTGGCTGATTCTGAGCCGTTCCATGATTTCGGCGGCTTCGACCGCCAGCGCATCGGGGCCGATGGCGCGCGGATTGCGGGTGAACACATCGCCGATGCGGGCGACGCGCACGTCGATGCCATTTTCCAGCATGCGGCGCAGGTCGCCATCGGTGAAGATGCCTTCGGGGCGTCCATCGGCCGCCATCACCACGGTCATCCCCATGCCGCCATGGGTCATGGCGAGCAGCGCGGCGGAAAGCGATGCGTCGCCCGGAACAGTCGGCACGCGCTCGCGCGGACGCATCACGTCGCGGACATGGGTGAGCAGCCGCCGTCCGAGGCTGCCGCCAGGATGGGAACGGGCAAAGTCTTCCGCGCCGAAGCCGCGCGCATCGAGCAAGGCCACCGCAAGCGCGTCCGCGAGCGCGAGTTCGGCGGTGGTGCTGGCGGTGGGGGCGAGATTGAGCGGGCAGGCTTCCTCATCCACCGCGGCATCCAGATGCACGTCCGCTTCCATGGCCAGGGGCGAAGTGGGATTGCCGGTCATCGCGATCAGCCGCGCGCCCCTGCGCTTGACGTGCGGCACGACCATGAGCAATTCCGCGCTCGCCCCGGAGTTCGAAATCGCGATGACCACGTCTTCGGCGGTGATCATGCCGAGGTCGCCGTGCGCGGCTTCCGCCGCATGGACGAAATAGGCCGGCGTGCCCGTGCTCGCCAGGGTGGCGGCAAACTTGCGCGCGATATGGCCCGATTTGCCGATGCCGCTGACGATGACCCGTCCCCGGCATTGGAGCACGAGCGCAACCGCTCTTTCGAACGTTTCTCCCAGCCGTCCAGCCAGCGCGGCAACCGCCGCCGCTTCGATTTCGAGCACCCGGCGGCCAAGCTCGACCGCGCGCGCGGGTCTGGGAGATATCGGGAGGGTCGAGGTCATCAACTGAGCGGGGAAACGCAAAGCGTCAATTGTATACGGTGCGCTCCAAAAAATCGGCCTCGCCCGCCCAGACCTTGTGAACACATAAAACGAGGAACGAAGCGATGTGGCAATCCAGGCGGCGGTTCGGCCGTCAAGCATTCTTGATAATGTATTGATTCTTATGGCTATTCTTTATGTTTTCCGTAGCCAGCCAAGGAATTGGGGATCAATGCTGGTAACATTGCGCCGCCATGTATATCAACATCATCGGAATCGTTGCCGGGGTATGTCTTTTGCAGATATCGGCCAGCTTGCCGCCATGGGCGGCATGGGGTGGCGCGTTGGCGCTTGTTGCGCTGGCGGCGCTCGGGGTTGCGGGATGGCGGTGGCGGGGGCCGACATGGCGCGTTGCCATGACCACGTTCGTGTTGGCGGCGCTCGCGGGCTACTGTTACGCGGCGTGGCGGGCGGAGTCGCGGCTTGCCGATGCGCTTGCCGCCGAGCAGGAAGGAGGCGATCTGGAGGTGACCGGCATCATCGCCTCGTTGCCGAATGATGACGGTGACAGTGTGCGTTTCATCTTCGAGGTCGAGGAGGCGGCAAGCGGCGTGCCGGGACGTTTGTCGCTGGCGTGGTACCGGACATATGGTTTTGGGCGCGAATCGCAACGAGCGCGGGTGCCGGAGTTGCGTCCGGGAGAGCGGTGGCGGCTGAGCACGCGGCTGAAACGTCCGCATGGATCGGCGACGCCGGGCGGGTTCGATTATGAAGCCTGGTTGCTCGCGCGCGGGCTGCGGGCAACGGGTTATGTGCGCGACGGCCAACGGCTGGCGGAAAACGCGGGCGGTTTGATGGGCACGGTGCATTCCTTGCGCGCGGATGTGCGCCAGCGTTTCGAGGCGGTCTTGTCCGGCGCGCCCTATCGTGGGGTGTTGGTGGCGCTCGCGGTGGGCGATCAGAACGCGATCGATCAGCCTCAATGGGACATCCTGCGCCGCACCGGGGTGCAACATCTGGTGGCGATATCTGGATTACATGTATCCTTGGTGGCGCTGGCCTGTGGCGGTCTGCTCGCGGCGGGGTGGCGGCGTGTTCCGTGGCTGACGCTGCGTTGCCCGGTACGGCGGGCGGCGGCCATGGCGGGACTGATGGCTGCGGTGATTTACGCGCTGCTCGCCGGATTGGGCATTCCGGTGCAACGTGCTCTCGTCATGTTGACGGTGGCGGCGCTGTCTTTGCTGGGGCGGCGCGAAGCCAGCGCGCGCCGGACGCTGGGCCTCGCGCTGCTCGTGGTCGTGGTGATCGACCCGTGGGCGGTGCTTGCCGCGGGATTCTGGCTTTCCTTTGGCGCGGTGGCGGTGATCCTGCTGGTGATGGGGGGCAGGGTCGTGCCGCCGCGCGGTTGGCGGGCGGCGTTGCGGCTGCAATTGGCGATCTCTTTTGCCACCATTCCAGTGTTGGTGGCGCTGTTCCAGGGCTTTTCATTGGTGGCGCCACTTGCCAATGCGTTCGCGATTCCCTTGGTCAGTTTCGTCATTGCGCCGCTGACTTTGCTGGCGGTGATGATTCCGGTGGATGGCTTGCTGGAATTCGCCCATTTGATGACCGAATGGATGATGGCGGCGCTGCAATGGCTGGCGGCGTCGCAACTCGCCTTGCATGAGCAGCCCTTGCCTGCGCCCTGGCTTATCGCGGCGGCAAGTCTTGCGGCGGGGATATTGATCCTGCCGCGTGGCACGCCGGGGCGGCTCGCCGCCTGCGCCATCATCGGCGCTTTCTTTTTCTGGCGGCCCGAGCGCCCGCAAGAAGGGGGCTTTCGCGCTACCGTGCTCGATGTCGGCCAGGGGCTGGCGGTGCATGTGCAGACTGCCAAGCATGATCTGCTCTATGACACCGGCCCGCGCTACGGACGGACGAGCGATGCCGGTGAGCGCACGGTATTGCCTTACCTGCGAGCGTGGGGCGTGGAACGACTCGATGCTGTAATCATTTCGCACGATGACGCCGACCATGCGGGCGGAACGAGCAGCGTGCTGGCGAAGATCGAGGTCGGGCATGTCGTGGCGGGGCAGGATTTTGCCGGGGCGCACCATATCGACGCGGTGGAAAATTGTGTGGCGGGGGGCGCGTGGTCGTGGGAAGGGGTGAGATTCGAGTTGCTGGCTCCGGTAGAGGTTGTGTCCGGGCGACGCGGCAACGACCAATCCTGCGTGCTGCGGGTAAGCGCGGCGGATGGCGCGGCCTTGCTGCTCATGGGGGATATCGAGCGTGGCGGCGAGAGCGCCTTGGTGGCGCGCCATGGCGGGGCGCTGGCCAGTACGGCGGTGGTCGCCGCGCATCACGGCAGCAAGTCGTCCTCTTCATCGGCTTTCGTTGCCGCCGCGCGCCCGGCGGTGGTGATTTTTTCGGTGGGTTACCGTAACCGTTACGGCCATCCCCATCCGCAGATATTGAGCCGTTGGACGGACGCGGGCGCGAAAAGCCTGCGTACCGACCGTGATGGAACGGTGTTGCTCGAAACGGACAGACAGGGGTTGGGCGCGATGGGCTGGCGGGAAAAACACCCGCGTTACTGGCACGGGCGTTGAAGGATTTCCTCATCCCCACCATCCCGCTCCCAGAGTGAGAAAGAGGACCAGGAAGAGCATCAACGCTACGGCGGTATAGGCGACGATGCTGACTTTCTTGCCGCCAATATTGGTCGCCTCGGTTTGCCGCCGGGCGATTTCTTCTTCGTCTTGGGGCGATTGGGTGACGGCGTGGAATTTCTCGATGGCCTGCAACAAGGAAAGCGAATGTCCTTCTCCCACATACACTTGCGTACCATGCTGGATGAACATCAACTGGCGTCTCAGTCTGCCCCATGGGCCAAAAAACCAGAAGCACCGCAAACCTGTCGGTGTGTGCGTGATACTCATCAGCACCGAATGCCCGAGGTGGATTTTCTCGACATCCTGCCAGGCCAGGTGTCTTGAAAACGCGAACGACCCTGTTCTCCATTGTTGACGCACGCCTTCCGGGTCGATCAGGAGCGATTGCCGGACGATGAAGCTGAACGCGAGCACGCCTGTTTGCACACCGAAAAAAAGCTGGAAAGGCCAATCCTTTTTTGTGCAAAAAAGCACCGCCATGGCCAGGACGCATATCAACATGCTTCCCCACAAGGCCAGTTTTTCATTCCTCGTCTGCCGGTAGACAAACCGATACTGTGTTTTGTCCTGCGTCTCTCGAAGATCGTTCATCGTTTTCTCATGCCTCCTGGACAGGAAGAAGGAACATCTCGGGTTTTTTCGTGCGTGAAGGAAAGGTCATGATTTTCTCCGGGGATGCGGCTTTGTCGACATCTGCCCGCGAACAGGGCGCGAAATTCCTCGCGGTCCATGGAATCCATCCCGAAGGGCCGCCGCCAGCCGGAAAACCATTTCTTCTTTTTCCGGCATACGGTAAAGGAAGCGATATGTTTTGTCCCGACGCATTTGTCTTTCCTTTCAATGTATGCCGTAGGAGAAAATGTGACAACCCATTTCGCGTGGCAACCCGGTCATGAAATGGCTGGATTGTCCGTTTTTCTCCGTTGTTCGTCAATCGGGGCACTGAAGCGTGGCGATTCTGAAAAATGAGCCTGTTCCCGGCCTTTGTTTCCTGTCTCCCTGAAAGGGACAGTAGAATCAAAGTTTCATGGGACAGGACAGGGAACAATGAGCCAAAACGAACATTATGATGTCACCATCCTGATTGGCCGTTTTCAGCCTTTTCACAATGGGCATGCCGCGTTGCTTGCGGCGGCGTTGGAGATGGGTGATGAGGTGCTGGTGGTGCTGGGTTCCGCTGGTCAGGCGCGGAGCGCCAGGAACCCTTTTACCTGGGAGGAGCGGGCGGCGATGATTGCCGCCAGCTTGGTTGAGGCCGATGCGGCGCGGGTGGCTTTCGTTCCGATGCGGGATTTTTATGATGATAGCCTTTGGGCGGCGGCGGTGGAGCGGGCGCTGCGGGCGCGGTGTGGTGACAAACGCATTGCCTTGGTGGGTTTTCACAAGGATGCTTCCAGCGACTACCTGAAGTGTTTCCCTGATTGGGCGTTCGTCGCCATGACGCGGCAGGGTGAGGTGGATGCGACTGCTGTGCGCCAGGTTTATTTCGGGGACGATGAAGCGGATATCTTGCGCGCGCGGCTTGCCGGCTTGCTGCCGGAAGCAGTCGTTGCCATGCTGATGGATTGGGCGCGGCTGCCTGTCCATGCCGCCATGCGGGCCGAACATCGCGCCATTGTCCAATACAGGGAGAAATGGGGAGCGGGGCCTTTCGTGACGGTGGATGCGGTGGTCACCTTGGCGGGACATGTGTTGCTGGTGCGTCGCGGGCGCGGTCCGGGCAAGGGTTCATGGGCCGTACCCGGTGGTTTTCTCGAAGGCAGGGAGCGATTGTCGCAAGGCGCGCTGCGCGAATTGAGGGAAGAAACCGGACTGGATATCCAGCATGGCGGGGACATTGTGCGGGCAGTGGCGGTGTTTGATCATCCCGACCGCAGCGCGCGGGGACGCATCATCACCCACGCCCATTGGTTCGATATGGGTTCAAATCCGGCCGCTTCGAATCCGGAACATTTGCCTGAGGTGCGGGGCGCGGATGATGCCGCCGAAGCGCGCTGGTTTCGCATTGCCGATCTGCCCGCGATGGAAGAGACGCTCTTTGAAGATCATTTCCATATTCTCGATCATTTTCTCGGCTTGAAAAAAATGTCATGGGAAGTCATTCCAGGCGCAAGGATTCGCGAGGCACAAAATGAATCGACATCCCGGTGACGACTTCGAGCATTTTCTCGAAGCGGAGGGCTGCTTGAAGAGAGCAAACGCAATCGCCGTCAAGCTTCTCTTCGTCATGGACGGCAGGCCAGCCGCTCTATCTGCCGCTTGGGAAGCGTCAAAAGGTAAAACCCTAATGCCGGTCTATATAGCAAAAAGAACAGGCAAAGCCTGCCTTTTGGGGGATAAAGGCGGTAAAGGCAACGCAACACCAAGGCCGGGCTGACTTTCCGTTGTTTTTTCATGGTTTGAAGGCGAGGCTACCTGCCTTCAAACCCAAACGTCGAGAAATAGTGGTTGTTTTTTTGACGCTTACTGATCGGCCACTCACCTGCCACTCACCTGCCACTCACGTCGTGCTTACCGTGCCGTCATCGTGCAGCCCGTAGCAGGATGCCGCCAGATGCAGGCGTCTTGCCCAGTTGCTGTGGGTGGCGGGTTCGCACATCGAATCGTACAGACGGAAGACCGCGGGCGCGTTCCAGTGCAGGATCTGCCGGGCCATTTCCAGGTCGTCGGCATGGACGCGGTAGCAGTCGTGGATGAGCGGCACCTGGTTGGGGTGGATGGCGGTCTTGCCGACCAGCCCGTGCGCGAGATCTTCTTCGACTTCGCGCTGGAGCGTGGCCGTATCTTCGAGGTATTCGAAGACCGGCGCGCTCAGGTTGAAGCCGCTGGGCTTGAATATCGTGACCAGGCGGGAGATGACCAGATCCAGCGGCGTTTCGTAGAGCGTGCGGCCGCGCGGGCGGCGCATGCCCAGCAGGGAGAGGAGGTCGTTGCCGCCGATGCGCAGCGACAGGATGCGCTCGTGGATGCCGGGGCGATCCATGAAGCGACATAACGCGGCCATTTCCCGTTCGTCGAAGACTTCCCGGGTTTCGAGCGTGGGCATGATCAGGTAGTCGCTGCCTTCGAGCAGGCGCAGGTATTCCGCCAGCACGGCGGGCGTCGTCTTGGGCAGCACGAAACCGTCGAGTTGCGGGCAGCCGGGCAGGGCCAGCACCTGCCGCATGACTTCCGGGTCACGCACGCGCACGAAACGCATCTGGGGTCGCATTTGGGTCGAGAGCGGGCGCAGGGCGGGCAGGGCCGCGGCCAGATTGCGCAGGGCGAGCGGCAGTTCGGCGGCGCGGATGCCATCTTCGGTACAAAAGATGAGCGAACGGACGCCGGAGAGTTTTTCGCCACGCGCGATCTGCGAGAGATCGGCGCGCGTGGCCGGAATGTACAGGCTTGCGCCCAGTTCGGTCGCGTCACGCATCGTTGTGACTCCTGATGATCGATAGCGCATGGTAATGCAGGGTGGGATCGAGATCGACGGGGACATGTTTTTCCCCGGCCAGCGCCACGAGGTGCGCTACCCGCTCGTCGGCGGCGTCGCGCACGATGACACGCTCGGGCACGCGCCGCAACAGGACGCGTGTCGCTTCCCCGATGCCCGGTTTGACGAGATTCTCGTCGGTGATGCCATGGCGGCGCAATGCGGTGGCCATGCAGGCGCGCGAGGCGGCGGCCCGTTCGGCGGGCGAGGAGATTTCCAGCGGCGGTTCGCCCTCGCGTTGATGAAGATCCAGGGCGGCGGCGACGACGTCATCGACGAACCAGCGCGACAGGTCGTGCGCGGCGAACTGTTCGAAATGGACGCAGCCGTGGTAGTCGCCGGGGCCGATGGTTTCGTTGAGGATCGAGCGGCTGACCAGGCCGCTGATGGTGGCATTGAGGATGCTCGAAGCGATCAGGTAGTCCTCGCCCGAGGCGGCGCGGGCGGCGCTGCCGGCAAGGTCGGCGAGGACGTTGAGGCCGGGGTCGAGGCCCAGGCCGGTCTGGGCGTTGAAGGCCGCGATGGCCGTGGCCAGTTCGCGGCTGATGACGCCCTTGCCGGTCCAGCCGTCGATGAAGGCGATGCTGGCGGGCGGGTGGCCACGGGCGAGGATTTCCCGCAGGGCCACGGTGTCGATGCCGCGGTCGCGGATGATCGAGATCGAATAGTGCGCCGCCCGGACGCCGTGCAGGCGCGCGGCAAGGTGGCGGACGATGACGCCGATCGGCGTGCCCGCCCGCGCCAGCGAGACGAGGGTGAGCGTCGCGCCGTGGCGCTCGAGCAGCAAGTGGGTGAGGCGCAGGCAATCGCGCGCCAGCCGCGCGCGGTTGGCGGCGTGGGCGCGGTGGAAAAGCGCCAGATAGTGCGGCGAGGGCAGTTGCTCGGGGGAGAGCATTTCGCTGTAGTGACGCTGGCCGGACTGGATGAGCGCCTCTTTGCGGGCGAGGTCGTCGATGAAGGCGATCTCGATGGGCTTGAGGAGGAACTCGACATCGTCCGGGCGGTAGGAGCCGTGAAAGCGCATCAGGCGGCCTCCATGCGGGCGGCGATCTGGCTCGCGCGCGGCACCAGGGCGTAGTCGCAAGCGTGCATGAAGGCGAGATCGGAGAGGCTGTCGCCCATGCCGATGGTGATGATTTCGCCGTGCGCGCGGCGCAGGCGCTCGATCATGTGCTCGACGGCGGGGCGTTTGTCGAGCCAGTCCGGCAGCATCGCCAGGTTGTTGCCGTTGCGATGCACGCGCAGGGGCAGGGCGGCGCCATCGTGGCGCACCATCGCCTCGATGGCATCGAGCGCGTCCTCGTCGCCTTCCTGGCTCTTGGCGCAGAGATAGAACGGGATGCCGAAGTCCTTGATGATGCGCACGCGCACCGTTGCGCCGCTGGCCACGGCCTGGGTTTCTATCCGCTGGTGCAATGCCTTGAGCATGGCCAGCGCACGCGCGGCCAGCGCGGCGCTGCGTTCGAGCCAGGGCGTCTCCGGGCGGCCGTCCGGCGCGATGATGACGCCGCCGTAATCGATGATGCCGCCGTGCGGAAAATCGAGCCGCACGCGCCGAAAGGCATCGGCGTTGCGCGCCGTGACCGGGATGATCGTCGCCTCGCGCTGGAACAGGGCGAAAAGGCTGCCCTGGGTCGGGGTGGCGAAGGAATGGGCGCTGCCGTCCTTGAGATAGGCCGCTGGGATGAGATCGTCACGCGCCGGGCATTTGCGCCGCGATTGGAACAGCGTGTCGTCGAGGTCAACGAAAAGGAATTTCTTCAGCATGGTCGCCGGGATGGAATTGGATGAGACGGCCGCCGACGAGGCGCGCCAGTTCGCGGAGCGTCGTATCGGGCTGGGTTTCGTGGCAAATGAGTACGCGCCCGTATTGACCGGGGCGGACATTGTAGAGGTAATTGGGCACGCCTTCGCCATAGGGATCGGGCACTTCCATGGCGTGGCGCACGTCGCCCCAGACGAGGATCGGCGAGCGGGTCGTCGCCTGCACGAAGGTGTCGACGCCGTGGGCGGCGAGGGCGCGGGCGAGGACGAAGGCGGCGTGCATGAATTCGCCGGTGCCCAGCGCCAGGGTCGGGCCGTCGACTCGCTCGGCGGCCAGGCGGCGCGCGAGCGTGGCGGGCACGGTGAGCGGGCGGTCGCGGCCGAGGCGGCCATGACCGTTATCGGTCAGGCGCACCTCGTGGCCCTCATCGCATTGTGCCGACGCGCCAGTGGCGAGGGCAGGGGCGTTGTCCGCGGGCCGCCATTGCCAGTGACCTTGGGCGGCGGCGCCCACCGTGCAGGGCAGGCGCATGCGCTCGCGCAGCGCATGGCGGGCCTCGCCCATGAAATCGCAGATCGTCGCCAGATGCACGGCGGCGAGTTGCGGCATGACGTCGCGCAACACCTGCACCAAGTTAACGAAGGTGTTGCCGGTGCTCAATTCATCGTCGATCAGCACGACGCGCCGCGCCGCCGCGCAACGCGTCGCGTCGCGGGGCAGATGGAGGAATACGCGCGGCGCATGGCTGTGGCTTTCCTCGAAGGTGAGGAAAGGCGCGTCGTCGATGCGATAGCGCGTCGTCTGGAGATAGAGCGTTTCGGCGGCGGGATGAGCGTCGAGCCAGGCTTCATGGACGCCCTGGCCGAGGCCGGTCGCGGTTTCGGCCATGCCGATGAACACGACCGGCCCGTCGCCGGCGGGCACGGCGGCGGCAAGATGGCGATGGATCGCCGCCATCGCCGCCGGACGGGCGGGATAGTGCTTGCCGAGCACCTTGCTCAGGAACAGGAAAGCGCGGCGCGGATTGGCGCGCGCGGCAAAACCGATCAGATCCTTGAGCGCGCCGTGGCAAGCATCGATCGTCAGATGCAGGACGCCGTTCGGGAAGGTGACGGTACGGGCGCTCATGACGCCAGTCTCAGCGCCTGGTTGATCTCGCCAACCCGCAAGCCTTCCTGGATCGGCGGAATGCTTACCTTTGCCGGACCATATACGAAGCTTGCGAGCGCGATCCAGGGCAAGTTGGGGCCGGCCAGACAAGCCATGCCGACGCCGCCCGACAAGCGGGGGTTGATTTCGAGAATATGCAGCCGTCCGTCCTCATCCTCGCGGAACTGGATATTGACATTGCCATTGAGCTGGAACTGCGCGCTCAAATCGGCGCAAGCCTGCTCGATGTCTGGGCGCACAACGATGATCTGGCCATGGCCGTCGCCATCCCGCGGCTTGCGGCGAGCGACCGCGCACAGCAGCGCGCCCCGGCAGGCGACGCAATCGACGCTGAATTCATGTCCGGCGAGATAGGGCATCAGCAGCATGGTGCGCAATTGCGCCGCGCCCGCAAAGGCCGCGCGCAGCGATTCGAGGTCGATGCGCTGGCTGTTGCCATCGAAGAGCAGGTCGAAGGCGCTGGCTTCTTCCACGATCCGGCGAAAACCAATGCCATAGACCGATACCGACGGTTTCATGCACAGCGCCGGATACTGGGCGCGCAGACGGCGGTAGGCATCGTCGAAAGTGGCGAGGGAATCGAAGGTCACGCACGCGGGGGCGGGCGCGGTCGGCGCATGCGCGCTCGCGTAGAAACGCGCCTTGTCGTGCAGGCATTCGAGCATCGCGGCCGGCGCGGCGCTGAAGACTTTCACCCCCTGCGCGGAAAAATCCGCCTGCCGCCGGGCGATGCGGCTTGCCTCCTTGCCGGGGATGAAGATGTCGATGGACTGCTCCCGGCAGAACGCCAGGCACCAATCGACATAATCCTCGCCGGTCAGCCCGCCCGGTTCGCTTGCCGCCTGATGAGCGGCCAGCGGCGCGACGGCATACGGGGTCGGATGCGAGCAGACGAGCTGGAACGTGCCGTCGCGGTCCGCCTCGCGGATCAAGGTGAGCGCCGCGTGCAGCGAAGAAAAAGTCTTGTTGAACCAGACCCGGATCATGGCAGGGTTATCCATTGCTGAGAGATTTGATTTGGCGTGTTCGGGGCCCGCATGCTAACCCAAGCCGAACCAGATGACAGAAGATGGAAGACAGTCGCTATGCGGCGGCTACGCCGTTGGTAAAAATCTGCTGTCCGTCATCTTGACTCCCGCACCCGCGGCAGTCCAGGGCGAGGCATGTCTCGCTCCGTCGCTTGCGCTTCAGGTGGCTGAACGTGGTTTGATTTTCATGCCAGTAGTGATATCCATATTCTCACATTGATTCCGATATAGATAATCGTATCCATGAGATCATCGAAATTCATTTTGCCCTCGGCGTAATAACTGCCAGGCACCAGATCAGAACCGCATTTGGGGCATTTCGCCGGTGGGTTGTTTCTGAACATCAGTAGCAGTCCTGCGATTGATCCGGCTACATAAGAAAGAATCATTTCCGCAGCGAGAACACCAAAGAAATGATACCACGGCAGCAGATCCGCAAACACCGCGAACAGCCATAGCGGAATGGCTGCACCAAGCGCCAAGAATAGATAATACCATGACCAGTTTGGGCTTCCGTTTGATGTATGTGAGAATTCCCTGCACTTGACACATGAATGAACAACGTATGTATGGTTGAATTTCATCGGCTCATCTTCCCTGAAATGTGCAAGCTTGCCCAATGAGTCGTCAGCGGAGTTGTCAGCGGGAAAGTCCATATGGCATGAATTCGGAATGCTGACAGTTCTTCGGCAATGAGTTTCTCTGTTTCTTCTCGGCTTATGGGTTTCCACATGAGTTTACGTCGCTCCTCACATCCAGTAGACACTGACTTCGGAAAGGAGCAATGACGCAAACCGCATGTTCCATCTGATACTGGGCCATTGCATGGTTTTTCAAACATCAACCGATGGCGCCTGCGCAAAGACGATGATGACTTCTTCAAGTCGCTCGAGCTTCCAGCAACTTGGTCCGTTTGCGATGGCTTCGATCCGAATGGCATGGGGCTTCTCCCATTTGATGTAAACCTCCAGTTCGATGCTTTCGGCACCAACAGGAACCGACGTCCTGAATGGCGAGGCGCCGACAAAACTGACGAGCTCACTGAAGGGCAAGCGTCGCCAGTGCTCCAGCTCCGCAGTCAGTATGGCATATGCTTCGGCGCGGTTCATTCGGAATTCCAAGAGTGCAAGGGGAAGTACCTTCGGAAAGAAGTGCCAAGTACGTACCAATAAAGAGCATTGTGTGCTTTTGTCATTGGGTTTGCTTGATTGACCTAAAACCCTAGCCTCGATCCAGCCCCGAGCAGGGTGGCAAGCCCAAGCAGCGCGAAGATCGCCGCCGCGATCGAATGTACCAGTTTCATCGGGATTTTCGAAGCCAGCTTGTCGCCAACGAACACTGCGGGCACGTCGGCAATCAGCATGCCGAGCGTGGTGCCGATGACCACCGTCAGCGGCGCGGCGTAGTGCGCGGCCATTGCGACGGTAGCGATCTGTGTCTTGTCGCCCATTTCGGCAAGGAAAAAGGTAAGCAAGGTCGTGCCGAAGACGCCGAGTTCCCTGGCGACCCGGGTTTTCTCTTCTTCGATCTTGTCCGGGATCATCGTCCATAGCGCCATGCCGATGAATGAGAGGCCCAGAACCCAGCGCAGAATCCCGGGGTTGACGGTCGCGGTAATCCACGCTCCGAGCGCGCCCGCAAGGCCGTGGTTGACCACCGTGGCCACCAGGATGGCGAGGATGATCGGCACGGGCTTCTTGAAACGGGCGGCGAGGATGAAGGCAAGCAATTGCGTCTTGTCGCCGATTTCAGCAAGGGTGACGACTCCGGCCGAGACGAGGAGAGATTCCATGAATGTTTCCAGGCCGGGGGATGGACGATTGACCACGACATCCCCCCCGGCCATGTCGGAGGCGTCGTGGTCAAAGGTCTTGCCAAGTTCGGGAACCGCTTGCGCCATGGCCTTGTCAGCCAAGTGTGTTGACGCAAGCCTCTTCGAGACGAAGAGCGACTACTCCCCAATGACCCGGGAATTGTAACGGCGGCGGGGCGCGAGGGCAATTTGGCGTTGCGCTCTTGCACCGTGCCTTTCAGGGTGAAAAAGCATCTTGTCGCGGGTGGAACGTGCCAGCTTCGAATGCATAAGGGCTATGAAAAAGGGTCTTGCAATATCATGACATTCTTTGTCTTCCTCCCGGCCTGATGATTTTCTGCCTGTGCGATGATATCAATTTGACTATGATAAAATCATCGATGGCAAACCATCCGCAAGATGACATGGCAAGCGTGATGGTAAGAAATCTGCCGGATGAGGTGCATCGCCCGCGAGGCGGGCGGCATCGCCTCAAGCCATTTTCGGGTTGTCTACGATGGCATGCTTGCGTTCCAGTGCGCGATGGCCGATGTCGCGGCGGTAGTGCATGCCCTCGAAGTGGATGGTGGCGACCGTTTCGTAAGCGCGTTCCTGGGCGGCGCGCACGCTGTCGCCGAGCGCGGTGACGCACAATACCCGGCCGCCGCTGGTGACGATGTTGCCTGCATTGTCGGCGGTGCCGGCTTGGAAAATGTGAATGTCGTCGCTGGGGTCGTACACCAAGCCGGTGATGATTTTGCCTTTTTCCGGTTTGGCAGGGTAACCCGCGGCGGCGAGCACCACGCCGAGCGCCACGCGCCGATCCCATTCGGCTTCGACCCGGTCGAGCTGGCCATTGAGCGCGGCGATCATCAGGTCGGCCAGGTCGGTCTTGAGCCGCATCATGATCGGCTGGGTTTCGGGGTCGCCCATCCGACAGTTGAATTCGACCACCCTGGGGTGTCCGGTGGCATCGATCATCAGTCCCGCATAAAGAAAACCGGTGTAGGGGCATCCTTCCTCGTTCATGCCGCGCATCGTCGGCAGGATGATTTCGCGCATCACCCGGGCATGGACTTCGGGGGTGACGACGGGCGCGGGGGAATAGGCTCCCATGCCGCCGGTATTGGGGCCGAGGTCGCCGTCGGCGAGACGCTTGTGATCCTGGCTGGTGGCGAGCGCGAGCACGTTGCGGCCGTCGGCCATGACGATGAAGCTTGCTTCCTCGCCGTGCATGAATTCCTCGATCACGATTTGCGCGCCGCTGTCGTCGTCAGCCGAGTCGGCGGGCAACATCGCGTCGATGGCCTGGTGTGCTTCGGCCAGGGTCATGGCCACGACCACGCCCTTGCCCGCCGCGAGTCCGTCGGCCTTGATGACGATGGGCGCGCCTTCGCTGTCGACATAGGAGTGGGCCAGGGTCGTATTGGCGAAGGTGTGGTATTTCGCGGTGGGGATGTGGTGGCGAACGAGGAAACGCTTGGCGAAATCCTTGGAGCTTTCCAGTCGGGCGGCATCGCGGGTGGGGCCGAAGATCGCCAGCCCCGCCGCGCGAAAGGCGTCGACCATTCCGGCGGCAAGCGGCGCTTCGGGGCCGACCACGGTGAACGCGACTTCCATTTCATGCGCGAGCGCTATCAGCTCGTCGACTGCGGTGGCGGCGACGTTGTGGAGTTTGGGTTCGCGCGCGGTACCCGGATTGCCCGGCGCGACCAGCACACGGGTGACCTTGGGAGATTGGGCAAGCTTCCAGGCGAGCGCGTGTTCACGACCGCCAGAACCAATGACAAGAACTTTCATCGAACAATGAACTCCGGTTTGAACGCGGGAATGGATGTGTGTATCGGGTTGGAGCAAATCAACAGACAAACGCGCATCATATATCTCATTTGTCATTGAGAGGGTGAGGTAGGGGCGAGGCATGCCTCGCCCTCGAAGAATTCGGCGTTCCGCCGTTGCTGGTAGAGGGTGGGGGCATGTCCCCACCGCTATGGGCCATTGGATTGCGGTCCTTGTAATGGCGAAGATGGGCGCATGGGTCTTGCTGGCATGAGTCAGTGGCGGAAGTGGCGAAAGCCGGTAAACATCATGGCGATGTCCTGTTCGTCAGCCGCGGCAATGACTTCGGCATCACGCATCGAGCCGCCCGGCTGGATCACCGCGGTGGCGCCGGCCTGGGCGAGCACGTCGAGGCCGTCGCGGAAAGGGAAGAAAGCATCGGATGCCGCCACCGCGCCAGCGATGCGCAGCCCGGCGTTTTCCGCCTTGATTCTTGCGATGCGCGCGGAATCGACTCGGCTCATCTGCCCCGCGCCGATGCCAATGGTCTGGCCATCCCGGCAATAGACGATGGCGTTGGATTTGACGTATCTGGCGACTCGCCAGGCAAAAAGCAGGTCGGCGAGTTCGGCCGGGGTGGGTGCGCGCCGGGTGACGAGCTTGAGATCGTCCACCGTCGTATGCGCGTTGTCGGCGCTTTGCACCAGCAGGCCGCCGCCCACCCGTTTGTAGTCGAGGGTGTTGCCGCGGCCCGGCGCACAGGTGAGCACACGCACGTTGGGTTTGGCTTGCAGCAGCGCGAGCGCGTCCGCCGTGTAGGCGGGGGCGATCAGCACTTCGAGGAATTGGGCGGAAACCGCTGCGGCCGTGGCGCGGTCGATTTCGCTGTTGAACGCGATGATGCCGCCGAAGGCCGAAGTCGGATCGGTGGCGAACGCCTTTTGGTAGGCAAGGAGCGGGGTTGTGCCGATTGCCACGCCACAGGGATTGGCGTGCTTGACGATGACGCAGGCCACCGCATCCTGGAAGGATTTCACGCATTCCCAGGCCGCGTCGGCGTCGGCAATGTTGTTGTAGGAAAGCTCCTTGCCCTGGATTTGCGTGTATCCGGCGATGGCGCCCTCGGTCGCGTTCGACTCGCGGTAGAACGCCGCGCTTTGATGGGGATTTTCCCCGTAGCGCAGGTTCTGCACCTTGTCGAAGGCCAGTTGGAGATGTTCCGGATAGTCCTGCCGGCCGTCCGTGTCGTCGGCCGTCCGCGCGCCCAGGTAACCGGCGATTGCCGCGTCATAGCGCGCGGTATGGGTGAAGGCTTTTACCGCCAGCGCGAAACGGGTATTGCCGGAGAGTTTGCGCTCGTTTGCCCGGAGTTCTTCGATGATGGCATTGTAATCATCGGGGTCGGTGACCACGCCCACGCCGCCCGCTTCGCCGCCGTGGTTCTTGGCGGCCGCGCGCACCATGCTCGGGCCGCCGATGTCGATGTTCTCGATGGCGTCTTCCAGCGTGCAATCGGGGCGGGCAATGGTGGCCTGGAAAGGGTAGAGATTCACCACCACGAGGTCGATGCGGCTGATGCCGTGGCGGGCGAGGGTGTCCATGTGTTCGGCGAGATCGCGGCGGGCGAGAATGCCACCGTGGATCTTGGGATGGAGGGTCTTTACCCGGCCATCGAGCATTTCGGGAAAGCCGGTGTGTTCGGAGACATCGGTCACATCGAGTCCGGCTGCGCGCAGCAGCTTGGCCGTGCCGCCGGTCGACAGGAGTTTGATGCCGAGGGCGGAGAGTTCGCGGCTGAATTCGAGCACGCCGCGTTTGTCGGAAACGCTGATCAGGGCTTGGGTAACAGTCATTTTGGCGGGGGGCAAAAGGAAGGGGGAAGGGCAGGGGGGAAGGGCAGGGGGGCGGATGCTACAGCAGCTTGTGCTCGGTCAGCTTGCGGTGCAGGGTGTTGCGGTTGATGCCGAGCATTTCGGCGGCGGCGCTCTGGTTGCCGTTGGCGCGCGCAAGCACGATGCGGAGCATCGCGATTTCGGCGCTCCGAATGACTAAATCATAAATCGATGTGGGTTTTTCTCCATCGAGATCGTGAAAATATTGCGTCAGGGTACGCGATACGGCGTCGGTGATTTCGTTCTTGCAGTTCATGCTGCCTGTTCCTGTCCCGCGCCGGTTTCCGCGTATTGCAGGCGGGTATCGATCCCGGCCAGATGGGCAAAAAAAGCATCCACCGCGTCACCCTGGGCACCGACCGTGTCGAGTTGGTTCATGGCGTGGCGAAACGCCGCCGAACCGCTCAGACCACGGGTGTACCAGGCAATATGCTTGCGCGCGATCCTGAGTCCGGTCTCCGGGCCGTAGAAATCGTACAGGTCGGCGAGATGCGCGCGGCAGACGCGGTGGATGTCGTCTACCCGCGGGGCGGGGAGCCGTTCGCCCGTGGCGAGGTAATGCTCGATCTCGCGGAAAATCCATGGTCGCCCCTGGGCCGCGCGTCCGATCATCAGCCCGTCGGCTCCTGTGTAATCGAGTACGAAACGCGCTTTTTCGGGCGAAGTGATGTCGCCATTGGCGATCACCGGAATGTTTACCCGGGTCTTGACTTCGGCGATGGTGTCGTATTCCGCTTCGCCCGTGTATTGATCGGCGCGCGTGCGTCCGTGGATGGCGAGCGCGCCAATGCCGCTGTCTTCGGCTATGCGGGCGATGGCGGGCGCGTTCCTGTTGGCGTGGTTCCAGCCGGTGCGCATCTTGAGCGTCACCGGGATGCCGGGCACGGCGCGCACCACGGCCTCGAGGATCGCCGCGACCCGTTTTTCATCCTGCATCAGGGCGGAGCCCGCCATGACGTTGCAGACTTTTTTCGCCGGACAGCCCATGTTGATGTCGATGATGCGCGCGCCACGTTCGGCGTTGTAGCGCGCGGCTTCGCCCAGCATCACCGGATCGGCCCCGGCGATCTGTACGGAAACCGGCTCGGTTTCGCCTTCGTGGCTGGCGCGACGGCGGGTCTTGGCGCTACCGTAGAGCAGCGAATTGGAGGTCACCATCTCGGAGACCGCCAACCCGGCGCCCATTTTCTTGCATAGCTGACGAAAAGGGCGGTCGGTAACGCCGGCCATGGGGGCAACAAAGAGATTGTTGCGCAGGGCAAAACCAACGAACTGCATAGGAAATGCGTGGGTGAGCTGCATGGAAAGATCGTATTCTACCCCAGGGGGCGCATTCGCGCATCTTTTCTCGGATGTCGGAAGGGAAAATACGACACCTATGATATTGGATTCATGACGAGATGTATTCGAGGCGTGATCCTTGCCGCTTTCTTTCAACCGCTGGCCCGAAGGCGCAGGAAGCATACGAGTTTATTTCCGTGTCCAGGGGATTTCTAAAAGACAACAAATAGGGAAAATGATTTCGCTGACTGGTTTTCGTAGCATTGGTCTGGCTGTAAGGACGCCATGGCGGGAAATACTGATTGACAATGACGCAAGAAATTATTTTGCCGTATAGGGCGAATAGGGCATCATTTCTCCGGACGAAAGAATGCCAGCAACCATGTCTATGGAATGGGTTGCTGAATTTTTCCCGGAAGTGTTCGTACAAATTGTAAATAACACACATAAAATACATCTATCCCGGCAATCTTTCAGGAAATACCGATTGAATCGAATTTCCATCTTGCGGATAATTTATGTATAAAAATCAATGAGTTATATTTCAGCTTTCGCCGGGATGATGATTTATTCGGAGCTTCCTTTATCGACTGTCATGGCGAGGAGCGAAGCCGCGTGGCAATTCATACGATGGTTCAACGCCCGTGACGCGGCCCTGAACGTTCGGGGCGCATCAACGGCAACGCCGATATCAGCGACCGCACGGCCGACATCCTGGCGGGCAGTTCTCTCTTGAAGCATCTTGCCGTCGTTGGCGGCGCTTGGTGTTTCGTTACCGGCTGGATACGCCGAAATACTGACATTCTCCAGCGTGGCACGTATTGGTTTTCCAGGAATATCCGTAAATATCCGTCACTTCGCGCCGCCTGCGGCCCTTGTCGCGGTACAATACCAGCATTTTCCCTCAGCGCCTCTCGCCATGCCCCGCAAGAAACTACCCATCGGCATCCAGACCTTCGCCAAGATCCGCGAAGCGGATTACTACTACGTCGATAAAACTGCCTTCGCCTTGAAGATGATCGAGGAAGGCACTGCCTATTTTCTCTCCCGTCCGCGCCGTTTCGGCAAAAGCCTGTTCCTCGACACCCTGGCGGAATTGCTCGCGGGCAACGAAGCCTTGTTCCGGGGCTTGTATTGCCACGACAAATGGGACTGGAAGATCAAACATCCGGTCATTCGCCTGAGCTTCGCCGAAGGCGTCATGGAAAGCCGGGCAAAGCTGGATGCGCGCATTCATCGCATCCTGGCGGAAAACGAGCGTCTCCTGGGGGTCGAAAAAGATGAAGGAGATATTCCCGACCGCTTCATCGCCCTGATCCAGGCGGCGGAGGCCAAATTCGGCCAGCGCGCCGTCATCCTCGTCGACGAGTACGACAAACCGATCCTCGATAACCTGACCAAGCCCGATCTCGCCATTGAGATGCGCGACGG
>JAITCV010000196.1 GCA_031282905.1 Azoarcus sp. | reverse complement strand
CGATTCGGCCTGAAATCGAGGGGCGTCAACCGCACCTGCCAAGCACGCTCAAATATGTGCGCAAAATAGTCATCGAGCCAGGGACGAAACGGTAACGGCGACAACATCCGCCAAGGATGCCGACACCAGCCCGCAGGGCGTGAATACGCCACATCAGCCACGGCGGCGGCGACACGGCTGTGAGGCGGGCGTCGCATGGATTGCCACCGCGCTACGCGGCGCGTAGCGCATTCATCTGTTGCTTGCTCTAGCCCTGCAACAATCGCAGGACATTCTGCGGCAAGGCATTGGCTTGGGAGAGCATCGCCACGCCGGCTTGTTGCAGCACCTGCGCGCGCGCAAGCCGGGCGGTTTCGGCCGCGTAGTCGGCATCCATGATCCGGCTGCGCGAAGCCTCGGTGGCTTCGTGCGCTGATGAAAGCTGGGTGAGCACGCCTTCGAAACGGTTCTGCACCGCGCCCAATGAAGCGCGGTTGTTGTTGACCTGCTTGATCAGATCGTCGAGTGCCGACATTTCGTTGAGTGCCTGATCCGAAAGCAAGATCTCCTGGGTGGAAAGCTCTAGCGGGGCGATGCTGATGGCGATCTGCGATTCCGAGGTCGAGGTTGCCCCGACCTGGAAGGTGAGCCCGTCGGAAAAAGTACCGTCGAGCAGCATCTTGCCGTTGAAATTGGTCGCGCTGATCACGCGGTTGATTTCGCTTGCCAGTTGTTGGTATTCGGTATCGAGCGCGCTGCGGTTTTCATCATCGTATTGCCCCGAGGCCGCCTGTACCGCCAGTTCGCGCATCCGTTGCAGGTGCTCGGTGATGACGTTCATCCCCGCTTCGGCGGTTTGCGCCAGCGAAATGCCGTCGTTGGCGTTGCGGATCGCCACGGTCATGCCGCGCGATTGGGAATGCATTTTCTCCGCTACCGCCATCCCGGCCGCGTCATCTTTCGAGCTATTGACCCGCAGACCCGAGGACAGCCGTTGCAGCGCGTTGCTGAGCGCTCCCTGGGACGTGTTCAGATTCCGCTGCGCGTTGAGCGAGGAAATGTTGGTGTTGATGACTTGTGGCATTTTGCTTCTCCTTGGAAGAGATCGTCTGGATGCCGCTCGTCATTGCCGGGTTACTTGCGCCGGGCGGCTTTTGCCCCCTTCAAAGCATCAGCCGTGCCATCACAGCCAATAGTTGATAAAAGCATTAAAAACATGTTTATATTCAAATAGTTAATAAAATAATCAACGCAGTATCATGAAAATATCCTGGCATGCGCGCAGCGCTCCCGCATGCCGTTTCTGCCGCCATGGCGGCGAGTTTTGCCGCCCGCGCCATTTCTGCGGGTACACTGCCGCCCATTCCCACCCGCTGTCTTGGAGAGTGCGTGTCCCTCAAACTCAAACATCTGCTCGACAAGGGGCAAAAAGCGTTGGGCAAGAAGAATTACCCCAGTGCCGGCGCCCTGTTTGAAGAAGCTGTCACGCTGGCCCCTACCGCGCACACGGGCTGGTTCGGCCTCGGCGAAGTGGCGTTGGGGATCGACCAAGCCGACTCGGCGGCGGATTTTTTCGGCCGCGCGGTCGAATTGCAGCCGGACAACGCCCGTTACCGCCAACGTTGGGGGGAGACGCTTTCCCGCCTCGGCGAATTCAAGGATGCCTTGCACCAGATCCAGCACGCCCAGCGCCTCGCGCCTCGTGACGCTGGCATCTTGTGCTCTCTTTCCGGGATTTACGTCAAGCTTGGGCTTTGGCAACAAGCCAAGAAAGTCCTCCAGGAAGTCGTGGGCCTGCCCAAACCGTTGGCCGGACATTATTGCCTGTTGGGGCTTGCTTGCCAGCAAATGGGAGAACTCGACGAAGCCCTGGCGGCGTTCATCAAAGCCACCGCGCTCGCGCCGCGCTATCCCGATGCCTGGCTCTCGCTGGGTCATCTCTACCTGCACAAACAGCAACTGGAGCAGACCCAATCCAGCCTGGCGAAGTTGTTCGAGCTTGCGCCCCAGGTGCCCACCACGCTCGATCTGGCTGGCGACCTGGCGATGACGCTCGAAGACTACCGTGAAGCGGCAAATTTTTTCCGGCAGGCGGCAGATGCCGCCCCCGAGCAGCAGGCCATCCAGGCCAAGCTGGCCATGGCGCTGGTCATGTGCGGCGACAGCCTGCCCGCGATCGATGCGCTGGAGCGTGCCTACGCGCTGGGATTGCCCGAGGACTGGGTGCTCGAAAAACTCGGCTCCATGTTCGCGATCAAGTACAAAACCCCGATCGCGTGCGAGAACCTGGAAATGGCGGTCGCGCGCAATCCCGACAATATCAACGCCTGGAACACCCTGATCGTGGTCTATACGCGGGCGGGAGAAAGTCAGAAAGTCCGCAAGGCGGTCGACACCATCCTCCAGCGCGATCCGAACAACGCCAGCGCCTTGCTGAATTTTGCCGGGTGGTACAACGACCAGGGCCGCCATGGCGAAGCCCTGGAATTGTTCAACCGGGTGTTGGCCCTGCATCCGCAAAAAAGAGCCCCTTATTCCCAGGCGTTGTGGACGATGTTGAGCGCCTCCTCGGTGAGTGCCGCCGACATTCTCGCCCTGGCCCGCAGGATGGACGAGAACTGCAACCTGTCGTTGCGCCGCGCGGACGATTTCGCCGACCGCAACCGCGATCCCGGACGGCGACTGAAGATCGGCTGGGTATCCTCGGATATCCGCCGCCACCCGGTTTCGGCCTTCCTGCCGTTCATGGCCCATGTCGACCACGAGGCGCTGGAGACCTGTATCTACTACAACTTTTCCGAAGAAGATGGCATCACCCGGCAATTCAGGGCTTATGCCGACAAATGGCGCGAAGTCATCGACATTGGCGACAACACGCTGGCCGACCTGATCCGCGGTGATGAAATCGACATTCTCGTCGACCTCAATGGCTATACCAACGGCAACCGCGCCGAAGTGTTCGCCATGAAACCCGCTCCTGTCCAGGTCACCTGGCTGGGCTTTCCCGGCACCAGCGGCATGAACGCGATGGATTACATTTTCATCCCTCCCGATCCGGTGCTGGAAAAAGGCGGCTGGTGTTCCGAGACGCCGTGGCCGCTGCCGGACTGCTACGGCGTGCGCGCCAACATCAGCAAAGTCGCCGTCCAGCCGGGTCTGCCCTGCGAACGCCTGCGGCGTCCTTTCACCTTTGCCTGCCTCAACAATTTCCGCAAGGTGGGGCAACTGACCATCGAACTGTGGAGCCGCATCCTGCTGCGCCTGCCCGAGGCTCGCCTGATCCTGGTCGCCGTCGGCGGCAAGGATGACGAGACCATGCGCTATTTCAGCAGCCAGTTCGAACGATACGGGGTCGCGCCTGGCCAACTGGAATTCCGCGGCTATGCGCCGCCCGACCAATACTTCGACAGCCACAACGAAGTCGACCTCGGGCTCGACCCCTTTCCCTTCAACGGCGGCACCACTGGCTACGATTCGATCTGGATGGGCGTGCCCTTCGTGACCTGGCCGGGCGAACATCTTTCCGCGCGCATGGGCCGTGCCATCCTGCAAAACGTCGGTCTGCACGAACTGATCGCGGACAGCGCCGACGCCTATGTGGACATCGCGGTGAATCTTGCCCACGACCGCGAACGGCTCGGCGCCCTGCGCGCGGGTTTGCGCGAACGCATGCTCGCCAGCCCGCTGCTCGATGCGCCACGCATGGCGAAAGGGCTGGAAGCGGCCTTCCGGAAGATGTGGCAACGCTGGTGTCACGAAACGAACAACACGACGAAAACCCTGTGAGGTGAAAGCGAATGATGGAACACACAACAGCCTGGCAAAAACAGAGTTATTCCGACATCTATCTGCGCCATCACGGTTTCCTTTCGCACAAATGGACGCACTATCCCCTCATCTACGATGAAATCCTCGGACGCCACCTCGATATCGGCAAGCCCCTCGTCCTGCTCGAAATCGGTGTCCAGAACGGCGGTTCGCTGGAAATCTGGAAAAAATATCTCCCGCCGGGATCGGAAATCCATGGCATGGATATCGACCCCAAATGCCTGGAACTCGATTTCAGCGCGGGCATCCAGTTCCACCATGGCAGCGCCACCGACATCAATCTGGTCAACAAACTCTTTTCCGGCAAGCGATTCGACATCATCGTCGATGACGGTTCGTACATCTGCCAGGACGTCATCTCGACTTTCATCAACCTGTTCAAGAAACTCAAGGCTGGCGGGATATATCTCGTCGAAGACCTGCACACCAGTTACATACGGGCCATCTATCATGGCGGGCTGCTTCGTGAAACTTCCTCGATCGAATTCTTCAAGCGCTTCATCGACACCCTGCATCTCGATTACATCGCCGCGGACGAATTCTCCTCCATGGCCGATTTCACCCCCTTCCTGTCCATGTACCGGCAGGAAATCGCCAGTATCTGTTTCTACGACAGCATCTGCGCGATCCGCAAATTCTCCCGCCCCAAGCAAGGCCGTTTCCAGCCATTGACGAGCGGGGAAACATCCAGGGTCAGCAACATAGACAAGCAAATGGAATGGAAAAACCATCTCGACGACATCGATGCCGCCAAGGCCATGTACGCCGTGGCGGAAATGCCCCCTGCCGATGATGAACCGGTCTCCGCGCTATTGTCCCAGGGCATCGAAGCGTTCAATTCCAATTGTTTCGAGCAGGCCAGCGCCATTTTTTCCGATCTTTTCCACCAGTTGCCGGACAACCCCACGCCCTCGGCCTATCTCGCATTCATTTGCGCCCGCCAGGGGCTCATCGACGGCGCGCGGGATTTCATCGCGCACGCGCTGGAAATCGCCCCCGAACGCGCCGATCTCCAGGCCGCGCTGGGCGAAATCCTGCTCAGCGCTGGCCATGCCCAACATGCGGTCGATTACTTGCGGACGGCGGTCAGCGCCCAGCCCGATTTGTGGGCAGCCTACCCCGCGCTGGCGCAAAGCCTGCACCAGACCGGACATAGCGCCGAAGCCGTCGCCCTGCTCGAAGGCGCGGTACAGATTCCTTCCGCCGCGCAAGCCCAGATCCAGCGCCTCCTGATCAACATCCTCGCCGAACGCGGCGATCTCGCCGGCATTACCCGTGCCCTGCTGCGTTTTCCCGCCAGCTTGAGCGAGGATCTGTTGGTCGCGCGCTGTCTTGCCCGCCATGAAACCGATGGCAAACGGTTTCTCGCCACCCTGGAGCGCATCCAGCAACAGATCGCCGGGCAGCCCACCGCCCCTGCGCCCCAGCCCGCGCCCGACGCCCCCCCCATCCATCTCGCCTTCCTGGCCAGCGACCTCACCAGCGAATTCCAGCCGGGCAAACTGGCGGCTCTGGCTCGCCATCTTCCCGCCCAGGATTTCATCACCACCCTGCTCATCAACGACCCCCGCATCAACAGTGAAAAAGGCGGCCCCGACACGATCAACCTTTGCCTGCTCATCATGGATCATCCGGTTCTGATCACCGGGGAAAGCGACGAAGCCACGCTGGATATCATCCGCAGACTCGCCCCGGACATCCTGATCGACCTCGATGCCCACGGCCCGGAAGAGCGTCTGGATGTGTTCGCGCGTGCGCAGGTTCCCCACAAACTCACCTGGGGTGAAGCGTCGATGCCCGCGCTCATGCCTGGATGCGGGACGCTCGCCGGCGAGAAGCTGGCAGTCGATGCCCTGTTGCCGTGCACGATCCTCCCCGGTTTGGGTGAGGTATTCGCCTGGCCGGATCTGCCTTTGGGCGACATCCCGCCCAACCCGGTTTTCGCCTGCTTGACCCCGGCGATCCGGGTGAGCGGCGAAGGCTGGCGGCTGTTCGCCACCGTACTCGAGGCCGTGCCCGCAAGCACCCTGCTCATCAACTTGAAGAATCTGGAGGCCGCCGCCCGGGATTTCATCGGCGAACAGTTCGAGCGGGCGGGCGTCTCCCCGGCGCGGCTGCGCTTCGTGCACGCGGAAAGCGCCGAGGCGCTCTGCCGCCTGTGGCAGGACGCCGATCTGGGACTGGCGCCCCCGGTCGACGCGGGCGAACTGGCCTTGCCCGCCGCGCTGTGGATGGGCAGGCCCTATCTGGCACTCAGATCGCCGCTGCCCTGGTCGCGCCGCCCCGCCGCCCTGCTGGAAGCGGTAGGCGCGGGGCAATGGATCGCGGCAACCCCGCAGGATTACGCCGCACTGGCGCGGCGCTTCATGGAAACCCGCCCGCCCGCGCCCGACCCGGACTTGCGCGCCCGCATGAAGGAACTCGGCCTCGACGATCCCGCCGCATTCGCTCGCGGCTTCGCCACCGCCATGCGCAAGCTGGCGCGCACGCCAAGAGAAGGACAGACATGAGCTCGCCGCGCTTCTCCGTCATCATCTGCAGCATCGACCCCTGGAAATTCGCCCAGGCTTGCGCCTGTTATCAACGTCTGCTCGCCGACTACGCCCACGAAATCGTCGGCATCCACGATGCCCGTTCGCTCGCCGAAGGCTACAACCGGGGATTCAGGCAATCGTCCGGCGACATCATGATCTTTTCCCACGACGATGTAATTTTTCTCGACCCCGGTTTCGCGGCCAAGATCGACGAGCGCATGCAGTCCTGGGATCTGCTCGGTTTCGCTGGTTCGTCCCGTCTGGTTTATCCCACATGGCATGCCGCGAACTGGCCTCATTTGCATGGCGCGGTCAGCCATTACTGGGCGCGGCACCAGCCGACGGCGCTGTCCTTTTGCATCTACGGCGCGCGTGACTGGCCGGTGACCGGAGGCATCCAGACGATGGATGGGCTCTGCCTGATTACCCGCCGCGATATCGCCACGGCGATCTCTTTCGACGCAGACACCTTCGATGGCTGGCATCTGTATGACGTAGACTTCAGCGTAACCGTCAGCCACTTGGGTCATAGAACCGGCATTTGCTGCGACATCCCCTATATTCATGCCACCACTTCGCTCCTTGGCTCGAATTCCTTCAATGGAGAAACCTATCGGAAATATGCTAAACGCTTTGCCGCCAAACACGCAGATAAAATGCTGTCCAATTACGGCTCCACCAGGATACTGCATGCCAGATCGCAATTCATCCGCGATCACGATGAATTGAAACGGCTATGGAGCGAGGACACTTTCCGCCACGCAACCCTCGCGCTGGCCCGCGACGTGGCATTTCGGGATGAATCATGAACACGCCTGTCTTTTCCGTCATCATCTGCAGCATCGACCCATTGAAATTCGCCCAGGCCAGCGAATGCTATCGCGCCCTGCTTGCCCGCGACCCGCATGAAATCATCGGCATCCACGACGCCCGTTCGCTGGCCGAAGGCTACAACCGGGGCTTGAAACAGTCTTCCGGCGACATCGTGATCCTTTCCCACGACGACATCCTGATTCTCGATCCGGCATTCGGGCGGAAGATCCGGCAACGTCTGCGGGATTTCGATCTGCTCGGCTTCGCCGGCACCAGCCGCGTCATCAGCGGATGCTGGTTCGATGCGGGACGCGGCTGGATTCATGGCGTCGTGGCGCATCGTCATGATAAAATCATAAATTTGAGCGGTTACGGCACTTCGCCCTGGCCGGTCGTCGACAACATCCAGGCCATCGACGGCATGTGCATGATGGCCCGGCGGACGGTCGCGCTGGAAATCGGATTCGACGAGGCGACCTTTGACGATTTCCACCTCTATGACCTCGATTTCAGCTACTCGGCCTGGCGCGCCGGCAAGAAGCTGGGCGTCTGTTGCGACATTCCTGTCATTCACCAGTCATCAGGCGTCTATGGGAAATCCCAGCAGGAATATGCCCGACGCTTCGTCGCCAAGCACGGCAGCACTTTCGGCCCCTGTTCGCGCGCGCCGTCGCTCCGACCCGAAGGGCTTGCCACCTATTTTTCCGGCCACCAGCCCTTGCTTGCCGCTTGGCAATTCGACATTCTCCAGCGCGCGAGTATCGCCGAACGACGCCGTCACGCCATTCTCCACTCGCAAGCGCCCGCGCCGCGTTAGACTCACGTCCTTTCACTTCTTTCTATATCGACCACCATGGCTCAATACGTCATGTCCATGCTCCGCGTGAGCAAAACCGTTCCGCCCAACCGGCGGATCATCGAGGATATTTCGCTCTCCTTTTTCCCCGGCGCAAAAATCGGCCTTTTGGGGCTGAACGGCGCGGGGAAATCCACCGTCCTGAGGATCATGGCCGGCGTGGATACCGATTTCGACGGTGA
>JAITCV010000106.1 GCA_031282905.1 Azoarcus sp. | reverse complement strand
CGGTGTTTTTTTAAAAGGCGACCGATCGTATTGTCAGAAATATGATCGACAATGCCGAGTTCCACTATTTTTTCTTCCAACAGGCGCAACGTCCAACGTGAAAAACCTTTCGGGGGTTCTCCACAGGCAAGCGCAATGATACGCGCTTCCGTATCACCTGTCGCAATCGGGGCAACCGGGGGTGTTTCTCGTTTTTTGCGCGTTACACCGTGACGGTACTTACATGGCATGATTTCGCAATCTCGGATTGTGTCCCGACCGTGCCTGCATTTTCATCCAGTATGTTCGCTTTGGTTATTTTGCTTGCGGGGTTTTCCCCGTTCCTGACGATTTTCAGCAATTGCTTTCTTTCAGATTCGGTCAGGTATACCTTGTATTTCTTGGCCTTCATATGCTGCTCTCCTTCATTCAATTAACAGATCGAATATTATACAATAAATTTTAGATGACGCAAGATACTAGAACGGTCGAGCGCATTCCTCAAACACGCCGGGCGGATGCCAGCGCACTTCGAGCCGCCGGGAATGACCCCGGCGGTAACGAACCCGAAACGGAAATTTCAGAACTCCCAGCCGATCCGGATACCGCCGGAGACCCCCTTGACTTTTCCAGCATATCCCTGGATGCCGGCCTCGAACGAGAGTGGGCTGTTTTTCTGGGAGCGGAAAATGACCCCGATTTCGCCGATGCTCGTCGTGCCCTTGAAATCGTGTGGGTCGAGGGCGAAAACGCGGGTATTGACGCCGTCCCGCATAATGGCCTCGCCCTTTACCGTGCTGTCGAATTCACGCTCCACCGCCGCGCCGACATACCAGAAACGGTTTCCCTCCCAAGTATGGGTCAGGCGTCCGCCGAAGCGGAGCCGACGCGAATCGTCGTCGTGGAAACGGACTTGTTCGCCATTGGACAGCGCCACTTTGCCACCGTCCAGGCGTGTCCAGTAATAGCGGAGCAGGAGATCGAGACGATTATTCACGCCGATCTGCCAGTCGTGCCCCACGCCCACATGCGCGGCAAGATAATGATCGGTGGATTTGTAGCGGGTGGGGACACTCTCTTCACCTTCGTAGTGTTTCGTGCGGAAGTCGTTCTTCAAGCGCCCCGTCCGCAGGGAAGCCTCGATCCGGAAATCGTTGCTCCAGGTGTGACGGGCCATCAGACCGCCGCCGCTGGCGTCGAGATCGCCGTCGCCATCGATGTTCGGCAGGGCAGCGAAGTGATTGCGCGTGTCGTAATCGGCCTCTCCCGCTTCCAGGAAAAGTCCCAGGAGCGCGATGCCGGAATCACCCCGGAGCCGGGTAGCAAAGCCCAGCAACATATCGGAACTCGTCAGCTCGATCCGGGAACCCGTATCGAGACGCCAACGACCCGCGTCGACGCCGCCGAAGGGCACCCAGGCGTGCTCGCTCCGGTTTTCGTCCAGCGCCAGGTCGGCGGACTGATAGCTGTGATCCGCCAGCCAGCCGCCCCGCTGGGCGAGGAAGGCCAAACTTGCTGCCCGCCCTCCGATCAGTACCGTGGTTACGGGGGTGACCTTTGAAGCAACCGGCGGATTGGGGTCGGCCAGTGGTGGTTCGGTCGATGGTGGTTCGGTCGATGGTGGTTCGGCCGGTGGTGGTTCGGCCGGTGGTGGTTCGGCCAGTGGTGGTTCGGTCGATGGTGGTTCGGTCGATGGTGGTTCGGCCGATGGTGGTTCGGCCGGTGGTGGTTCGGCCGGTGGTGGTTCGGCCGGTGGTGGTTCGGCCGGTGGTGGTTCGGCCGGTGGTGGTTCGGCCGGTGGTGGTTCGGTCGATGGTGGTTCGGTCGATGGTGGTTCGGCCGGTGGTGGTTCGGCCGGTGGTGGTTCGGTCGGATCGGTCGATTCGGGCGGTTCGGTCGATTCGGGCGGTTCGGGCGGATCGGTCGATTCGGGTGGTTCGGTCGGGTCGGTCGGCGGTGGTGGTGGCGGCGGTGGTGGTGGTGGCGGTGGTGGTGGTGGCGGTGGCAAGCCATCCGGACCCATGTCGTCCTCACCATGAATCGTTTGCAGGTCGCCACGCGCGCTGTCGGTGGCAAGCGCCACATCATCAGCCAAGGCCGGAGAGCTCATCAGGAAGAAGGAAAGGAAAAGTGCGAGCCGGACAGGACAGGTCCGTATTCTTTTTGCCGCTCTACAGGCCGACAACCGGGAAAGCAAGGAAAAAATATCAAACGGTTTATCCATGTGAATCTCCTTGATTCGGAAGCTCCGAGCGCCGCCGCTCCCGAAAGTCCTTTACGTTGCAGCGTGAACTACTACACTACTACAGGGCAATCGCACACGCAAACGGCGTAAACTCAGGCAAATTAGGTTGACTTTTGTTTTTTGTTCAGGTTCTGAAATGACATTGGCGGGGTGTTTGCCGTGCTCTCCGATCCGCAATCCTGATGGCGTACCCGGGTGGATGTCACGGAATGGGGCAGAGGAGTCCATTGGTCGCAGGGTTGGAGCGCACGAAGGCATCGGTGTTTTCGATATCGTCGCAACCACCCATCGCCCGTCGATGCGCATGAAACCGACGTCGCCAGCGGCTCCCTTCCATTTTTTCGTCATGATGCCTAAGGCATCATTCCACGACACCGAGGTGAAATCGCCATCCTTGTCGTATTTGCCGCCCTTCTTGCGCAAACAGTGGCCGGGTGAGTCCGCCGTCCGCTATGCCGTATTGCTACGCTCTCCGCGATGACGGGTTCAAGACATGATGCGCATTTGTTTGTTCATTGCGCTGACGATAATATCGGCGGACGGATTTCCACCGGGCACATCGCCCGCATGCTGTCCCCTGTCCCTTTCCGGAGCCGACGTGAGCCGCCTCAAAAACGATACCTTCCTGCGCGCGCTGCTGCGTCAGCCCACCGCATACACCCCGATCTGGCTGATGCGCCAGGCGGGACGCTACCTGCCCGAATACCGCGAAACCCGCAAGCGCGCCGGTAGTTTCCTCGATCTGTGCAAGAGTCCGGCGCTGGCCTGCGAAGTTACCCTGCAACCGCTGGCGCGTTTCGATCTCGATGCCGCGATTCTTTTCTCCGATATCCTCACCGTCCCCGACGCCATGGGCCTGGGCCTGTATTTCGCCGAAGGCGAAGGCCCGAAGTTCGAGCGTCCGCTCACCGACGAATGGGAAATACGCAACCTCTCCGTGCCCGATCCCGGACTCGAACTGGCCTACGTCATCGATGCCGTGGCCGAAATCAGCCGCGCCCTCGACGGCAGCGTTCCCCTGATCGGCTTTGCCGGCAGCCCATGGACGCTGGCTTGCTACATGGTCGAGGGCGGCGCCAGCGACGATTACCGCAAGGTCAAGACCCTGGCCTACAGCCGTCCCGATCTCATCCACCACATTCTTGATGTGACCGCCCAGGCGGTCGGCGCCTACCTCAACGCCCAGATCGAAGCGGGCGCGCAGGCGGTGATGATTTTCGACTCATGGGGCGGAACGCTGGCGGAAAACGCTTACCGCGCGCTGTCGCTGGCCTACATCGAACGGGTGATCGCCGGGTTGACCCGCGAGCGCGAAGGCCGCCGGGTGCCGAGCATCGTCTTCACCAAGGGCGGCGGCCCGTGGCTGGAAGAAATCGCCCATTGTGGCGCGGATGCGGTGGGGCTCGACTGGACGATGGACATTGGCCGCGCCCGCGCGCTCGTCGGTGAGCGCGTCGCCCTGCAAGGCAATCTCGACCCGGCAATCCTTTTCGCCCCGCCGGAAGTGGTCGCCGCCGAGGCTGGAAAAGTGCTCGAAGCCTTCGGTCCTCATCCCGGCCATGTCTTCAATCTGGGGCACGGCATCTCCCAGCACACCCCGCCCGAGAGCGTCGGCGCGCTGGTCGAAACGGTGCACGCCTGGCGGCGGTAAGGAAAACATGGCGGGCACGCTGTCAAGCAAAAAAACCGTGCGTCAGCCCTTGACTTATGCACACCGAAGCGTTTTCCGTGACAGAGCGCGGAAAGTCGCGCATGGATATGCAATAAAATCGTAACTACATGATTAATAAGGAAAAAATGGATCGCCCCATTCTGAGGCAAAGTGAGACAAGCACGCTGGCGACGCCGCTTTCCGGGCTTTTCGCCCAGTTTGCCCACAAAGTTATCCACAGATTTTGTGGGCAAGTTGGAACCCGTTTTTGTTGCGAGGGCTTAGGCGACGCTATTGATGTCAGTTATAGATTTTATATCGTAACTCATTGATTTATATAGTTTATTACATTCATATGACCATCGTTCATGTCGCACTCCCCCTGCCCTTGGCGCAACGCTTTGATTATATTGCGGAAAATGCCAGTGAAGCCGACGTTGGCCGTTGTGTGCGCGTACCTTTCGGCGGCGGGGAAAAAAACGGGTTGATCCTGGCGCTGTCCTCCGCGAGCGACCTCGATCCCGCGCAACTGAAGGCCGTGATCGCCATCCAGCGTGAGGTGCCCGCGCTGCCCGCCGACTGGATCGCGTTGGTCGAATTCGCCGCCCGCTATTACCACGCGCCCATCGGTGAAGTGGTGGCCTTGGCGCTGCCGCCGGGCCTGCGCCGAGCCGAGGAAGTGAGCGGCGCGGAAACCGACCCGCTGCTCGCGCTCACCGAGGCCGGGCAAAGCGCGCTCACGGGCGGCCACCGCGCCCGCCGCACCCTGGCGCTGTTGCGCGCGCTCGCCGCCCAGGCTTGCCCGCGCCGCCGCAGCGCCATCCGCGCCCTGGACGAAGGTAGCGCGCTGGGCGATGCCTTGCGCCGTGGCTGGCTTGCGCCCGTACGCGCCACGGTCAGCGAACGCGCCTCTTCCCCTGCGGGCGCGCAACCCAGCCTGACCGCGGAACAAACCGCCGCGCTCGCACGCTTTCGCGCCGCGCCGCCCGGGTTTGCGGTCTGGCTGCTGTTCGGCGTCACCGGCAGCGGCAAGACCGAGGTTTATCTGCGTCTGGCCGCTGAAACGCTGGCCGCGGGCCTTCAAGTGCTGATGCTGGTACCCGAAATCGCCCTCACCCCCCAGCTCGAAGCCCGCGTCGAAGCCCGCTTTCCCGCCGCGCACATCGTCAGCCTGCACTCGGCGCTGGCCGAAAGCGCCCGTTCGCGCGGCTTTGTCCAGGCGATGAGCGGGCAAGCCGACATCGTGCTCGGCACCCGTCTCGCGGTATTTACCCCGCTGCCCCGTCTTGGCTTGATCCTGGTCGACGAAGAGCACGACGCCTCCTACAAACAGCAGGAAGGCGTGCGTTATTCGGCCCGCGACCTCGCGGTCTGGCAAGCGCGCGAACGCGCGACACCGGTGGTGCTGGGCTCGGCCACACCGTCGCTGGAGAGCTGGCAACACGCCCTGCGCGGTCATTACCGCTTGTTGCGGCTGGAGACGCGCGCGCGCGCGGTGGCCCTGCCCACGGTGCGCGTGGTAGACACCCGCAAGAGCAAACTCGACGAAGGCATCAGTCCGGACCTGCGCCATGCCCTCACCGCCCGCCTCGAACGCGACGAGCAGAGTCTGGTGTTCCTGAATCGCCGTGGTTATGCCCCGGTGTTGGCCTGTCCTGCCTGCGGCTGGGTGAGCCGCTGCCCGCATTGTTCGGCCAACCTTGTCGTCCATCTGGCCGAACGGCGTCTGCGCTGCCACCACTGCGGCGGAAACAATGCCATTCCCCGCGCCTGCCCGGTCTGTGGCAACCAGGACATTCATGCTCATGGCCGGGGCACCCAGAGAGTCGAAGCGCGCCTCAAGGAACTCTTCCCCGCCGCCAGGGTGTTGAGAATGGACCGTGACGCCGTGCGCACCCGCGCCCAGTGGGAGGCGCTGCTCGCCCAGATCGCCAATGGTGAAGCCGACATCCTGGTCGGCACCCAGATGATGGCCAAGGGCCACGACTTTCCCCGTCTCACCCTGGTTGGGGTGATCGGCGCCGACGCCTCGCTGCACGCCGCCGATTTCCGCGCTCCCGAGCGTCTGTTCCAGCAATTGATGCAGGTCGGCGGACGCGCCGGACGCGCCGAACTCCCCGGCGAAGTGTTGATCCAGACTGAATTTCCCCTGCACCCGCTTTACCGCCACCTCGCCCGCCACGACTTCGACGCCTTCGCGCGGGAGGCGCTCGCGGAACGCCAGACCGCCGCCTTTCCCCCTTGTGCCCACCTGGCCATGCTCCGCGCCGACGCGCCGGAACTCGCCATGGCAGTGAGCTTCCTCCAGGCCGCCAAACAACTTGCAGCCGCCTGCGCCACGGCGGGCATCCGCCTCGCCGACCCGGTGCCGATGCGCCTCACCCGGCTGGCGCGGCGCGAACGCGCGCAATTGCTGGTCGAGGCTGACCAACGCGGTGAATTACAGGATTTCCTCGCCCGCTGGCTGGAACGGATTCGCGCCCAACGCATCCACCATCAATTGCGATGGCATGTCGACGTGGACCCGTTGGAAGTTTGATTTTGGAGAAAGCCGCCTCGACCAAATTGAGCCACGAACCATGCTTGGGTTTATGCACATCATATTCGAAGCGCCTCAGCGCGATGAACTCGACGCTGCGGTGCGACTCAACGTTGGCAATGATGTAGCCTTTGGGAAATGCTGAAGGAAGCTCTGAATGAATCGCCATTCCGGTGAAATCGAAATATAACTCATTGATTATTATGAATAAAATGATCTGAAAGATGAAAATTCGACTTGATCCGTATTTTCCTTGGGAAATTCACCAATAACGTTTATGATTGACCATCATGATCGGATGGATGCTTCATTGACGCTCTTCCAGACGGTCATGACAGCACATCTGTAAATTCTATTTCGATGCAGTCTCTTACCTTCAAGGAGTTGATCATGTCCCTTCGTTTGAAAGTCCTGTTGCTGTCGAGCGTCGCCGCCGTGCTGCTGGCGGGCTGCGGCAATTCCACGAAAACAGCAGCCGTTCAGAAAGCGGAAGTCCGGTTGACTCTTATCCCACTTGGAGAAATAGGCTATGTCGACAGCAAGGGCAAGATGGTCGTCCCGCCGCGTTTCAAGAGTGCGGGGAACTTTGCCGCCAATGGTCTGGCGTGGGTTGTAGTGGATGGCAAATGGGGTTACATGGATACCAGAGGCGAGATAGTCATTCCGCCACGTTTTCTGTATGCGGGAAACTTCGCCGCCAATGGTTTGGCGTGGGCCTTGACAAGTGATAAAGATGGACGGACTGAATCAGGTTACATCGATGCCAAGGGCAAGATGACGGTCATCTCGCCGCGCTTCTTTAATCCAGGCACCTTTGCCGCCAATGGTCTGGCGGCAGTTAGATCGGAGAGAGAGGAAAGATGGGGCTACATCAATGCCAAGGGCAAGATAGTTATCCAGCCGCGTTTCAGGAATGCGGGGAGTTTCGCCGCCAATGGTCTGGCGCCGGTCGAGGTGAGTGGCAAATGGGGTTACATCAATGCCAAGGGCAAGGAAGTCATCCCGCCACGCTTCAATGCCGCGCAGTACTTCGCCGACAATGGCCTGGCGGCGGTCAGGGTGGATGGCAAATGTGGTTACATCAATGCCAAGGGCGAGATGGTCATTCCGCCGCGTTTCGAGCGTGTAGGAGCCTTTGCCGCCAATGGCCTGGCGCGAGTCTGGGTGGATGAAAGATGGGGTTATATCGATGCCAGGGGCGAGGAAGTCATCCCGCCACGTTTCCAGGAAGCAGAAGATTTCGACGCCAATGGTCTGGCGCGAGTCAGGGAAGGCGGGGGAAAGCCCTTCAGCTACATCGACGCGAACGGGGAAATAGCGATGTATATCAGTTGGTTGAACTGCATGCACGTCCTGAGGAACGCCAACGGCGACATTCTCTGGCCGGAAAAATCCGTCGACCAGATTTGCGAAGAAAAGCGTGCACCAGCAAGAAATCAGTGATAGCCCATTGTGCTGGTGGGGACACGACGCGCCGTGTCCCTACAATCGCAAGGAAGGAGATTGAGCAGCAGGATCAGCGAGGCTTCGTCAATATATACACCAAGGTCGGAATCAGGGAACGCAATGGGGTAAGCAAGACGTCGGGGCATTGCCGCAGCAATTTGCAGGCAATGGAATGCGGTTTTTCGATGTCGAAGAATCGACGCATGGCTTCGACGGATACATTGCGGTAATTGAATTGGCCTTCTTCCAGGAATTGCTGGAGTTGCTTCAGGGAAAGAGGCTCGCAATCATAAAAATTCCCCTTGCCTCTCCAGCGCAGATAGGGCGTGCGCCATGGGGTGGGCAAGCAGCTCAGGAAGGCCAATTGATAGTGTGGTTCGACCAGCATCCAGCGGTTGGGTACGGCCAGGTAAATCATGCCATCACGGCGTAGAACCCTTTTCAATTCGGACAAGTGGTGTTTTTGTTCCGCGATCTTGCCAACATGTTCGATGACATGATTGGAAAGCACCACATCGAAGGATTCGTCCGGGAATGGCAGATGGGTGTCCGAAACCTGCTGGAAGTCGAATCCATCGAAAATCTTGCGGTTATCGGTCGTATCGACGGAGGCGACATTGCACTTCAGATCGGGATGGGAGGCGAAATAATGCGCAATGCCTCCCGAGCCGGTTCCAACATCCAGTATCTCGATGGGGGTTGAATGCATTTCACATGGACATTGTTCATTGTGCCGACTTGGGTACAGAAGGCGTTCGATTTTCAATCCTTTCCATATCCGGGATGGCAAATCCTGTGTGGCATGAGCCTGTCTGCATTGCGTTTCACTGGAATTCATGTTCATTCCCGGGGTCACAAGGTTTTCAAAAAACGGCAATCCGGGGAGCATGCCTTGCCCCACGGGTGCCAAGTAACTGACTCGCCGCTTGGATTACCACGGCGCCGCGCGCCTCGCAATGACATACTGATAGGATGTCGCGGAGGCTCGATGATAAACTGGCGGCGGTTCTTCAGGTTCGGATCATGCATTCAGGTTTGATTTTCGTGTTGTGGGCCATGGCGGTCGGGCTGATGCAAGTGACTGGTGGCGCTTGGTTGGCGATTTTGTCCGTGGCCAGTCTGGCGGCGGCGCTCTTGCTGGCGCGCGCGCATTGCGTGCGCCTGTTGCTGCGGGTGAAGGTGTTGTTGGTGGTGATCGTGGTGCTGTTTGCCTGGGCGACGCCGGGCGAGGCGGTGCTGGTCGATTGGCCGCGGGTGAGCCCCAGCCACGAGGGCTTGATGCTTGCGTTCGAGCACGGTGCCCGCTTGCTCGCGGTGGTGTGTTGGGTGGCGATGTTGCTGGCGCGTTTGCCGGCCGCGCGGTTGGTGGGCGGCTTGTATGCGTTGTGCCGACCGTTTGCCGTGATCGGCTTGTCGGCGGAGCGGGTGGCACTGCGCTTGTTGCTCGTCCTGCGTTATGTCGATGCCGCGCGCGAACCTCATGTTCGCCACGATTGGCGGCAGTGGTTGTTTGCTAGCGACGAGGCCGCGCCGGTGGTGAGTTTCCAACGCGAGTCTTTCGGTTGGCAGGACGCGCTGGTGCTGGTCCTGGTCCTTGCCGGTTTGCTGGGAATCTGCTGGTGACGCGGATTGCGCTGGGGATCGAGTACGCGGGGGATGCCTTCAAGGGCTGGCAGAGCCAGGCCCATGGGCACACGGTGCAGGACACGATCGAAAACGCGCTGGCCGTCGTCGCCGGGGAGCGCGCGCGCTTGATGGTGGCGGGGCGCACCGATGCCGGTGTCCATGCCACTGTCCAGGTCGCGCATTTTGATACCCATGTTCGCCGTCCGTTTTCGGCCTGGGTGCGCGGGACCAACGACCATTTGCCGGCGGCGGCGGTGATCCGTTGGGCGGTCGAGGTCGATGAGCGTTTCCATGCCCGTTTTTGTGCAATCGAACGCCGTTATCGTTACCTGCTTGCCAATACGCCGATACGTCCGGCAGCCTTGGCCGGGCGGGTGGGTTGGTTTCATGTGCCGCTGGACGAGGCGAGGATGGCGGCGGCGGCGGCGACGCTGGTGGGGACGCATGATTTTTCCGCTTTCCGCGCGGCGGGTTGCCAGGGCAAGACGCCGGTGCGGGTGATGAACGAGGCCGCCGTGACGCGCGAGGGCGATATGATCGTGTTCGATTTTTGCGCCAACGGATTCCTGCATCACATGGTACGCAACCTCGTCGGCGCGCTGGTGGCCGTCGGCAAGGGCGCGCATTCGCCAGCATGGATCGGCGAACTGTTGGAGAGCCGCGACCGCCGCCGCGCCGCGCCGACTTTCCCGGCGGATGGGCTTTATCTATGCGGCGTCTCGTACCCGCCGTATTGGCCGCTTCCCGGCGAGGGGCGTATCATCGCCCGCCCACGCTTGGCGCTGATCTGAATGTCTCGAACCCGAATCAAGATTTGCGGCCTCACTCGGCCACAGGATGTCGCCGCTGCGGTCGAGGCCGGGGCCGACGCGGTCGGTTTCGTCTTTTATCCGCCCAGTCCGCGCAACGTCTCTTTTGTCCAGGCCGCGGAACTCGTGGCGCGGCTGCCGCCTTTCGTCACTGCGGTCGGACTGTTCGTCGATCCGCAAACCGAGTTCGTCGCCGAGGCGCTGCGCCGCGTGCCCTTGCAACTGCTCCAGTTCCACGGCGGCGAGCGCGACGCCCGTTGCGCCGAGTTGAGCGCCGGCATTCCCTGGATCAAGGCGATACGGATGTGCGCGGGAGTCGATCTGTTAGAATCCTCCGCTTCCCATCCTGGCGCGCGCGGATTGTTGGCCGATGCCCTCGTCGACGGTTTCGGCGGCGGCGGTAAAACGTTCGACTGGTCGCTGCTTCCCGCCGGGCTGGACCGTCCGCTCATACTTGCGGGCGGGCTCGATCCCGACAATGTGGGCGAGGCCGTCCGCCGCACGAGACCATGGGCGGTCGATGTGTCTAGCGGAGTGGAAATCGCAAAAGGAATCAAGGACGCGGCGAAAATCGCCGCGTTCGTCGCCGAAGTTCGGAACGCCGATGACTGACATGCACTATTCGCTTCCCGACGCCCGAGGGCATTTCGGCCCCTACGGCGGTGTTTTCGTTGCCGAAACGCTGATGCCCGCCTTGGCGGAGTTGCGCGCAGCCTACGAAGCGAGCCGCGCGGAGCCGGCCTTCATCGCCGAATTCGAGAGCGAACTCAAGCACTACGTCGGACGGCCCAGCCCCGTCTATTACGCGCGTCGCCTCTCCGAACACCTGGGCGGGGCGCGGATCGTCCTGAAACGCGAAGACTTGAACCACACTGGTGCGCACAAGGTAAACAACTGCATCGGCCAGGCGCTGCTCGCGCGCCGCATGGGCAAGCCGCGTGTGATTGCCGAAACCGGCGCGGGCCAGCATGGCGTCGCCACCGCCACCGTGGCGGCGCGTTACGGGTTCAAGTGCGTGGTCTACATGGGGTCCGAGGACATCGGGCGGCAAGCCGCCAACGTCTATCGCATGAAGCTGCTCGGTGCTACCGTGGTGCCGGTCGAATCCGGCTCGAAAACGCTCAAGGACGCCATGAACGAAGCCATGCGCGACTGGGTGACGAACGTCTCCGACACTTTCTACATCATCGGCACCGTGGCCGGGCCGCATCCCTACCCGATGATCGTGCGCGACTTCCAGACGGTGATCGGCAAGGAATGCCTCGCGCAGATGCCGGAGGCTTTCGGACGGCAGCCGGACGCGGTCATCGCCTGCGTCGGCGGCGGCTCCAACGCCATGGGGATTTTCCACCCCTACATCGCCCATGAGAACGTGCGCCTGATCGGCGTCGAAGCGGCCGGGGAGGGCATCGCCAGCGGGCGTCACGCCGCGCCGCTGACCGCGAACGCGAAAACCGGCGTCCTGCACGGCAATCGCACCTATCTCATGCAGGACGAAAACGGGCAAATCGTCGAAACCCACTCCATTTCCGCCGGACTCGATTATCCGGGCGTGGGGCCCGAACATGCGTGGCTCAAGGACAGTGGCCGCGCCGAATACGTGGCGGCCACCGACGGCGAGGCGCTCGAAGCGTTCCATGCCCTGTGCCGTTTCGAAGGCATCATCCCGGCGCTGGAATCCTCGCACGCCGTGGCCCATGCCATGAAAATCGCGCCGACGCTCGGCAGGGACAAGCTCCTGCTGGTCAACCTTTCCGGCCGCGGCGACAAAGACATTCATACCGTGGGCGAGCGCTCGGGCATCCGGTTTTGAGCCAGAGCGGCCCAATTGGGGCTTACATGTCCAGAATCCAATCGGTTTTTCAAAGTTTGCAGGCTGCCGGACGCAAGGCGCTGATCCCATTCATCACCGCGGGCGACCCCGACGGCGAACTCACCGTGCCATTCATGCGGGCCCTGGTCGCGGGCGGCGCGGACATCATCGAACTCGGCGTGCCGTTCTCCGACCCGATGGCCGATGGCCCGACCATCCAGCGCGCCTCGGAACGGGCGCTGGCCGGTGGCATGAGTCTCTCCAGGGTGCTCGATATCGTGCGCGAATTCCGCGCCGGGGACGCGACGACGCCGGTGGTCCTGATGGGCTACGCCAACCCGATCGAGGCGATGGGCCATGCCGCTTTCACCGCCGCCGCGCGGGAAGCGGGCGTCGATGGCGTGCTGGTGGTCGACTATCCGCCCGAGGAATGCGCGGAATTCACCGCCGGATTGCGCGCCGCCGGGCTCGACCAGATCTTCATGCTGGCGCCGACTTCGCCGGAACAACGCTTCCGCGATGTTGCCCAGGCGGGCGGCGGCTATATCTATTACGTCTCGCTCAAGGGCGTGACCGGCGCGGCCAACATCGACTTCGACGAACTGGGCCGCCGCATCCCGCGCATCCGCGCCGCCGTCGGCATGCCGGTGAGCGTGGGTTTCGGCATCCGGGATGCCGCGAGCGCGAAAAAAATCGGCGCGCTTGCCGACGCCGTGGTGATCGGTAGCCGCATCGTCGAAGAAATCGAGGCGAGCCCGCGCGAACGGGCCGCCGCCCAGGTCGAAACCTTCGTGCGCGGCATCCGCCGCGCGCTCGATGAAATCACCATTGGAGCAACAGCATGAGCTGGCTGCAGAAACTGCTCCCGCCGCGCATCAAGCGTAACGAATCCGCCGCGCGCAACAAGTCGATTCCCGAAGGGCTGTGGAGCAAGTGTCCGTCTTGTGAAGCGGTGCTTTATCACTCCGACCTGGAAAAAAACGCCCATGTCTGCCCCAAGTGCGCGCATCACCTGCGGGTGGGGGCGCGTACCCGGCTTGATTTGCTGCTCGATGCGGAAGGGCGTGGCGAGATCGGCGCCGATGTGGTGCCGGTCGATCCGCTCAAGTTCAAGGATTCGCGCAAATATCCCGAGCGGCTTGTCGCGGCGGTGAAGGAGACCGGCGAGGCCGACGCGCTGCTGGTCATGCAGGGCGCGGTGCTTGGCGTGCCGCTGGTTGTGGCGTGTTTCGAGTTTGATTTTCTCGGCGGTTCGATGGGCTCGGTGGTGGGCGAGCGTTTCGTGCGCGGCGTCAAGGCCGCGCTCGAGCAGCATCTGCCCTTCGTGTGCATCACCGCCTCGGGGGGCGCGAGGATGCAGGAGGGCTTGTTCTCGCTGATGCAGATGGCAAAGACCACGGCCGCCATCACCCAGCTTGCCCAGCACAAACTTCCTTTCATCACCTTGCTCACCGACCCGACCATGGGCGGCGTGTCGGCGAGTTTTGCCTTCATGGGCGATGTGGTGATCGCCGAACCCGGCGCGCTGATCGGCTTCGCCGGCCCGCGGGTGATCGAGCAGACCGTGCGCGAGAAGCTGCCCGAAGGCTTCCAGCGCGCCGAATTCCTGCTCGGCAAGGGCGCGATCGACATGATCGTCGACCGCCGCCAGTTGCGCGAACGGCTGGCCGAAGTGCTGGCCTTGCTGAGTCGTCAACCCGCGGTTGCCCATGCCTGATCCAAGTCTTGCCGATTGGCTGGCGCTGATCGAAGCGCGCCACGGGCAAACGATCAGCCTGGGGCTCGAACGGGTGGCCAGGGTGCGCGCCCTGCTCGGACCGGATCCCGATTCCATCATCATCGCGGTGGGCGGCACCAACGGCAAGGGCTCGACCTGTGCCATGTTGGAGGCCATCCTTCGCGCCGAAGGCTACCGGGTCGGCTGCTATACCTCGCCGCACCTGCTCGACTATACCGAACGGGTGAGAATCGACGGACGGGCGGTCGACGCGGACGTGCTCGCGCAGGCGTTCGCCACGGTCGAGGCGCTGCGGGGCGATGTTCCGCTGACCTATTTCGAACATGGCACCCTGGCCGCGTGGCAATTGTTCCGCGTCGCGCGGCTCGACGTCATCATCCTGGAAGTGGGCTTGGGCGGACGGCTCGACGCGGTCAACGTGTTCGATGCCGACTGCGCCATCGTCACCGGCGTCGCGCTCGATCACATGGATTATCTGGGCGACAACCGCGAGGCGATCGGTTTCGAGAAAGCGGGCATTTTCCGCGCGGGCCGTCCGGCGATCTGTGGCGACCCGCAACCGCCGGTAAGCCTCGTCGAACACGCGGCGGCGATTGGCGCGCAATCATGGGTGTCGGGGCGCGATTTTGGTTTCGATGGCGATCGCCTGCAATGGCGCTACTGGCGTCACGATGCGCCCGGCGGCGGGACGCTGGTGAGGCGCGGCGGTCTGGCCTATCCGGCCTTGCGCGGCGTCAACCAGTTGTTGAACGCGGCGGCGGCGCTGACCGCGCTCGATACCCTGCGCGCGCGCCTTCCGGTGTCGATGCAGGCCATCCGCCAGGGGCTGATGCTGCTCGATCTGCCCGGACGTTTCCAGGTTCTCCCCGGCCAGCCCACGGTGGTGCTCGATGTCGCCCACAATCCGCAAGCCGCGGGCGTGCTGGCGGCCAACCTGGGTGACATGGGATTCCATCCCGAAACCTGGGCGGTGTTCGGCATGCTCGCCGACAAGGATATCGAAGGGGTGGCCGCGCTCATGTCCGGACGTATCGACCACTGGCTGCCTTGCGCCTTGCCGGGGCCGCGGGGGATGAGCGCCGGGGCGCTGGCCGCACGCTTGCGGGGCGCGGGCGTGGAAGAGGAAAAAATCATGGCGTGCCTCGATACGCCCGCATCCGCTTTCCGTCTGGCCCGAACAAGCGCGGACATGAATGATAGAATCGTCGTCTTTGGCTCCTTCCTGACCGTGGCCGACGTGTTGGCGGAGATTCACGCCTCCTCTCGCGCCACCTGTCCATGAAGAGGTTTTCCGGTGAGTGACACAGACGACCTCGAAATCAAGAAACAACAGGCGCGGCGGCGTGTGTTCGGTGCGGTGGCGCTCATGCTGCTGGCGGCGATCGTATTGCCGAGGGCGATGGATCAGGAACCGCCTCCGGTCGATGATATTCAGATTTCCATCCCCGCGCGCGAGGCCGTCCCGCCGCCCCAGCCTCGTGCTTCGGCGCCCACGCAGCCGCCCCCCACGCAGCCGCCCATATCACCATCATCGGCACAACCTGTGGGCCAGCCTCCAGCGCCCGAAAATTCCGCGCGCGAAGCCGAAGATGCCGCGCGCGCGGCCGAAGCAGCGCGGGTGCGCGCGCTGCTCGATGGCGCGCCAGAGAAAGCGCCAGCAGCGGTTTCCCTGGCTTCCCCTTCTTCGCTTCCCCCTTCCTCGGCTTCTCCCACTTATATCGTGCAGGTTGCCGCATTCACCGACGCGACGAAAGCGGCTTCACTGGTGGCGGAACTGAAAAAACAGGGCTTTGCCGCCTACACCGAAAAGGCGGGCAACAACATGATCCGTGTTCGCGTTGGCCCGGCGGGTGGAAAATCGCAGGGCGAGCAAACGGTGGCGCGGCTGAAAGAGCTTGGGCACAGTGGCGCGACCCTGGCGCGGCGCTGATGCCATGCGCTTCCGGGACTGGCCGTGACGGTTTTCGATTACGCCTTTTTGACCATCCTCGCCTTGTCGGCGGCAGTCGGGCTGTGGCGGGGGCTGGTCAGTGAAATCCTGGCCATGGTCGGTTGGATCGTGGCCCTGCTCGTGGCTTGGCTGTATGCGGACAATGTGGCTCGCCTGCTCGTGGAGGTGATCGCGGATCGGGGCTGGCGCATGGTGGCGGCGTTCGCGCTGGTGGTGGTCGCGGTGTTGTTGTTTGTATCGCTGTTGCGGTTTTTGCTGCGCGAGATGTTGAAAGCGGTGGGGTT
>JAITCV010000089.1 GCA_031282905.1 Azoarcus sp. | reverse complement strand
AGCGCCGAGGCCCGCGCGTCCGATGCCCACAGCGGCCCCACCACACAAGGCGCGCCGCGCGCGCGCAGCAGCGGCCCGATGCCGACCGGGGCCAGCAATGGCTCGCTGACTGTTTCGCTACCAACCAGCATGGCATGGCAACTGGACAGGCTGAGCGGGCTGCGGCAGGCTTGTTGGGCGTTCCGGTTTACCACCCGCTACCCGGACTTCTCCGAGCTGAGCCAAACTCTTTGGCAGGATGCCTATGACTCGGCCATGGATATTTCCACGCGGACGGCATCCGGCAAGACCGCGGAAGCCAGCCTGAAGATCGTCCGTTAGCGTTGGTGGTCGAGCGCATGGCGCGGGCGCTGTTCCAGCGCCCGCGCCATGCGCGCCAGTGCTTCGTCGAGAGTGGCGCGCGCGCAGCCAAAATTGAGGCGCACGAAACCGGGCATGCCGAAAAAACGCCCATCCGAAAGGCCCACGCCAGCGGCTTCGAAGAAGGCCACCGGCTCGGTCAGCCCCGCGCCACGGCAGTCGATCCAGGCCAGATAGGTGGCTTCGGGAACGGCCATGGCCAAGCCCGGCATGGCGCTCACCGCATCGACAACCCGGTCGCGGTTGGCGCGCAGGTAGTCGAGCAGGGCCGCGCGCCAAGGGCCGCCGTCACGGTAGGCGGCTTCGGCGGCAACGAAACCCAGTACATTGACCTCGGGCACGATGCCGCGCATCACGCGCCGGAACCGCATCCGCAGGGTGGCGTCGGGAATGATCGCCAGCGCGCAATAAAGCGCGGGAATGTTCCAGGTCTTGGAAGGCGCCATCAGGGTGATGCTGCGGCGGGCGATTTCGCGGTCGAGCATGGCGATCGGGATGTGGGGTTTGGCGGGGTCGAGCACCAGGCCACAGTGAATTTCGTCACTACAGATCACCAGATCGCGTTCGATGGCGATTTCGCCGATCCAGCGCAGTTCTTCTTCATCAAAGACACGGCCCACCGGGTTATGCGGGTTGCACAGCATGAACAGCCGGGTGTAGGGCGCGATGGCCGCGAGGGTCGCCGCGCGATCCCATTGCCAGCGTTGTTGGCATTCATCGAGTACCAGCGGGCTGTGTACCAGGCGACCGGCATTGTTGGCGGGGGCGGCCAGGAATGGGGGATAGATCGGCGTCGCGGTAAATACCCCGGCGCCTTCGGCGCCCGCCGCGCGGCAGGCAAGATTGAATCCGGTCACGACGCCAGGCAGCCATACCAGCCAGTCCGGCTCGATTTGCCAGCCGTGATCGCGGGCAATGCCGTCGACCACGGCGTCGATCAGCGAGGGCCAGGGGTGGGTGTAGCCGAAGATGCCATGTTCGATACGCGCGGAGAGCGCCGCGAGCACCGCTGGCGGCGCGGGGAAATCCATGTCGGCGACCCACAATGGCAGGATGTCGCGGCCCGCGTAACGTCCCCATTTTTCGCCGGGAACCATGCGCCGGTCGGGATGTCCATCAAAATCAAAGTTCATGTTCTCATGCATTGGTCTTGGGTTTGGTCATATGAGTGTAACTTGATTAATGGCATAATGCCGCGATGGGCGCTCGCGTGGCGAGCAAAAACAACAAGGCAACAACAAGAGTGGGGGGAAAGACCATGCAGAATACCGAGGAGTATTCCGGCGAAATCGTTGCGGTGGAAGTGCCCGATGGGGAGCGTAGCCATCTGGCGGCGGTTTACCTGATCATCGACCATGGCCGGGTGGCGGTGATCGACACGGCCAGCAATACATCGGTGCCACATATCCTTGCCGCCCTGGCGCGGCGCGATGTCAAACCCGAGGCGGTGGAGTGGGTGATCCTGACCCATCTGCACCTCGACCATGCCGGGGGCGCGGGGAGCCTGATGTGCGCCTTGCCTCGCGCCAAACTGGTGGTGCATCCGATTGGCGTGCCCCATCTGGTCAACCCGGTGCGCTTGTGGGAGGCGACGGTATCCGTCTATGGTGCGGAGCAGGCTTTCCGCCTCTATGGTCGGCTGGTGCCGGTGGATGAGGCGCGCATGGTCGCCGCGCAGGAAGGGCTGGAGTTGGCGCTGGGCGAGCGCACGCTATGCATCATGGAGGCTCCCGGACACGCGCGGCACCATATCGTGGTGTGGGATGAACCGAGCCAGTCCTTTTTTACCGGCGATGCGTTCGGCTTGTCCTGCCGCAAGTTCGATGTCGATGGCCGCGCCTTCATCTTTCCGACGACTTCGTTCAGCCAATTCGATCCGCATGAAATGCTGCATTCCATTGGCCGCATGCTGGCTTTCGGTCCCCGGGCGATGTTTCTTTCCCACCATGGGCGGGTGGGCGACATCGAGCGCCTGGGGGCCGATACCTGCCGCCTGATCTACGCCCAGATGGCGGTGGCGGAGGCCGCGCGCGGGCAGGGGCTTGCGCGTCATGTCGAAATCCTCGCCGGGCTGGAGCAGCTCGTGCGCGAAGAATGCGTCCGCCAGCAATGGGCGCTCGACGAAGAGGCTTCGCTCGAGGAGTTGCGTTTCGACCTCAGCCTCAACGCGCAGGGCCTGGGGATGTGGCTAGACCGATCACACAAACGGGAACTGGCCGCACGAGGGTCGGCGGCCTAGACCCGAGGATCAAGTGAGCGGCGGTTTCGCTGCCGCTCACTTGATCTATCTGTTTCTTTTGTTTCGAGCACGATATTTTCCATGCAAACAGAGTTGATTTCCGATTCCGCGGTCGACCTCGCGCGCCGTTTTGGCGGCATCGAGCGCTTGTATGGCGCGGGCAGCGTGGCGTGGCTGGCCGGGGCGCGCGTGTGCGTGGTCGGCGTGGGCGGGGTCGGCTCGTGGGTGGTCGAGGCGCTGGCCAGGAGCGGAATCGGCGCGTTGTGTCTGATCGACCTCGACAACATCGCCGAATCCAATATCAACCGCCAGGCCCATGCGTTGGACGCGACCTTGGGACAGGCCAAGGTCGACGCGATGGCGGCGCGGGTGAGCGGCATCAATCCGCAATGCCGGGTGACGACGGTGGAAGATTTCATCACCCCCGAAAATGTCGCTGACCTGCTGCGGACGGGGGAATTCGAGATCGTGGTGGATGCCGTCGACCAGGTGAGCGCCAAGCTGGCCATGGCCGCGATCTGCCGTCGGCAGGGCGTGGCGTTGGTGATGGCGGGCGGGGCGGGCGGCAAGTCCGATCCGCGCCAGATTCGGGCGGACGATCTGGCGCGCACCGAGCAGGATCCGCTGCTCTCCAGGCTGCGGGCGCGGCTGCGGCGGGAATATGGTTTTCCCCGCGATCCCGGCAAGAAATTCGGGATCGAAGCGGTATATTCCATCGAACCCCCGCGTCCGCCCGTTGCCTGCGCGCCTCGAGGTTTGTCCTGCGCCGGTTACGGTTCGAGCATGATGATGACCGCCAGTCTGGGCCTTGTCATTGCGGAACGGGTGGTGGCGCGGCTGTTGCGCGCAGGACGCGATGAGCGCTGAAGCGCTGATCCTGCTGGGACACGGCGCGCGCGATCCGGCCTGGGCGCAGCCCCTCCAGCGCATCCGGGAACAGGTCTGCGTCGCCCGTCCCGGCATCATGGTTGAAGTCGCTTTTCTGGAATTGCTCACGCCGTTGCTGGAAGAGGCTGTCGCGGCGCTGGTGGCGCGCGGCGCGGAGTGTCTGTGCGTGTTGCCGGTTTTCCTGGCCTCGGGCAGGCATCTCAAACATGATTTGCCGCGGCGGCTCGATGCCTTGGGAGGCCGCTATCCAGGCTGTGCGCTGCGTCTCGCCGCCGCCGTGGGAGAAAATGCCGAAATCATTGCCGCGATTGCCGCGCACGCGCTCATGCAACTGGATCGATCCGTGGTCAGGGGAGGCTGATAACATTCACGGTCATCGAGCTTGGCTCCGTGTTTTTCGCGCTTGCCGCGCGGTTTCCTCGCCTTCTGAATCCGAACGCGTTGCAGCTTTCCAGGGGACCAGCCAGTCTCCGTTCTTCCTTGCTGATTTCGCCCCATGAACGACGCCAAACTTGCCCTGTTGATCGGTACGGTCGTTGCTACCGCTGCCGCGCCGATCGTGGCGGGCATCATGCAGGCGCGCTCGCGCGCGCAGAACAAACAATCCATCCCGGAAGAGCAGTACAACGCGCTCATCACCGATGTCAATGCCCTGCATCCCGGCGATCCGCCGCTGGATGTTCCGGCGAAAGCGGGCAACAACATCATGCGCATTACCGAAGATCATCTGTTCGTGCGTACGGCGAGCGGAAGCATGTATGGCGGACGCGCCAGCATGTCGTGGTGGGCGACTTTTCTGACGACAATGATTTTGTTGTTTCCATTGATGAGTTTACTGGATTTTTTATTGGATTCTCTTCATTATCTGTTGATGGACGGCATGAGTTTTCATGATTCTTTTTTTACTTTTGGCATAGACCGTATAGACAGGGAAGATATCCTGATCTTTTTGGGTATTCTCCTTTTTTGGTCTCTTGCCATGTCCTGGATATTCGTTGGCTGGCGTCGGCAACTGCCCATCATTTTCAACCGCAAGGCGCGCACGGTGACGTGCTGGCTGGGTAACCGGCTGTGTATCCGGAACTGGGATGAGATGACGGCCTATTCCAAGGGCGGGATCGTGGTGACGTATGGCGGCGGCTCCGGCAGCGAGGGCTCCCTCCATCTGGTCATGGATTACCGCTTCAATCCCAAAAAGAAGAAAATGGAGGAAGTCTGCATCAGCGTCTATGAAACAAACACAATGGGTGATTATCATGCCAGCCAACGCGCGGAGATGATCTGGGAATACATGCGGCTTTACATGGACCAGGGAGCCGCCGCCCTGCCGCCTTTTGCCGATGATTCCAAATCAGAGTACGGGCTGGATCACGTCAGCGAGGCGTTTACGCTTTGGGGCGGGATCATAAAAATGGTGTTGGGAATGTTCTTCTCGCCCAAACAGACGGCGAAAAATATCGTCGGGCTTTTTCGTGAAAATGGTTTTTTCGGCGGCATTTCCAACTTGCTTGCCCTTACGCTTCTGAGCGTTATAGCGATTCCCTATAGTCTGCTGTCCATTCCGACTGAACTGTTCTACATGGGTCTGGAGCGTATTCTTCCCTGCCGCAAATGGCCAAAGGAATTATTGGAAGCCTGCAATTATATCTGGGATGGTTCCAACGACCATGGCCCCACTTCGGAACCCGCCCTTGAAGCCTTCGACTTCAACGCCGCCAGATCTGCGCAACACCGCCCTTGAAGGAGCGGCTTTTGGAATCGGCCTGGTTCGCTATGTCCATTCCGTTTCGCCAGCAAGAACCGGAATTGGCCGCCCTGAAAATGGCCTTGAAAGAAAAGGGAGCGGCATTCTTCGCCATTGCGAGCGGCTGGTGTGGGACGAGGCCATGCCCCGTCCCGGTGAATTGAACTTCCCGTCTGGAAAAGCCACTCCTTGCAGTGACGATGGCTTATTGCACCGCCGCCACCGCCTTTGCCACCACCGGCAGGTTCTTGCTGTTGAGCGCAGCGACATTGATGCGGCCCGAGGAGACCGCGTAGATGCCGAATTCGGTCTTCAGCCGTTCCACCTGTTCCTTGCCGAGTCCGGTGTAGGAGAACATGCCGCGCTGGCGGGCAATGAAGGAGAAATCAAGCTTGACGCCTGCGGCCTTCAGCGCGTCGACCAGACCGGCGCGCATGGCGCGGATGCGCTCGCGCATGACGGTCAGTTCATCTTCCCAGACCTTGCGCAGTTCTGGACTGGTGAGCACGGCCGCCACGATCGCGCCGCCGTGGGTGGGCGGATTGGAATAGTTGCTGCGGATGACGCGCTTGACCTGCGAGGCCACGCGGCCCGCTTCTTCCTTGCTCGCGGTGACGATGGAGAGCGCGCCGACCCGTTCGCCATAAAGCGAGAAATTCTTGGAAAACGAACTGGAAACGAAGAACTGGATGCCGGTCGCGGCGAACTCGCGTACCGCCGCGGTATCCGCTTCGATGCCATCGGCAAAGCCCTGGTAGGCGAGATCGAGGAAGGGTACCAGCTTCTTCTCCTTGCAGATCGCCGCGACTTCGTTCCATTCACTGGCGGAAAGATCCGCGCCGGTGGGGTTGTGGCAACAGGCGTGGAGCAACACGATGGAGGCGGGGGCGATGGCGGCGAGCCGGGCTTTCATCGCGGCGAAATTCACCCCACGGGTGGCGGGATCGTAATAGGGGTAGGTTTCGACCGGGAATCCGGCGGCTTCGAACAGCGCGCGGTGGTTTTCCCATGACGGATCGCTGATGTGGAGCGTGGCCTGCGGCAGCAGCTTGCGCAGGTAATCGGCGCCGACCTTGAGCGCGCCGGTGCCGCCCAGGGCCTGGATGGTGACGACGCTGCCGTTGTCCGCCAGTTCCGCGCCCTTGCCGAACAGCAGTTCGCGCACGGCCTGGTTGTAGACCGCGTTGCCGTCGATCGGCTGGTAGCCGCGCGGCGGCTGGGTTTTCAGGCGGGCTTCTTCGGCAGCCTTGACCGCGGCGAGCAGCGGCAGCTTGCCTTCGTCGTTGTAATAGACCCCCACGCCGAGGTTGACCTTGTCCGTCCGGGGATCGGCGTTGAAGGCTTCGGTCAGGCCGAGAATAGGGTCGCGAGGCGCCATTTCGACAGCGGCGAACAATGATGCGGACATGATGGGCTCCAATGGGATGGGTGGGGCGCGTCGGATCGGCCCCATGAGGGCGAAAAACGGAAAATTCTAGCATGCCGCATCGTGGCGCGAAGCGAGGTGTTTCGTAGGTCGGATAAGCCGAAGGCGTAATCCGACATTGGTTCATCGTCGGCGCAAAGCGCCGCTGTTGTTTGATTTGCTTGTGCTGCGCATCGTGGGGACGAATGTCGGATTACGCTACGCTTATCCAACCTTGTATGCTGAATCCTGTTTATCGTCATCGACGATAATAGTTGTGTTACCGGGGAGGCCGTTCCAACCCAGAGGCATCGAAAGGTGACCTCGTTCGTAGATTGGCCC
>JAITCV010000042.1 GCA_031282905.1 Azoarcus sp. | reverse complement strand
GTTCAACAGGGTCTGGTCGGAAGCGGCATTCAGCCACTGCTGCACCAGGCGCTTGGGTCGGCTGCCCAGCGATTTGCGGCCAACCACGCCGGAACGGAGTATCTGCACGAAATTGCGCAGCATCTTCGGCGAGTCGATGACGCGCGAAAAAATGGAGGACAGGTGTTCCGGCGCGCGCACGCTGAGCACGGCGCAGAGCAGCGCGGGCATGTCCTTCATCGCGCCGCGTTCGCGCGCATAGAGCGCGGCGCGCGCGATGAAATCCGGCTCGTTTTGCGCGCACAGCGCCAATACCGCGTCCAGTTGCGCAATCGCATCCGCATAAAAGGTATGGTTGAGGCAGCCCGTCGCGGCGTACTGCGCCAGCGCCGCTGGCTTGCTCAAGGCATACGCCGTGCCGCCAGCCTCGTTGCGGGTGTCTACCTTGGGCGGCAACGCGCCGGGCGTACTGCCAAAAAGCATCTTGTTTGCCATTTCGTCATCCTTTCACGCAATTCAAACGGAGCTTCATGCCGACATGCTGTCCGGAATGATACCGGAACCGCCATCGCGCGCGTCGTGCCCAGATGTCGAATTCAGGCGATGGCCCGGGCTCATGAGATAATCACCAATCTCCCGACGAAGCTGCTTTCCCATGAAAATCCTCGTGACCGGCGCAGCCGGTTTCATCGGCATGCACACCACCGAACGGCTGCTGGCACGCGGCGATGAGGTAGTGGGGCTCGATAACCTTAATGATTATTACGATCCTAGCCTGAAGGAGCGTCGGCTGGCGCGCTTGCGGCCACATTCCGGTTTTCGTTTCGTGAAACTGGACGTGGCCGACCGTGGCGGCGTCGAGCGCCTGTTCGCCAGCGAAGCGTTCGACCGCGTCATCCACCTCGCCGCCCAGGCCGGGGTGCGGTATTCGCTGCAAAATCCGCATGCTTACGTCGACAGCAATCTGGTGGGGTTCGTGAACATCCTCGAAGGGTGCCGTCATCATCGGGTGGCGCATCTGGTCTATGCCTCCAGTTCCAGTGTGTATGGCGGCAACACGAAAATGCCGTTTTCCGAGCATGACAGTGTCGATCACCCGGTGAGTCTCTATGCCGCCACCAAGAAAGCCAACGAGCTGATGGCGCATACCTATAGCCATCTCTACGGCTTGCCGACCACAGGGCTGCGGTTTTTCACGGTCTATGGACCATGGGGGCGGCCCGACATGGCGCTGTTCCTGTTTACCCGGGCGATTCTCGAAGGGCGGCCAATCGATGTCTTCAACCACGGCAAGATGAAGCGCGATTTCACTTACATCGATGACATCGTCGAAGGGGTGATCCGCACGCTCGACCGGCCCGCTTCGCCCGATGCGACCTTCGACCCGGACAGACCCGATCCGGGACGCAGCCGCGCGCCCTACCGCGTGTTCAACATCGGCAACCACGATCCGGTGGATCTGATGGATTTCATCGCGGCAATCGAAGCCGTGTTGGGACGGCAAGCGGAGAAAAACTTCCTGCCGCTCCAGGATGGCGACGTGCCCGCGACCTGCGCCGACACCGCCGAACTCGATGCCTGGGCGGGTTTTGCGCCCGCGACCAGCATTGCCGAAGGGGTCGGACGCTTCGTGAACTGGTATCGCGCTTATTATGGAGTGTGAATCTCTTGCTGGCCTTTGATACGAAAAACGGTACCGCTGCACAGGCTTTCGATACGAGAAACAGCATCGCTTGTTATCTCCTGTTACTCGCGGCCTATATCGGCGGGCTTTTCGTTCCGCTGATGAACAACGATTCCGCCCATCATGCCAACATCGCGCTCCATATCCATCAGAGCGGAGAGTGGACCCGGCTCATCACCCAGGGCCAGAATTACCTCGACAAGCCCCATTTGTTGTTCTGGCTGGCGGCGGCTTCGTTCAAATTGTTCGGGGTCAATGCCTTTGCCTACAAATTGCCGTCGCTGTTGTTTTCGATCCTGGCAGTGCATGCCACCATCCGGCTTGGCGCGCTGTTGCATTCGGCGCCGGCCGGGCGGCTTGCCGGGGTGATCCTGGCGAGTTCGTTTTCTTTCATGCTCGCCAACAACGATGTTCGCATGGACGCGCTGCTGACCGGTTCGATCATGCTGGCGACTTGGCAACTGGCTGCTTTCGTTACTGTCGAATATGGCGGCATTAATGATAACAGCAATAACGGTGGAGCCTGGAAGCATCTGGTGCTGGGCGGTTTCGGGCTGGCGCTGGGTTTTGCCGCCAAGGGCATGATCGGTGTGGCCATGCCGCTGATCGCCATTTTCCTGCATTTGCTCTATCGCCGTGACTGGGCGCGCTTGTTCGATTCGCGCTGGCTGACATTGGCGCTCATCACCGTGCTGTTCATGTCGCCCGTGCTGTATGCCTATTACGATCAGTTCGGTAGCCGGGGCGTGGCTTTCATTCTCTGGGGGCAGAATGTCGAACGCTTGGCCGGGGTGCGTTTCGGCAACGCCGGGGAGGGGGATTCGCTGTTTTTTGTCCATACTTATTTGTGGGCTTTTCTGCCATGGTCCCTGTTGGGCGCGTGGGCGCTGGCCGCCGAGGGGCTGACTTTGCTGAAAAACCGTCTGCGTCCCTTCGCGGGCGGGGAAGCGTTGACCCTGGGTACGATCGTGGTGATGTTCGTCATCATTTCGGCGTCGCGTTTCAAGCTGCCGCATTACCTCAACACCCTGCTGCCCTTCTTCGCCATCCAGCTTGCCGCCCGGCTCGCGCCCCGGTTGGGGCAGCCTTCCGCGCACCATGTTCTGTGGTGGGTACAGGCCGTGGTGATCGGTTTATTGGCGGCGGGCGCGGTGGCGCTCAATGCCTGGGCGTTCCCGCTGGGGATGGACGGGTGGGCAGGCGCCGTGGCGGCGCTGGCAACGCTGGCGGTGGGCGTGGCGTTGATCCGGTGGCAACACGGCGGCGCGCGGTTGGTGTTGGCCTCGGTCACCGCGACGGCGGTGTTTTTCGTCCTCGCCAATTTCAATGCCCATCCCCAGTTGCTCGCTTATCAGGGCGGCACCGTGCTCGGCAAACAGCTTGGCGCGCGCGGCATCGACACCGAAGACCTGTATTACCTCGAAAACGGCGCGCGGGCGTCGAGTTTCGATTTCGCCGCCGGGCGGCTGATTCCGAGCCTGAGTCTCGATGAACTGGGGCGCATGGCCAGGCCCGTGGTGCTGTATGTGTCGGCGCAAGACCGGGAGAAAATCGCCGCGGCGGGCCTGTCCATTGAGGAACTGACGCAAAGCCCGGATTACCGTGTGACTCGCCTCGATCGCCGTTTCCTCGATCCGCGGCGCCGCGCGGAGAGGCTGAAGACGGTGTACCTCATCGAGGTCATGCCACAGTGAATTCTTCCATGTTGGTTCGCCTCGATTCGCGCATCGCGGTTTCAATTGTTCGCCTGGCCAGGCAGCATTACGATTTCGACATTGCCAGTTACCAGCCATCCCGGCTTGAGCTCGTCGATTTCATTATCAACGAATGGAAAAATGGCGGTGCCAATGTCAACCCGGTCGGCAAATCCATGTATACATTTGCTTCATATGCAGGCGAAGTCTTGAGGAATATGGAGTCGGGTCGGTGGTTCAAACCAGAAGAAACCGACAACCCGGAAAAGTTGCTTGATGGTCGTATTTGGAAGCCCATCAATCTTGCCTTTCAATTCATGATCGACAAGGGAACTGCAAATTTCGGCAACGCTCTTGGTATTTTTCTTGAGAGTAATTGAAATTTCCCAATCATCCATTCAAGCGTCAGGTCTGATAAAAGCCATCCGCGGACTTGGCGCGGCACTGATCGTGCTGCTCACCGCCTGGGCAGGGTGGCCGGGACAGGCGGGCGAGGTGGACGGAAGGTTCGCGCTGGCGGTGGAGCCGGTCAGTGTGGAGGATGCGCCGCCCCGCTTGACCAGCGCATTGATCAACGCCGCACAACCGCTGCGCGTGCACGCGCCCTCGATCGTGGCCCTGCCCGATGGACGGTTGTTCGCCACCTGGTTTGGCGGCACGCGCGAAGGCGCGACGGATGTCAATATCTACGCCGCGTACCGCGCCGCCGATGAACTGGCCTGGGGGCCGCAACAGGTCATCGCCTCGCCGCAACAGACGACCCGCGACACGGGATTCTTCACTCGCAAGCTGGGCAATCCGGTCGCATTGCTCACCCCGGGCGGCGAACTGTGGGTGATCTATGTCAGCGTCACCATGGGAGGATGGGCGACCAGCCAGCTCAATCTGCTGCGCTCCCCTGATCTGGGGCAGCACTGGCGACCCGCTTCGCGGCTGGTGACCTCGCCGTTTTTCAACCTCAGCACCTTGGTCAAGGGGGTCCCGGTGTTCTTCGCCAACGGTGATATCGGGGTGCCGGTCTATCACGAATTGGCGGGCAAGTTCGCCGAATTGCTGGTGCTCGCGCCCACGGGCGAAGTACGGCGCAAGATTCGCATGGATCATGGCCGCCGCACTCTGCAACCCGTCGTGCTGGTACAAGATACGCGGCGGGCTGTGGCGCTGATGCGCACCGCGAGCGGCACGCGCGCCTGGCGCGGCGAGACCGAAGATGGCGGTCTGCACTGGCGGACGCCGCAAGAGACGACGCTCGCCAACCCCAATTCGGCGCTGGCCGCGTTCCGTCTGGGCGATGGCCGCCTGCTCGCGGTGGCAAACGACACCGAAGACCAGCGTTTGCGACTGTCATTGCTGGTGAGTGAAGACGAGGGCTGGCACTGGCGGGCAATCCACCGTTTCGAGGATCGCCAGGAGAGTTTCGGCCAGACGCTCACCCCCGCGTCCATTCGTGCCGCCACCCTGGATGAACTGGATAGGCTCGGCCCCGGCCCGGAGGCGGAGGCCGTGCTGGCCAAGCTCGAACGCAATCTGTGCAAAAACCTCGATGAGCAAGATGGACGGGAAGGCGAAGCGGATTGCGGCTGGCAATATGACTATCCCTATATCATTCAAGACGCAAAAGGGGATTTCCATCTGGTCTACACCTGGAACAGGTCATTTATCCGTCATATAAGTTTCAACATGGCGTGGCTGCGCCAGCGGCTGGAGCAAACGCAATGACCGGCTTCGCCATCGACCTCTGCGGCTGGGGGTTGTTGCTGTGCCTGGCGCTCGCCGGGCTGCAGCGCTCGAGACGCTGGCCGGGCGCGTGCGGCAAATGTCGCTGGCCGGGGAATATGTTATTGGTATTGGTTCTGCTGGCTGCGCCCTTCCCCCCCGCGAGACCGATCGAAATGATGCGCGGCCTGTTCGCGGGATTATCGGTGACGACCGTGGTGATGCTTGTGGCACTGCTGTTGGCATGCAACGGTTCACGGCGCGCGGTTTTCGCCAAAAGCGAAGAGGGATATCTGCCGCCGCTCATCACCGTCGTCGCCATGTTGTTCCATCCCCCCGCGCTCGGACTGGGGCCGGTCGACCCCTACGCCTGGGGTTATGACGATGCTCATGTATTGGCGCTGACCGTCGGCGCGCTGGCGCTCGCGGCCTGGCTGGCAAGCTGGCGGATGAGCGCGCTGGCGCTTGTGCTGGCACTCACGGCCTGGCGCTTGCGCCTGCTGGCCTCGCCCAACCTGTGGGATTACCTGTTCGACCCGCTGCTGGTGCTCGGCGCATTGGGCGTGACCTGCGTTCGCGCCGTACGTCATATGCGGGCAAAATCGCGCGCCGGACATTCCGGCGCTGCCGCGTAGAGTCTTCCATGCCGCTTTCCCGTATCGACCCTGACCGCTATCCTGCCCTGCTCGCCGCCAAGGTCGAACGTTTGCGGCGTGATTTCGCCGCTTTCGATCTGCCCGAGCCGCAAATATTCGCCTCCGCCCCGACCGCTTACCGCCTGCGCGCCGAATTTCGCCTATGGCATGACGGCGAGCGTCTCGATTACGCGATGTTCGACCCCGCCGATTCCCGGCGCGTGGTGGTGGTCGATGACTTTCCGCCCGCCTGCGCCGTCATCCGCGCCTTGATGCCGCGTCTGCGATCATATCTACAGCATGACGCGGTGTTGCGTCGCCAGCTTTTCCATGCCGAATTCCTCGCCACCCTCGCTGGCGACAGCCTGGTGAGCCTCATTTACCACCGCCCACTCGATGGCGCTTGGGAGCACGCGGCGCGCGCGCTTGCCCACGAACTGGGCGTGAACCTGATCGGACGCAGCCGGGGGCAGAAAATCGTGATTGGGCGCGACTGGGTGCAGGAAGAACTCGACGTCGACGCTATGCGCCTCGTTTATCGCCAGATCGAAGGCAGCTTCACCCAGCCCAACGGCGAGATCAACCGCGCCATGCTGGGCTGGGCGCGGGCGCAAGCCCGGGAGCTGGGCGGCGACCTGCTCGAACTCTATTGCGGCAACGGCAATTTCACCATCGCGTTGGCGCCGCTGTTCGGCAAGGTGCTGGCCACCGAAGTCAACAAATCCGCGGTGATGGCGGCGCATCACAACCTGGCGGCCAACGGCGTTGCCAACGTGGCCATCGTGCGGATGGCAAGCGACGAGGCCAGCGCCGCGCTTGCGCGGACCAGGCCATTCCGGCGACTCCAGCAACTCAAGCTCGATCTCGACAGCTACCGCTTCACCACCCTGCTCGTCGACCCGCCCCGCGCCGGTCTGGACGCGGCAACGCTCGATATGGCACGCGGTTTCGAGCATATGCTCTATATTTCCTGTAATCCCGCCAGCCTGCGCGACAATATCGGCGTACTGCTCGCCACCCACCGCCTCGCCGCCGCCGCCGTTTTCGACCAGTTTCCCTATACCGATCATCTCGAATGCGGCCTGCTGCTCATCCGTGGATAATGTGCAACCGCTCATGCTCACGCCTCGTGCCCGTACCGCCGATGAAGCCCATCCCCAAGACTCCGAGAAATCGCCGAAATGCGCCTCGCCTGCCTCGCGGTGGCGGTGCTCGATTACATCGAACCTTTGTCAAACCCGGTGTTTCTGCCGCAAATCGTCGCGGGCAAGATTGCACCGCAACCATGAATATATCATGAGCGTTTCTGCCACCGCGTCCAGCCTGCAACAAACAATCGTCATCGAGCGCGCGCAACTGGGCGCGGCGCGCGCCGCCTTGCGCGCCGCGTATGAGGCGCATCCGCTGACCACGCCCCTGCTGCACGATCACGCCGCGCTGGTCGATGGCGCCGTTCTGCGCTTGTGGCAAGCCTGTGATTTTCCGGCGACGGCGGCGTTGGTCGCGGTGGGCGGATATGGCCGGGGAGAACTCTTCCCGCGTTCGGACGTCGACCTGCTCATCCTGTTGCCCGTGCCGCCCGATGAGGCGCTGCAAGCCAGGCTCACCGGGCTGGTTGGCGCGCTATGGGATGTCGGCTTGGACATCGGTCATAGCGTACGTACCCTGGAGGAATGCCTGGAAGCAGCCAGGGGCGACATCACGGTGCAAACCAGCCTGCTCGAAGCGCGCCTCATCACCGGCGATACCACGTTTTTCGATGAATTTTCCCGCGCTTATCGCCAGCAGCTCGATGTGCGCGAATTTTTCCGCGCCAAGTTGATCGAGCAGGAACAACGCTACGCCCGCTACAACGACACCCCGTTCGCCCTCGAACCCAATTGCAAGGAAAGTCCGGGCGGCCTGCGCGATCTGCAGATGCTGGGTTGGATTGCCCGAGCCGCCGGTCTTGGCAGGAACTGGCGCGAACTGGCTCGCCAGCGCCTCATCACCGGCAACGAAGCGAGCGACCTGCGAAGCTGCGAGCGTTTTCTCCAGCATGTGCGCATCCGCCTGCATTACCTTTCCGGGCGCGAGGAGGACCGCCTGCTGTTCGACTACCAGGAAAGGCTCGCTCATGCCATGGGTATCGAAGCCACCATGGCCAAACGCGCCTCGGAAAACCTGATGCAGCGTTATTACCTCAACGCGAAGAAACTCACCCAGATCAACGCCATCCTGCTGCAAAACTACAGCGGTGAAATCCTGCCTCGCCGCGAGTTGCCGGCATTCATCATCAACGCCCGTTTCCAGGCCGCGGGCGAACTGCTCGATATCCGCGCCGACGACACCTTCGAGCGCAATCCCGAAGCCTTGCTCGAATGCTTCCTGCTCTTGCAGCAACGCTCGGAACTCAAGGGCATGACCGCGCGCACCCTGCGCGCGTTGTGGCTCAACCGCAATCGCGTCAATGCCGCCTTTCGCGCCAACCCGGTCAATCGCGCGCGTTTCCTGGAAATTTTCCAGCAAAAACGCGGCATCGTGCATGCCTTTCGGCGGATGAACCAATACGGCATCCTGTCGCGCTACCTTCCCGCCTGGCGCAAGATTCTATGCCAGATGCAGTACGATCTTTTCCACGTCTATACCGTGGATCAGCACACCCTGACGGTCCTGCGCAACATGCGCCGTTTCACCATGGGCGAACACGCGCACGAATACCCGCTGCTTACCCGGCTGATCCTCGGCTTCGAACGTCACTGGTTGCTCTACATCGCCGCGCTTTTCCATGACATCGCCAAGGGGCGCGGCGGCGACCACTCGGTGTTGGGCATGCATGACGCACGAGAATTCTGCAAGATGCACGATCTCGCCGACGAAGACACCGAACTCGTCGGCTGGCTGGTGCGTCATCACCTGTCCATGTCCTGTACCGCGCAGAAGGAAGACACCACCGACCCGAACGTCATTCAGCGCTTCGCCGACGCCGTCGGCAACGAGCGGCGGCTGACCGGGCTCTACCTGCTCACCCATGCCGACATTCGCGGCACCAGCCCCAAGGTATGGAACGGATGGAAAGGCAAGCTGCTCGAAGACCTGTTCTTCGCCACCCGCCGCCTGCTGCGCGGGGAAACCCCGCAGCAGGCGCTAGGCCTCGACGATCGCCAGGAAGATGCCCAGCGCCTGTTGCGCTATTACGGCCTGCGTCCCGGCATCGAAGATGCGCTGTGGGCACAGCTCGACGCGGTGTATTTCATGCGCCATTCGGCGGAAGAAATCGCATGGCATGCCCGGGTGCTTTATTTCCGCGCGGACGGCAGCGAACCCGTGGTGCGGGCGAGAGTGGAAGAAGACGGTGACAGCGCCCAGGTCATGGTCTATGCCCCCGACCAGAAAGACCTGTTCATGCGCCTGACCGGCTTTTTCAGTTGCCGCGGTTTCTCCATCCTCGACGCCAAGGTCTACACCACCCGCCACGGCTACGCGCTCGACAGTTTCATGCTGCAACACAGCACCGACGATGACGACGAGGACTACCGCGACATCGTGGCCCTGATCGAGCACGACCTCACCGACATGCTGCGCACGCCGGACAGGGTCATGCGCCCTTCGCCGAGCAGGCTGTCGCGCCAGGTCAAGCATTTCCCCATCACACCGCAGGTCGGCCTGTACCCGGACGAAGCGGGCCGTCATTACATCCTGTCGCTGGTCACCGTCGACCGTCCCGGCCTGTTGTTCGATGTCGCCGAAGTCCTCGCCAGCAACGCCATCAACGTCGAGGCCGCCAGGATATCCACCCTGGGCGAGCGCGTGGAAGATACCTTTCTCGTCTCTGGCGGCGGCCTGGCGCAGAACAGCCGCGCGATCAAGGTCGAGCGTGAATTGCTCGAACGCCTGCAGGTCTGACGGGCAGGGCAGATATTCTCCCAAGGAAGCTCTGAATAAATCGTCATCCCGGCGGAGGCTTAAATATAACCTACTGATTTTTATGGATAAAATGATCCGAGAGATGAAAAATTTCGATTTGATCAGTATCCCCTGAGTTAATGCCTGAACCAAGCTACGTCACGAAGCCGTGTCGGCTTGAATGAAATACCATATGGCATAGCAACACGCCCCATGATCGACTGTCCCACAGGCGTTGAGTTCACGAAGCACCCTGAATTCGATCACCTTGTTTCCGGATTGGCGTGAGGGCAACATCATTTCTGCTGGTGCGCGGGATTTCGCTCGAAGCGATAAAAAAGATTTGGCTCGGAAATGAGGTAGATCGTTCCGTCCCGGCCCACGGTGACGCCTTCGGCCAGCGGGACAAAAGTGGCAAGACCATGCCAGCCGCGCCAGAGCGGCATCAGGCCGACCAGTTCGCCTTCGCCGCTGTATTCGGCCAACAGGCGGGATTCGTCGCTCAGCAACAACATGTGACCGTTTTGATTGCTGCGGCTCAAGGAAGAAAGATCGCGCATGAAATACCGGAAATGTTGCCGCGGCTGCCATTCGTGGATTTGCAGGTCCATTTCCTTGTCGCTGCCATCCATGAGAGGCGGCAAACCATCGATTTCAAAAACGCGCGGGCTTTTTTCCTTGGCGACGAAAAGACGATGGTTTTCCTCGTCCCAGCTAATGCCTTCGAAGCCGAAATTGCCACTTTGCAGGATGCCCAAACCTAGACGGGGCGCGCCCTGCACATCGACGCGCCGGGTGTCCGCGTCGACCGCCACGCGGTAGATTTGCTGTCGGCGCTCGTCGATGATGGCGAACAGATTGCCTTCCATGTGGGTGATGCCCTCCAGGTCTTCCACGCCCGCGACCGGCAACTGCCGCACGACCTTGCCCTCCCGCGTCAATTCCACGATCTGCGGTGGATGGTTGACCGTGGTAAAGAGGGTATCGGTCTCTCCGTTGTAGGTCAGCGCGGAGGAATTGGCGGTCAGCCCCTCGATGGGATGCGCTTCCAGTGTGACGCGATATTCGGCAAGCCGCAGACTGCCCGGTGCCCGGCTGGGTATGCTGACAAAATGCCAAGCAAGCATGGCGAGCCGGTAATTCCAGGCTGCGCCCACCACCAGCACCAGCAACACCGACGGTAGTACGAGGCGCACATGACGCCTCTTTTTTTCTTTCGTTATCATATTCCTTGGCGTTTCCTTCCAAGCGCGGGTCGTTCGCGCCTGTTCAAAGTCTCTGGAGCCTGATTCGGCATCTGGCTCACAACCAGAAGGCCGCCTTGCCCACCTGTGGGAGAGTTGCCGTGAGTATCCACGGCTATCCGACCCTTATGCGGGCCAATTGTGTTTCACGACAGGGTCGAAAAACATTGCGTACATATATTGCACACTCGTCCCAAGCAGGCGTATTGAGCAATGTCCGCAATCTCAGCCGCTTGGGTCGGGCGTCAGTTGGCGGCCTCGTCGGTAACGTTCAGCCCTTCTTCGGCAGCCCAGGCAAGCAACGCGGTCTTCGTTGCTTTTTGCTCGTACTGATACCACTGCTCAAGATGACCAGTGCGGTCGAGCAGCTCCTTGAAACAGGCATAGGCACCCCGGCGGCGAAAATAGTCTTTGACCCTGTGCTCCTGTTCCGGCAAGCACTCGAATACAAACCGGAACACCAGATTGCGCCCGAGATCGAGATCGTTCTTGTGCGGAACGGCGCAATACAGGGTGGCGTCTTCCATGTCTTCCGGAAGCTCGCCCTCCGTATCATACATACAGGAAGCGTAAAAGACTTCTCCGGTAGTTCTGGAGATAAACGCACTGTTCTCGCAGGGAGCGCCCGACGAGACCCACATGAGTGCAGACTCCAGATCGTCAAATGTTATCGAAGGTTTGTTGGACATGGTTCTGATACCTGATGTTGAAATTGATTGGTGCGCAAGCGGTCATGGTGCAGCGGGGGCGAGGCCGCCGGTTGCAACCCATTATTGGGCGACAATTGTCTGCGGAAACGCTTTCTTATCCAGCGATGCAAGCCAGGCATCAAATATTTCTTTTCCTAGGGTCTGTTGACAATCACTTCCCTCGCAATGCCAATTAAATCTCGTTTGCAGAAATTTCGTTTACATTCAATGCATTACAGAGGGGGCTGTCCACCCGTTTCATTTTCTGGTTATATCCTGATTTTTGCACAGGAGATCGGAATGGAACGGATGGTTCTGCGGAATGACCAATATCGACGTATCGAGAAGCTCTTGCCGGGAAAGAA
>JAITCV010000024.1 GCA_031282905.1 Azoarcus sp. | reverse complement strand
GGGGGGATCAACTGCGGCGGCAACACTACTTGCTCCGCCACGTATTCTCCCAACACCACAGTAACGCTCACCGCCAGCGCCGCCGCAAACAACGCCTTCCAGGGCTGGGGCGGCGCATGCGCGGGCAACTCGCCGACTTGCACCTTGACGATGAGCGCCAGCCAGAATGTCACCGCCATTTTCGCGCCCAAGCATACGCTCACCGTGACACACACCGGCAGTGGCACGGTGAGGTGCAACGGCGGTGCTTGTCTCAACACCACCACCTATCCCGAGAACACGGCGGTAACGCTCGACGCCATCCCCAACGCGGGCAATGTTTTCGCGGGCTGGGGCGAGGCATGCGCGGCGGCGGCAAGCCCGTCTTGCACGATCATCATGAGTAGCGACAAGAGGGTGTCCGCCGCGTTCACATTGCAGCCAAACATGCATGCGCTCACCGTGGACCATGCCGGCACGGGCAGCGGCACGGTGAGGTGCAACGGCGGTGCTTGCCTTCCCGCCTACCCCGCGAACACGGCGGTGACGCTCACCGCCACCCCCGACGCGGGCAGCGCTTTCGCGGGCTGGGGCGAGGCATGCGCGGCCTCGGCAACGGCAACGACGTGCGCGATCACCCTGGATGCCGACAAGACGGTCTCCGCCACATTCAACGTGAGCAACGTGTCGAACCCGCAATCGCGCACGCTTACCGTGAGCCGCCTCGGCAACGGCGGCGGCAAGGTGAGCGGCGCGGGGATCGACTGCGGCAGCGTCTGCACCGCGGCTTATGCCAACAGCGATCAGGTGATCCTTGCCGCCACGCCTGAAGCGGGCAGCTATTTCTCGGGTTGGGGCGGCGCGTGCGCGGGAATTTCGCCCACTTGCGTCTTCAGCATCGGCGCCGACCAGGACGTCACCGCCCGTTTCGACGTGGGCATCGCGCCATGGCTGGGCGACATGGCCCTGCGCGACGCGATCTATGCCTACAAGCTGCCGATCTCCGGACTGGCCTCGCAAGCCAAGACCTTCGCCGCCTACAACTGCGACGTGTTCCAGGTCTTGATCGATGTCGAATCCGGCTTCGTCGATCTTTCCATCAGCGAGGATGCCACCGCCCATGGTCCGCGCCACATCTACCCCGATCGTCTCTACGACACGGCGGCAATGTTCTCCTACACGCTCTATTCGCCGGCTCACGCCAAGTCGTTCCGCCTGAGCCGATACCTCGACAACGTGTCGTCATCCGCTCCGGTGGGCACGGCGACCGTCTTCGGTTATTGCTTCTCGACCCGTACCGACGCGGTGGTGTTGGTCCATGACGCGAGCACGGGCCTTTGCCACCGCAACGGTGGCATCACCATGGGTTGCCCGACGGTTCCGGTTGCGCTGTCGCATCCCTTGCCAGAGGACTGAGGACAACAGGGGCGAGGCATGCCTCGCCCTTCATTTCTTGCAAGGCCAATATGCGGCGTAGCGCGGCCATCCACGCTATTTCTTCCCAACTCCTTTATAATGCGGCGGTTCTGCGGCTGCTGCACCGCCGCATGACTGGTCGGATCAGGCGGGTCGCCATGGCTGCGGCGGTTTGGTCCGGAAACGATTACTCCCCTAGAGGATTCGATAATGTCCCAGAAAGTTGCTCTCGTAACCGGCGCCATGGGCGGCCTCGGTACCGCCATTTGTCATGCGCTGGCCAAGGCCGGTCACAAGGTGGTCGCCGCGTACCACCCGGAATTCGACAAAAAGGATGAATGGCTCAAAGAACAGGAAGCCGCTGGTTTCAAGGATTTCATCCCTGTCGCGGGTGATGTGGCCGATCTGGCTTCCGTCGAAAAGCTGGTTGCCGAAGCAGAACAAAAAGCAGGACCCATCGATATCCTGGTCAATAACGCGGGGATCACCCGCGACAAGATGTTCAAGGGCATGGACCGCGCTCAATGGGATGCGGTGATCAACACCAATCTCTCCAGCCTCTTCAACGTTACCAAGCAGGTTTCCGCCAAGATGGCCGAACGCGGCTGGGGACGCATCATCAACATCTCTTCCGTGAATGGCGTCAAGGGCCAGGCCGGACAAACCAACTATTCCGCCGCCAAGGCGGGTGTCATCGGTTTCACCAAGGCGCTGGCGCAGGAACTGGCGGCCAAGGGCGTCACCGTCAACGCCATCGCCCCGGGCTATGTCGCCACCAAGATGGTGACCGCGATCAAACCCGACATCCTGCAAGGCATCATCGATTCCGTGCCGGTCAAGCGCCTGGCCAAGCCGGAAGAAATCGGTTTCGCCGTCGTCTTCCTGGCCGACGAGCTTTCCGGTTTCACCACCGGCGCCACGCTGAACATCAATGGCGGCCTGCATTATCAATAAGCATCCGGTCTGCTGCCGATATGTGCCGAACCCCGCCCCCCGTGGCGGGGTTTTTGGTTTTTGTCATGCGCTATAATCCATTGCCAGCCGCGATCCACGCGGACAGAGATATGCGGACACAGATGCCGCCGCGCTGTTGCCGAGGAGAATCCCCATGGGCGAACAAACCCGCCTGATCAAGAAATACCCCAATCGCCGTCTTTACGATACCCGTACCAGTGCCTACATCACGCTGTGCGACATCAAGGATCTCGTGCTCGGTCATGAGGATTTCCTGGTGGTTGACGCCAAGAGCGGCGAGGATCTCACACGCAGCATCCTGTTGCAGATCATTCTCGAAGAAGAAGCGGGCGGCATGCCGATGTTTACCAGCGACCTGCTCTCCCACATGATCCGTTTCTACGGCAACGCCATGCAGGGCATGATGGGAAAATACCTGGAAAACAACATCCGTTCCTTTTCCGAAATGCACGCCAAATTGCAGGAACAGGCGCGCGGAATCTATGGCGAGAACAACACCATCAGCCAGGACTTGTGGGCGCAGTTTCTCAATTTCCAGGGCCCCGCGTTGCAGAACATGATGGGCACCTATGTCGAGCAGTCGCAGAAGATGTTCCAGCAGATACAGGAACAGGTCGAAAGCCAGACGCGCAACATGTTTACCGGCTTCCAGTTCCCCGCCCACGCCAGTCCTTCCTCCTCCTTGTCCAAGGGAGGCGAAAAAAACCTGCCCGTCCCGGTGACCGCGCCCGCCCGGCCCAGGAACAAGTCGTGACGGAGTGGAGCCGGCTGTGGCAAGGGACTGTGGCAGGGCGGCTGGAAACCGCCCCCACGCATCCAGCGCCATCATCATCGAACAAACATGCGTAAACCACCCAGCATAGGCGTGATCTCCCTGGGCTGTCCCAAGGCCACGGTCGATTCCGAACACATCCTCACCCGCCTGCGCGCCGAAGGCTACGAGATTACCGGCTCGTATGACGATGCCGACCTGGTGGTGGTCAACACCTGTGGTTTCATCGACGCCGCGGTCACGGAATCGCTCGACGCCATTGGCGAGGCGCTCGCCGAAAACGGCAAGGTCATCGTCACCGGCTGTCTTGGCGCTCGCAACGAGCTGGTGCTCGCCGCCCATCCACAGGTACTGGCGGTCACCGGCCCGCACGCGGCCGATGAAGTCATGCAGACCGTGCACCAGTACCTGCCCAAGCCGCACGACCCATACACCGACCTCGTCCCGCCGCAGGGCCTGCGCCTGACTCCCCGGCACTATGCTTATCTGAAAATCTCCGAGGGCTGTAATCACGGCTGTACTTTCTGCATCATCCCCGAGTTGCGCGGCCCTTTGTCCAGCCGCCCGGTCGGCGAGGTCATGCGCGAGGCGGAAGCGCTGGTCGATGCGGGCGTCAAGGAGATTCTCATCGTCTCGCAGGACACCTCGGCGTATGGCGTGGATCGCGGCTATCGCACCGGATTCTGGGGAGGGCGTCCGCTGAAGACCCGGCTGTTCGAGCTGGCCGGGGCGCTCGGCGAGCTGGGCGTCTGGATCAGGATGCATTATGTATATCCCTATCCCAGCGTGGACAATCTGGTCGAATTGATGGCGGACGGAAAAATCCTGCCCTATCTCGACGTCCCCTTCCAGCACGCCAGCCCCAGGATATTGCAGGCGATGAAACGTCCGGCCAATACCGACAACGTGCTCGAACGTGTGCGGCGCTGGCGCGCCATCTGTCCTGACATCACCATCCGCTCGACCTTCATCACCGGGTTCCCCGGTGAGACCGAAGAAGATTTCGAGCAGTTGCTGCAATTTCTCGAAGAAGCCCGTCTCGATCGCGTCGGCGCGTTTGCCTATTCCCCGGTCGCTGGCGCGGCGGCGAACAGTCTCGATGGCGCGGTGCCGGAAGACGTGCGCGAAGAACGGCGCATGCGGCTGATGGATTTCCAGGAAGACATCTCCACCCAGTGCCTCGAAGCCCGGATTGGCCGCGAAATGACCGTGTTGGTCGATGAAATCGACGAAGAAGACGGTTCGGCACTGGCCCGCTCTCCCGGCGACGCGCCCGAAATCGACGGACTGGTGATCATCACCCAAGGGGAAGGGCTGGAAGTGGGAAACTTCGTCCAGGTGTGCATTACCGATTGTGACGTGCATGATCTCTACGCCGAACTCGCCTGAGCCCGCGACCGACTTGGCCGGGCGCTTCGCCGCCATTGTTGGCGCGGATCATGTGCTGACCGCGGCGGCCGACATGACGCCTTTCCTGACCGACCATCGCGGACAATACACCGGGCGGGCGCGGGCGCTGGTGAAACCGGCGACCACCACTGAGCTTGCGGCGGTGGTCGCCGCCTGTGCGCAAGCGGGCATGCCCATGGTGCCGCAGGGCGGCAATACCGGGCTGTGCGGAGGCGCAACGCCACTGGACGACGGCCAATCGGTGCTGATCAATCTCTCGCGCATGAACCGGATACGCGCGCTCGACGACATCAACGACACGATCTGTGTCGAAGCGGGCTGCACCTTGGCAAGCGTGCAGGCGGCCGCCCGCGCCGCCGGGCGTCTTTTTCCGCTCACCATCGCATCCGGCGGCAGTTGCGAAATCGGCGGCAACGTGTCGACCAACGCGGGCGGCGTACAAGTGCTGCGTTATGGGGTCATGCGCGAACTGGTGCTCGGGCTCGAAGTCGTGCTGCCCGATGGCCGGATCTGGAATGGTCTGCGCGCATTGCGCAAGGACAATACCGGCTACGATCTCAAACAGCTTTTCATTGGCGCCGAGGGCACGCTGGGTTTCGTCACCGCCGCCGTGCTGAAGCTTTTCCCGGCCCCCAGGGCGCGCGCGACGGCCTGGGTGATCGTGCCCGATCCGGCAAGCGCGGTCGCCCTGCTTGCTCGCTTTCGTGAAAGTTGCGGCGAGCGGGTGAATGCGTTCGAACTCGTGAGCCGCGCGGTGCTGGATCTGGTGCTGACCCACATTCCCGCTACGCGCGACCCCTTGCCTGCCCGCGCGGACATGCCCTGGGCCGTGTTGGTGGAACTCTCCGATCCTCTCGCCGATGCGCCGCTTGCCACGCTGCTCGAAACCACGCTGGCGGCAGCAATCGAGGCTGGAGAAGCACTGGACGCGGTGGTGGCCGCGAGTCTGGCGCAAGTGGAAGCGCTGTGGGCCTTGCGCGAAAACGCCAACGAAGCGCAGCGGCGCGCAGGTTCCAGCATCAAGCACGATATTTCCGTGCCCGTGAGCCGGATCGCCGAATTCATCGCCCGCGCGGACGCCGCCTTGCGCGCGCGCTGGCCAGATGCGCGCATCATCGCCTATGGCCACATCGGCGACGGCAACCTGCACTACAACCTTTCCGCCTCCCGCGCCGAAGCTTGCCGCCGCGAAGACAATGCGAACTTCAGCGGCCAGGTCACCCGCGTCGTGCATGACCTGGCCGACGCCCTGGGCGGGTCGATCTCGGCCGAGCACGGTCTGGGCCAGCTCAAGCGCGACGAAATCCGGCGTTACCGGAGCGAAGTCGAACTCGACCTGATGCGCGCGATCAAGTCCACGCTCGATCCGCGCGGCCTGATGAACCCAGGCAAAGTATTGCAATCGGGATCGTAGTCAAAAAAAAGTGTTCCATACCCATGATACTGAAGTAAGATACGCCCGCGCACGTTGGCTCTTCTACGTGCGCTTTGCTTTGTAAACCCATTCAACCGAGGAAATTGTATGAAAGCGTTTGCTTCCGCCATGCTTGTTGCTGCTGGTCTTTTCGCCACCTCCTCCGCCTGTGCCGACGAAGCACTGGCCCAGGCCAAGGGCTGTATGGTCTGTCACAAGATCGACGCCAAACTGATCGGCCCCGCGTACAAGGAAGTGGCGGCCAAGTACACCAGCGCCGATATCCCCACCCTGGCCGAAAAGGTGCAGAAAGGGGGATCGGGTGTGTGGGGTACGGTGCCCATGGCGCCGAACAACGTCACCCCCGATGAAGCGACCAAGCTGGTGACCTGGGTGCTGAGCCTGAAGTAAGTCATCTTCCATCACGCACCAAGAACAAAAGCCGACTTGATGTCGGCTTTTGTTTGCCGATTTGCCCCTGTGACAAGCGTGATCGTCGATCGGCGCAAGTCGAGGAAACGCGGGATACCTCATCCCGCAGGTATTTTATTCATAAAAATCAATTGGTTACATTTGCGCTTTCGCCGCAATGACGCTTGGGCGAGAGCACACGACTTTTCCTGACGTGTTCCGGCTCGGAGAGTTCATGGCGATACCTTGTTCCCTTGTCGCGCGCACTCGGCAAATACGGGCAAATACGGTGGATCGACGCGTCGCCCGTGTCCTGCATCTTGCTGGCAAAAGTACCCAGGCACATCCCAAGGCGATCATCCTGTTTGCTGAATTACAAAGATGTAATCTCCCCGTCAGCATGGTGTCGGCGCTTGGCGTACATGATGATGGCTTGATTTGTGAGGAATTTCGTCATGAAACATGTCGTCCGCTTGTTCGGCGTTTGCGCCGTTTTCTTGTCTGCGGGATTCGCTTGGGCGGATGATTTGCCCGTCATTGATGTGCATAAAAATCCGAATTGCGGCTGTTGCGCCGCGTGGGAGCTTCATTTGCGCGAAGCGGGGTTTACCGTGCGCGGCCACGAAACCCAGGACATTGCCGCTACCCGCGCACGATTCGGCATGCCCGAATCCATGGCGTCCTGCCACACCGCGAAAGTTGGAGATTACCTGATCGAAGGCCACGTTCCCGGAGAAGACATCAAACGCCTGCTCGCCGAACAACCCCCGGCGCTTGGCCTGGCCGTGCCGGGAATGCCTGCGGGGTCACCGGGGATGGAAACCGGCGAAGCCGCGTCGTATGACACACTGCTGGTAGGCAAGGATGGCGCATCCCGCATATTCCAGCACCACACCACGCGCTGACGGGCACGGGCCATGCAAGGCTGGAAGCCGTTGACGTTAACGTTGACGCTGGGGCTGGGGCTGGGCTTGGGCTGCGGCGCGGTCTCCGCGCTCACCTTTGACGAAGCATTGCAACGCTCGGGACAAGCGCCGGAACTTGCGATGAGCGCGGCGGAAGTCGCGGCGGCGCATGAATCGAGGCGGGCGGCGGGCAGCCTGCCCGATCCGCGTCTCCAGCTCTCGCTCGACGATTTTGCCATCGAGGGCGAAGGACGTTACCGGCTGCGGGATTCAAAACGGATGTTGAGCCTGATGCGGGATATTCCCGCCACCGCCAGACGCGAGGCGCAAATACGGCAGGCGGAGGCCATCGCGGCGGCGAGCGAGCGCGAGCGCGAATTCGTTCGCCTCACGGTTCGGCGTGAGACGAGTCTCGCCTGGATACGCCTGTATTTCCTGGAAAAGAAGCAAGCCATGCTCATACAACAGGCCGATGAGCTGCGGCGCAGACAGGAGAGCGCCACGGCAATGCTGGCGGGCGGCGGCGAGGCCGGGGACGCGCTGGAGGCGCTGATCGACGAACAGGCATTTCGGGATGCTTTCGATATATTGACACGCGATATCCGGCTGGCCCGCGCGGATCTTGCGCGCTGGATCGGCGCTTTTCCAGCGACCGACACCGCAAGCGGCGATTTGCCTTCCTGGCTTGACAACGCGCCGTTCCCGGAAAAACAAGCCGATGAAACCGGCGCGGAAACGCTCGTCGAATTGCGCGCCAGCCAGGCGCGCATCCGCGTGGCCCAAGCTGAGTTGGCGATGGCCGAGGCCAGCAAATCCCCTGATTGGAGCGTCGAATTCGGCATCGGCCAAGATGCCATGGGCAATGCCATGGCGATGGCGAAGGTGGGTATTTCGCTGCCGTTCTTCACCCCTTCCCGGCAGGAGCCGGAAATTGCCGCCGCCCGCCGGATGCTGGAAAAAAGCGACGCCGAACACGTCATGCGCCGCGCCGAATTCCTGCGTCGGCAAGTGGAACTCGAAGCCGGAGAACAAGCGGTGAATGCGCGTCTGCAACGCCTCGAACATGAAATCTTGCCACTGCTCGCGCGCAAGATCGCGCTCGGCGAAGCGGCCTTGTCCGCAGGACGGGGGTCAGCCGTGGCGCTTATCGAGGCGCGGGAAAAACGGCTCGCCGCGATTGCGGATGGCATCGATCTCGCCGCCGAACGCGCCGCCTTCCGGGTCAGGCTCCATTATCTGCACCATCACGAAGAGGATATTCTTGATGAATAAACTTGGTATTGTTACGGCTCTCCTGACCTTGGCCGTGGGGCTTGCCGTCGGCTGGCAAGCCGGTTCGCGCGGCTTGCGCCCGGACGGGCTGGCGAATCCGCATGGACACGACGACGGCGAAACCCGGAAAGTGCTCTACTGGTATGACCCAATGAAACCGGAAGCGCATTTTCCGCAACCCGGCAAATCACCGTTCATGGACATGGATCTGGTGCCGCGTTACGCCGACGAAGATTCAAATGCCATGGATGGGAACGCAGCGCCCGGACTGGGCCTGAGGCCGGAATTTCGCCAGAACCTTGGGGTCAAGCTGGCACGGGTGGAAAAGGGTGTGCTTGCCCGCGCCATCGAGGTTTCCGGCAGCGTGGTCTTCGACGAGCACGCCGTCGCGCTCCTCCAGGCGCGCACCGGGGGCATCGTCGAACGCGCCTGGCCGCTCGCCGTGGGCGACAGGGTGCGCGCGGGCCAGCCGCTGGCGGATATCCGCGTGCCCGAATGGTTCGCGGCGCAAGGTGAATACCTCGCCCTGCGCGATATGCCAGCTCTGGGCGCGGCCGCCCGCAGCCGCCTGCTGCAACTGGGCATGACACCCGCGCAGATCGTCGCCGTGGAGCGACGCGGCCAGCCCCATGCCGTCATGACCTTCCACGCCCCGCGCGCCGGTATGCTGGCTGAATTCGATCTGCATCAGGGCATGACCCTCGGCCCTGGACAGACGGTTGCCCGCATCAACGGCCTGGATAGCGTCTGGATCGAAGCGCAGACGCCGGAAATCGACGCCGCGCGCCTCACCACCGGGGGCAAGCTCACGCTGCGCCTTCTCGCCTTTCCCGGCGAAACCTTCACGGGCCGCATCGACGCCTTGATTCCCGAACTCAACCGGGAAACACGCACCGTGCGCGTGCGCATCCACCTGCCCAATCCGGCGGGACGCCTGCGCCCCGGCATGTTTGCGCAAGTCCGTCTGGAAGAAGAGGCGAACGAAGCGCGGCTGCTCGTGCCCTCGGATGCCATCATCGCCACCGGCAAACGCCATGTCATCATCGTTGCCACCGACGATGGGCGTTTCATGCCTGTGGAAGTCAGTCCGGGCATGGAAGCGAACAACCGCAGCGAAATTCTCGCTGGCCTGGAGGAAGGCGAACATGTCGTGGTTTCCGGGCAATTCATGATCGACTCCGAAGCCTCGTTGCGCGGCGTGCTGGCGCGAATGGAAACGGACACTAAATTTCCGAACGAAACGCACACTGGCGTGGGTATCGTGAAATCGGTGACGGAAACGGAAATCGTATTGACCCACGAGCCGATTCCCGAACTCGCATGGCCCGCCATGACCATGCCTTTTACCCTGGCGCAAGCCGGTCTTGCCGCGAATCTCGTGCCTGGACAAAAAGTACGTTTTCATTTCCGCGAAACCGATGAGGGCGCGATCATCCAGCGGCTGGAAGTTTTGCCGCCAGCGGCAATGAAAGGAAGTGGCGTGCAATAAAGCCGAATGGGGCAAGATTGAAAATCCCTTGCATCTTTTCGAATTGTCATTGCAAGGCACAGCGACATGGCAATCCATGGACGGCTCCGTTACACAAAACGCATGGAAAGACCACGGGCCAGCGGCCCTCGCTGTTGACGAAGAAGGGAAAAAGCGTGCTCTTTCCGATGGGGCAAGCGAGTATCATTGTGGGCTTTCTGCGTTTCGTTTCACTTTTCGCCGGTATCGCGCATGGCCTCCCCTCTCGTCAGCGTCATCATTCCTTCATACAACCATGCGCGTTACGTGGCGGAAGCCGTTGCCAGCGCACTGGCTCAGGATGTCGATCTGGAGGTCATCGTTCGTGACGATGCCTCGACCGACGGTAGTTGGCGGATTCTGACCGCGTTTGTCGATCACCGTCTGCGGCTCGACCGTAACGAGGCCAATCAGGGAGCGCACGCCACCCTGGAGCAAGCGTTGAACGAAGCGCGCGGCCAATACTTGGCCATCCTCGATTCCGACGACCGTTACGCGCCCGGGCGGCTCGCGCGTTGCCTCGCCCTGCTCGAACAAGGCCACGATCTGGTCGGCAGCGACATCCGCTTGATCGGCGAGGATGGGCAAGTCGTGAGCGCGCACTGGTGGATAGACGCTTTCGACAACCTCAAGGCGGTGTGGCACGAAACCCATGACTGGGTGGCGACCCTGCTCGCGGGCAATGTATTCATGAGCACATCGAATTTCGTGTTCTCGCGCCCGCTTTGGGAAAAACTCGCGCCGTTCAGCGCGCACCGTTTCGTCCATGACTACGATTTCCTGTTGCGCGCCTTGGTCCATGGCGCGCGCCTGGGCTGGATCGATGAACCGCTGCTTGATTACCGCCTGCATGGGACGAACACGATCAGCGAAAATCCGTTGCAAGCCAACCTAGAGACCTCGGCGCTGTTGCGCGAGCATCTGCCCGCCTTGCTGGCAGGCAAAGGCAAGGCGACAAGCGCGAAAGCCGGGCGCGATGCCGCGCGTCTGCGTTATCTGGCCGAGCAGTGGGCGCGCACCGAGCGTCATGAGCAGGAAATCCTCCTTGCGCTCCGCCATGAAGCCCTGGTTGCCAAGGACCGCGACTGGCGGAAACTGGTGGATGATCGTGACCGCTGGATCGCCGAGCGCGATCACCGGGTTGCCGAGCGCGACCACTGGATCGCCGAGCGCGATGGCTGGATCGCCGAACGCGACGAGGTGATCGCCGGTTTCCATCGCCGGCCGCTGCTCAGTGCGTTCGGCATCTGCCTGGACAAGCTCCGGCATCGTGGGCGCGCGACATGGGCAGGGCTGCGGAGAATGCTGGCCGCGCCTGAGGCGCCCGTGATCAAGGTCGGTCATTTCGCGGCCTTGCGTCGTCTGGTGGAAGCGCGGCGCGCGCGGCTGTCCGCGCTATCCTTCGACGTCTTCGATACCTTGGTCGCGCGCGTGATCGAACCTCCTGAAAAAATCATCGAACGCGTGGCCGCACTTCTGGGGGAACGTCTGGGTGCCAAAGACGATGCGGCGCGGCTGCTCGCGGCGCGCCATGAAGTCGAACGACGGCTGCGCGCCGAAGCGCAGGCCGCGGGCGGCGACCATGAATGCCATTATGACGATATCGTTGCCGCATGGATCGACCAGGTCGCGCCTGGGCGCGCCCCGGAAGAACGGCAGGCGCTGATCGAGTTCGCTGCCGCCCGCGAACACGAACTCGAACGCCTCGCTCTGGTGGCCAAGCCCAATGCCCGTCTCTTCCTGGAGTGGGCGCGCGGGGTGGGGTTGAGAATCATCGCGGTCTCCGACATGTATCTGGGCGAACGCCCGTTGAAAGCCTTGCTCGACGATCTTGGCTATGCGGGTCTGATCGACCGGATCTACGTTTCGTCCGAACACCGCGTCGGCAAATATACAGGACGGCTGTTCGCCGAAATGCTGGCCCAGGAAGGCGTGAGCGCGGAACGGGTGCTGCATGTCGGCGACAATTTCCATTCCGACGCGCTGGCTTCGGCGCGCCAGGGACTCGCCGGGGTTTTTCTCGATGAACGTCACGAGCGCCGTCGTCGTCGTCGTCAGCAGGCCGCGGCGATGTTCGCCAGCAGGGGAGGAATATGGCCGGGACGCATGTTGACCGAAATCGTCACCGAGCGGCTGCGCTTCGATGCCCGCGCCAAACGGGATGATTTCTTCTTTCAGTACGGGTTGGAAGTATTGGGGCCGATCTTCTCGACTTTCCTGCTGGGGCTGGTCGAGCGCGTGCAACGCGATCGGCCCCAAGCCGTGTATTTCCTTGCCCGCGACGGCGAACTTTTCATGCGCATGTATCAAGCCTGGGGCGCGCACGCGCGCATCGCGCTGCCGCCGGCCATTTATGCGTATGCCAGCCGACGGGTGGTGGCGAGCGCCGCGCTCGCCGACGGACTCGACCATGATCACGCCGTCGTCGGCCTCTACAACCCCAAGCAACGCGGCCTGCTCTCCATTTTCAAGACTTACGGCCTCGATCCCGGAGCCTTCGCCGGATTGGCGCGTGAACATGGTTTCGAGTCGATCGACGAGCGTCTCGACGATTGGAACGATCCCCGTCTCGCTGCTTTCATCGCCGATGATCGTGTGCAGGATCTGGTTCGTCCCGCCGGGGTCGAGGCACGCGCGCTGTTGCGCGACTATTTCGCCCGCATCGGTTTTTTCGATTACTCGCGGGTCGCCATGGTAGACATCGGCTGGAACGGAACCATCCAGCGTTTCATGACCACGATTTTCGGTGGCGCGGCGGGGTGTCCGCACATCGACGGTTACTATTTCGCCCTTGTCACCGGCATGTACGCGGCAGCGCCGCTTTCTGCCGGTACGATCGAAGGGCTGATGCTCGACCGCCATCGCGCCGCGCCCCAGGAGCGCGCGCCCAGTGATTTCGAGGAGTTGTTCGAGCAGGGGGCAAGAGCCATGCATGCGACCACCATCGGCTACCGGCGCGTAGACGGGCAGGTCGAACCCGTGTTCAAGGACGATGCCGCCGCGGATCGCAAGGCCGAACTCCGTTGCAATCCGCTGATCGGGCAACTCCAGGAAGGCGTCCTGCTCTGTCTTGAGCATTTCCATGCCGCGCAGCGGCTCACCGGCCTTGATTTCGACGCGCTCAAACCCTATGCGCTCGCGCTCACCGAGCGCGCGGTGGTCTATCCGTCGTCGCGCGAAGCGCGCGAATTGGGACGGCTTGCCCATACCGAAGATTTCGGTCATGACGACCTGCTCGATCTTTCCGCGCGCAGCATTGGCTGGCGCGATCTCTTTCACCCCCGGCGGCTGATGGTCAAGATGACGCTTTTGCCATGGCGTTACGCCGTTTTCGCCCGCATGCGCACACCATTCGCACCGGCGCTGGCGCGCTTTTTCCATTTGCGCAAAGCCGAACGAAAGTAATGACAAGGAAATACAAATGAGCACAGGACGTCGTCGCCGGATGGTATTGCCGGTGTGGAAGATCCAACTCATGCATCTGCCGTTCCGCTGCAATGGCCTGGGCGGGCCAGGGTTCGCGCCCGGTTTGCGCGCGCTGGCTGGCTGGCTCCTCGCCATGAGTCGGCTCACGCTGTTCGACCGCGATACGCTCAAATATTTCGTGATCCGCTTGCGTCAACTGTAGCGGGGGTGCAAGAAACCGGGGGCGTCGGCAATGCCGACGCCCCCGGAAGGTTTTTGCTTACAGGCAAGTTTCGTTTATTGCTCGCCCTCGTTCGCCAAAGGCTGCGACAGCGTATCGGGAATCGTCGGGCAACTCACGGTAACGTCGCCGGGACGATGGCAAAGGCCCGTGTTCGCGTCATGCATCAACACCACCGCGTCGGTGCGGGTCGAGAAGCAGTAGCCAAAAACAGTCACCGTGCCAATCGAGGCGGATGAACCACTGTCGCGGTATCTGGCCAAGCCGAACAGCTTGACCGGGGACGACGAATAAAGCGCGTAAGAGAACATCGCCCCCGTGTCGTACAGACGATCGGAATAAGTGGTGCGCGGACCGCTGGCGGTGGCGCCTTCCCTGATGGTGAGGTCGGTGAAACCGGATTCGACATCGAGCAGTATCTGGAATACATCGCAGTTGTAGGCGGCGAGAGTCTTGACCTGCGCGGCGAGCCCGGATATCGGCTGGTTGTAGAGGTAGATTGCGTCGCGCAGGCTCATTTCGCCCGGCGGCATTGGCGACGGGGACGCATTGAAACCAGCAGTGACCTCACGATCGGCACTCATGGTGAGCGTGCAGGTCGCCCCGGTTCCCGAACATGCGCCGCCCCAGCCCACGAAAGAACTGCCCGTGGCGGGGGTGGCGGTGAGCGTCACCGAGGTGTTGTTGGAATATTGGGCGGAACACGTGCTGCCGCAGTCGATATTGGAGCCGCTGACCTTGCCGTCGCCATTGCCGAGCAGACTCACGGCAAGCGTCCGGTTGGTGGCACTGACCGCATTGAGATACTCATGGAGTTTGGCCTTGTAGGGCAGATCGAAACGTCCGTAGATATCTTCATCCGAGCAGTCCAGTGGCGATGCCGATCCATGCAGGGTGCCCACCAGATATTTGCCGGATGTATCGAAGATGCCGGAGCCGCTGCTGCCGGGCTCGACCGTTCCGGAACTCCATTTGACGGTGAAGTGGTTGGATTCCGAGCTTGCAACATCCATGTAACACCCGGATTCACCATCGACTACAATGCATTCATCATAATGTTGGAGGGTGGAGAACGAGATCTTTTGCAGATCGCCATTGGGATGATGCACGCCGGTCAGCGCCCGGCCCTTGGCGGGGAGGGTCGCCTGCCAGCCAGCATAGGCCGCCTCCGCTGGCGGCTGCTCGTTTAGACGAAGGAAAGCCGTGTCGGTATTGTTGGTTTGATAGAGCAGCTTGGCGCCGCCAGACCTGACCAACTCCGCTTCTTTCTTGCTCCCGTTGCAAGTCGTCGCGCGATAAAGCCAATAGGTCGTCAAGCTCGACGCCTGGGACTGGGTATTGATGCAATGCTGGGCCGTCAATAGGTAAGGAATGTCGGTGGCGGGGTCAGCGTCGTTCAGCAAGGTTCCCGTGCAGAGGTAGGAACCGCCCCCGTCACTGAAGACCATCTTGGCCGTGGCCCGGCTCACGGTATCCCACTCCGCGTAGCAACGGACAGCGTTGTGACGGCAGGACGAGGTTTCGCGCAATTTTTCGATCGAGCCTTCCGCGTCCCAGTCTGTGCTGGCGCCGGCGAAGAGATGGGAAATCCGTGGCAGCGCGATGTCGACCGTCGTGGTCTCGATGCCGGGCGGCAACAGGATTTCGAGCACCGTTTCGCTGCCCTCGACCACGGGCGACCACCATTCGTGCGCCTCTTCGCTCAGTTCGCCCGCAGCAAGGTTGAGCGCGATGAGCGAGACGATTTCACCGCCGGTGAAAACGGTCGCCGTGGTGTCGCCGGGGGCGTAAACACGGATGAGCGCTTCGCGGGGCAGGCTGAACACGCGGATGCCCAAGCGCAGCGCGACTGCGTCGGGCGAGGCGATGGCAATGGCAGCGGCATGGCCGCCATCGGACTGGGCCTGCCAGTCGAATTGCGCGCGCGCCAGGGACGGTCGCCTGAGCGCGGGAACCTCGCGGCTGAAACCGATCTGCTGGCGTGGCGCGACGATCCCGTTGCTGTCCGTTGTTTGCGCGGGCGCTCGCAGGGCGCGCACGGCCTGCTCGTTGTCTACGGGATCGAGGACGAAGCGCCGGGGGGCGGCCACGGCGCGGTCGAGTGCCACGTGACGTGATGCCGTCTCGCTGACGGCCTGCGCAAAAGCGGGCTCCACGCGGAGAATCGTTTCATCGGAAGAAAACTGGGCCGTGGCCGTCGAGCTGTTCAAGGCCAACAGCACGGAGGAAAGAACACTGGAAAACAGGAATGATGTTTTGGTCATTATCGCGATCCGCCATCGTGGAAAGGGCTCGAATAACTCCATGTTTCAAACACGAAGTTTTTTACAAATCAACAGGTTACAGCTTCAATTCCTGCTGAAACGGAGGTTTTTCGAGGTGCCCAAAAAGTTGTTCGGCGTGGCTTTCCGGTTCGGAAAGTCGCGCCGCTACTTGGCTGATGTTCCGAGCAGGGAGCATCAATCCACTTGGCAGTTCGGGACTGTGGTGCCGTCGGAGAGCAGGCAGGAATGATTGATTTCGTCATACAGCGCCACTTGCCCGTCTTCCTTGGTCGAGAAGCAGTACCCGAAGAAGGTGGCGGAGCCGACCTGCTGGAGCGCGCCGCTTTGTCTGCCCGCCAGCGTAAAGCTCTTGATCCGCTCTTGCGAATACAGGGTGTAGGCGAACATCGCCGCGTCGGCATGAATACGATCGACATAATCGAAGCTGTCGCTGCCCTCGGCTATGGTGAGATCGGTAAAACCGGATTCGACATCGAGCACGATTTCGAACACGTCGCAGTTGCGTCCGACGAGCTTTTTCCCCGCGCCCGTTGTGATCGGGTGGTCATAAAGGTAGATCGCGCCACGTAAAGTCATGGGTTGGGTCGCGGTCTGCGCCCAAATTGAAGAGCTACCGAAGGCGAGCAGGCAGCCAGCCAGGAGAAGAGTTTTTTTCATGTGAAACACTCCGTGATGTAAGTGATGGAGATGAAAGTCTTGGAATACTACATCGGTTCATCATGGGGTTGGAGCATTTTCACTGGGAACTATTGAAACTTCTTTCCCCCCGGCGCGCCGATGTCCGCATGCGCGCCGATTGGCGCTCAGGATGGGCGATGTGGGTTTTCCTGTTTCGGGTCGCGCGCGAGCAGACATTCGACCGCCTCGCGCGCGGCAAGGCCATCGTGGAGCAGGGCGTCGACGGTCGTGCAAACAGGCATGTCGATATTGTGCAGACGGGCGAGGCGCGCGACTTCCCGCGTCGTGGATACGCCTTCGGCGACGTGGCCGAGGTCGTTGAGAATGTCATCGAGCGTCTTGCCCGCGGCCAGCGCCAGACCGACCTGACGGTTGCGGGAAAGGTCGCCGGTGCAGGTGAGGATGAGATCGCCCATGCCGGCCAGCCCCATCAGGGTTTCGGCGCGGCCACCGAAGGTTTCGGCCAGACGCGCGATTTCGGCCAGGCTGCGGGTGATGAGGGCGGCGCGGGCGTTGAGCCCGAAACCCATGCCATCGGCAACACCCGCGGCGATGGCGATGACGTTCTTGAGCGCGCCGCCGATCTCGCAGCCGACGATGTCGGTGTTGGCGTAAAGGCGAAGCCGCGGCTGGTGCAATGCCTGGGCCCAGGTGGTGGCGAAAGCCGGGTCGCGGGCGGCGAGGGTGATGGCCGCGGGCAGGCCGCGCGCGACCTCGGCGGCAAAACTGGGACCGGTGAGCATGCCGCAGGGAACATCCGCGCCGCGTTCATCGGCGACGATTTCGTGCGCCAGCCGTCCGCTGCCTGCTTCCAGCCCCTTGCATGCCCAGATCAAGGGCCGATCGGGTTGATGGCGCAGGGCGCGCACGGTTTCGCGCAGCCCGGCAAACGGGGTGGCGATCAGGTACAGGTCGGCGCC
>JAITCV010000007.1 GCA_031282905.1 Azoarcus sp. | reverse complement strand
CAGGGCAATGAGCACGATGCCGGTGAGGAGGAGGATTGCCATGATGTACTGCTCCTTCAGGAAAAGAGAGATTTCAACCGCGCCAGGGCACCCTTGAGCGTCGAGGCCGGTTCGTGGATCAGTTTCGTGTGGCCGCAGTTGGGGCAAGGCTGCTTCGGATCGAATATTTCCACATATTTATCATGCTCCGTTACATAGGCGACCATCGTCGACCAGCCGCAGGCCGGGCAGCGGAAGATGTTGCGATGGATTTTCTTGCCGGGTGGCACAGGATGCGCACAACCACCGGGGTTGATCTCCGGGATGATGGCTTTTGCATGGATGCGGTTTTTCATGATGTGCTCCTGTGCGTTTTCGGTGAGGCGTCCGGGACGCCTTTCGTCACCAACGTACCGATTCTTGAAGGGCATGTTCCACTTCAGGAACACAGCGTAACGAACCCTGCGGACAGGTTGTGTCGCGCCTCGGGGCGCGGCAGCATTTTTTTGATTTTTCTGAAATATCCGGACAACAGGTCGAACCGTCCATCGACCTATATCCATTGCGGGAACGGGATGCTTTTCTTCCGCCGCAAAATGAGCGGGCATGGGTCATCGGACGCATATTCCATTTTGTCAAGGACTTTTACGATTTCGTACCGCGTGCGGGCTGGGTTGATGCCAAAGGAAAGAGAGACGAACGGGGGAACGAGTCTACGAAGTTATCCAGCAATGCGCAACATGATTTTTTTCATACGGGTGCAGTTACAAGCAATAGATTGGTGTAGTCGAGCGAGTTGCACCGTGCGCTCGATTTCGCCCCAGAGTACTTTTGTCGAAAGACGAGTCGCTGAAGAGCTTGGTTTGCGGCGGCCAATTGCCCGCGTCAGCAAAGCTCGGCTGAACAGGGCAGGTTTTTCTTTTGCAGGCAGATTTCAAAACGCAAACCACTTCAACCCCACCAGCACTTGCATGTCGGTCAGGGAACCGAACTCGGTGCGGCGAGAGCCGAAATGCTGGTTGATGACCGCGAAGGCGGAAATTTTCGCGCTCAACGATTGTTCGCCGTAGAGCATGGCCGCAGCGCTGCCGTCGTTGGCATTGACGGTGAGTTCGGCGCGCCAGATGCGCTCGGACATCTGCGGGTTGCTCTGCCAGGCGAGCCAGAGATAGTCGCGGCCAAGCAGGCGGGGGCTGAACTGGAGCAGTTGCCCGAGTGCGCGGGCGCGGGCGTCCGCGGGTAGCGTGGCGGCGCGCCCGGCGGTGTCGAACCAGGCGCGGCTCTCCGCGTTGGAGAACCCGCCTTGATCGTGGAGGTATTCGAGGAAAACGAGTCTGCCGTTCTCCTGGGTGTAACTGGCGCCGATCAGGCCGGTGCTCTTGCGTTTGGCTGGCAGATCGAGCGTCGCGCCGTTTGGCGCGGGGCGCAGGCGATACGGCTGCCGGGCGTTGCCGAATTCGCCATAGATAACCCATGCGTCATTGAGTGAATATTGGGCGAACGCGCCGACGAAAAAAGCGTCGTCCGCGGCGTCGCCCTTTTCCACGGGTTTCATCAGCACCAGGTTCACCAGATGATCACTGCCCTGCCGGTCGAACTTGAGGAAGATCGATTGGCGATTCGGCGCCGGTACTGCGCGGGTCGCGGCAACGTACCCTATTGTCATTCTGTCTTGGCCGAAACCGACGGTGGCGCGCGCAAGATCAATGCCGTGCGTCAGCGCCAGGGGATCGGTGCGACCAGAATCGAAGTACCAAGGGTTGCTCGGCGAGCGGAAATTGGCGGGGCCCCAGGTCAGCCGCTCGCGGCCGAGGACGAAAGTGTTCGTGCCGGATTTGCGCCGCACGAAACCTTGGGCGAGACGTAGCCGTCCGTCGGTGACGAGATCGCCGTCGCTTCGGACCGTGGATGCTTCTTCGATCAGGTGCGGCGCGAGCAGGACGTCGAATGCGCCGAAATCCTTGCGCAGGTCGAGCCGCGCTTCGGCGACGCCGCGCCATCGGGGTAACTCGACGATCCGATTGCCGGGGTTCAACAGGCTGTGGGAGACGTTTTCCTGATAAGCGCCGTATATCCAGGTTTCGAGCGAGGCGTCGAAGAAGGGGCGCGTTTCGGCATCCTCGTTCGCCAGAGCGCTTCCAGGCTGGCCGAAGAGGGTCGTGATCGCCGCGGCCACCGCGATCGCGCCATGTTTCATTGCAGGTTTGCCACGTCGAATTCGGCGGCGGGTATCTCGCGTATCTCGACCTTGCTGTAGCGCAGGGTGGTGCGCGCGTCGCTTGCCGCGTCGGCGATGTGCATCATGCTCACGAACGCGATCTTCCCGTTGGCGAGAGTGACGACGTTGTCGTATTCGAAGCGCGCGGTCTTGATCGGCTTGCATGAGGGTGAGAGAAACTCCGCCTTCACGGCGACGCTGCGCGTTGCCGAAACCCAATAGGTGATCCGGTCGTATGTCGTGCGCTTGTGGCGGGCGGATAGTTCGAGCACATGGCATTGCTCCTCGCCGCAGGGTTCGTCGCGCAGGAAGGCGGCGGTGTAGTCCTGGGCGTAATTGGTCGCGGCAATGTCGCCGATCGCGGCCTGACCGGTCAGCCGCATGCGGGGTGAGATGGCGACGGGTTTGCGCAGGTTCGGTTTGGTCATCCACATGTTGCGCTCGACCTGCAGCATCTTGTTGCCCCTGCTGTTGGCCGGTTCCAGGATTTCGGCAAGGCTGGCCTCGCTGGCGGCCTTTACTCGCAGGCGGTAATCGGGGATGGGGTCGTCTCCCGCCGCGCCCGTGCTGACAGCATGGATGTCCCATGCCAGTCCGGGGATGCCGCCGCCGCGCGCCTGGTCGGCATCGGCCACCCAGGCCGCGGCTTCGGCGTCCCGCGCCTGCGCCACGGATGGCGTCCCGCAAAGATGCTCTTGTGCTTGCGTTTCCTGCGCCGCGAGCGGTGCGGGGCAAAGATGAACGAGAGCCGCGAGGACGGCCCGATGCAATGTCTTATTCATACATGTCCAAGGGAAGAGACGATCGGGGCGTGGGCCGCGCGCCGCGCTGGCACCGTGGCGGCAAGGGTTGCGAGCACGGCCAGGGCCAGGGCGGCGGCGATCGTGGGCAACAGGTCGAAGCCGACGTAGAGCTGGACATCCCGCGATAGGCTCGGTGGAATATAGCGCACGTCCAGCGCATTGACGCCCGCGCGCACGAGGAAGGTGAGTGCCACGCCGACGAGCAGGCCGACGACGACCAGCAATGCCGCCTCGGTGACGAACAGGCGCACGACGCCCGCGCGGCGCATGCCGATTGCGCGCAGCGTGCCGATCTCCCGCGTGCGTTCGACCACGGCCATGCCCATTGCATTGGCGACGGACAAGATCACGATCGCCAGCACCACGCCGAGCAATAGCCCGAACATCATGTCGAACATGCTCTTCACCTGACGATAGAACGGCGATTGTTCCTGCCAGGTGATCATCTCGGTATGCAAGCCTGTCCGCGCCAAGGCAGCCGAAAGCGTGTCGCGCAAGGCGTTCGTGGTCTCGTCGTCCGGCGCGGGCGTGGTGTACATCGCCTCCTCGGAGGCGCGGCCTTCAAATGCCGGCGCGTTGACCGCGGCGGGCAGCAACACGGTCAGCCCTTCCGCCTTTCCCATGGCGTCCAGTTGCTCCTGGGCCAGTTCGAGCGGCATTGTCATCCATTTGTCGTTGGTGGCGAGGTTGCCCGTATCGACGGCGGCATCAATATCGATATCCGCCATGTTGGCTTGCCCGTGGATGGTGTTGACCAGGATGGACGCGCTGTCGCCCACCTTCAGCCCCAGGATGTCGGCCAGCCCGGAACTCATGATGACGCCATGGGGGCTGTGCTCTCGCAAGACGCCGGGGATGCCCTGGAACGGCCCGCGCAACAGACGCATATCCGCCGGGCCGACGCCGTTGGCGACGAAAATGGTGCTGTTGTGACCGTTGGAGACCAGCCCCATGACGTTCATGCGTTCGACGACGCGCGCGCCCGGCGCGACCGCGGTGACGGTCACGCGCACCTGGGCGATTTCCGCCTCGTCGAACAGGTAGCGCGCGGGATGCAGCTTGCCTTCGGTGCGCCAGCCCGCCTTGTTGATCGTCAGGTGACCGGCGAGATCGCTGTGGATGGCGATGTTGGCGAGTCCGGTATAGATGGCAAGCTTGTAGCCAGCGAACACCGCCACGGCGGCAAGCCCGCAAGCGATGCTGGCCACCGTTGCGAGGCTGCGCCGCCGGTTGCGCCACAGGTTGCGCCAGGCCATGGCGAGAAAGCCGCGCCCCGTCATGATGATGCCATTGCCGCGTCATATCGTTCGTGGGTGATCACCCCGTCGCACAGCCGCAATTGCCGGGGCACGCGATCGAGCAAACGCGGGTCGTGCGTGGTGAAGATGCAGGTGACGCCGGTTTCCTCGTTGAGCCGCTCCAGCAGATCGATGACTTCATGGCTCGTGACTGAATCGAGGTTGGCCGTGGGTTCGTCCGCGATCACCAGCTTGGGACGCCCGGCCAAGGCACGCGCGATCGCCACTCGCTGCCGTTGGCCGCCGCTCAGTTGATCCGGGCGAAAATCCCGCAGCTTTTCGAGTCCGACCTTGCGGAGCCACTCATCGGCGCGTTCGACGGTTTCCTTTTTCGGGAGATTGCGCAATTGCAGCGGCAACATGATGTTTTCGTGCGCGCTGAGCACGGGAATGAGATTGAAACTCTGGAAAATGAAACCGATCTTATGATTGCGCCGGTCGGAGAGTTCGTCGTCGGAGATCGAGGCCATGTCCTCGCCATCGAACAGCACCTTGCCCTCATCGGCGGCATCGATCAGGCCGAGCACGTTCATCAGCGTGGATTTGCCGCTCCCGGACGGCCCCCAGATGGCGAGGAATTCGCCGGGCATGACTTCGAGATCGACGCCCCGCAACGCGCAAATCCGTGTTTCACCGAGCATGAAGGTTCGCTTGACGTGGCCAAGAACAAGCAGGTGCATATGCGCTGATAAAGATGAACGATATGCGCGGCATCGTATGCCGACCAGGACGAGAAATCAATCCATGATTTTTCCTGAGTAGCCGATAATGAGTAACCAATGAATGGATTGGTAAATCGGCCTGAATCACAGGATGGCAAATGGAAATATCTTTTGCATGATCAGGGCAATCGCATTCAAGAAACCCGGCTGAACTGCCGTCTGGATTGCCACGTCGCTTCGCGCCTCGCAATGACAGTGATACAGCAGATGCGCTTCCACGAGCAAGGACAAGCGTTTACCCAGCGATTCCCCATTCCATCCCATGTACGGGATCAAGCGTCTATTTGCAATGCAATGCAACGCAATGCCCGATCCCGGCTTTTTGCGGAAAATCAGTTCTTCGACTGATCGACCAGTTTGTTTTTCTTGATCCACGGCATCATGTCGCGCAGTTGCGCGCCGACCTTTTCCACCGGATGTTCGGCGATCAGGCGGCGACGGGCGGTCATGGATGGATAGCCGGTGCGGCCTTCGAGGATGAAATCCCGGGCGTAATCGCCGTTCTGGATGCGCTTGAGCGCCTCGCGCATCGCTTCGCGCGAGGAGGCGTTCACCACCTTGGAGCCAGTGACGTATTCGCCATATTCCGCGTTGTTGGAAACGGAGTAATTCATATTGGCAATGCCGCCTTCATAGATCAGGTCCACGATCAGCTTGACTTCGTGCAGGCATTCGAAGTAGGCCATTTCGGGCGCATAGCCGGCTTCGACCAGGGTCTCGAAGCCGGTCTTGATGAGTTCGACAAGGCCGCCGCAGAGCACGGCCTGTTCGCCGAAGAGATCGGTTTCGGTTTCTTCGCGGAAGGTGGTTTCGATCACGCCGCCCTTGGTGCCGCCGTTGGCGGCGGCGTAGGAGAGCGCGATGTCGCGCGCCTTGCCGGATTTGTCCTGATGGACAGCGATCAGCGAGGGGACGCCGCCGCCCTTGAGATATTCGGAGCGCACGGTGTGGCCGGGGCCCTTGGGGGCGATCATGATGACGTCGATGTCATCCTTCGGTATGACCTGGTTGTAGTGGATGTTGAAGCCGTGGGCGAAGGCGAGCGCCGCACCTTTTTTCAGGTTGGGCTCGACCTCTTCCTTATAAACCGTTGGGATGTTTTCGTCGGGCAGGAGCATCATGACGACATCGGCGTTCTTCACGGCTTCGGCGATTTCTTCCACTTTCAGGTCGGCGGCCTTGGCCTTTTTCCACGAGCCGCCGCCTTTCCTGAGACCGACGGTGACTTTTACCCCAGAGTCATTGAGGTTCTGGGCGTGGGCGTGGCCTTGCGAGCCGTAGCCGATGATGGCGACTTTCTTGCCCTTGATGAGTGAAAGATCAGCGTCCTTGTCGTAATAGACTTTCATGGTTTTCCTTTCCGGGGGTTTGGATGGCGGGAGTTCAGACCTTGAGCACGCGGTCGCCGCGGGCGATGCCGCAGATGCCGGAGCGCACGGTCTCGAGGATCAGCGCCGGATCGATGGCGCCGATGAAGGCGTCGAGCTTGGCTTGGTTGCCGGTGAGCTCGATGACGTAGGTGGCTTCGGTGACGTCGATGATGCGGGCACGGAAAATGTCGCCCAGGCGTTTCATTTCCTCGCGCGCGGGACCGGTGGCGCAGACCTTGGCCAGCAGCAGTTCGCGTTCGATGTGGGCGGTCTCCGACAGGTCGAGCACTTTCACCACGTCGACCAGTTTGTTCAGTTGCTTGGTGATCTGCTCGATGATGTCGTCGGAACCGGCGGTGACGATGGTGATGCGCGACAGCGACGCATCTTCGGTGGGGGCGGCGGTGAGTGATTCGATGTTGTAGCCGCGCGCGGAAAAAAGCCCCGACACCCGGGAGAGGGCGCCGGATTCGTTTTCGATCAGCAGGGAGATGACGTGACGCATGGGGTGCTCCTGGCTCACAGGTCTTCGGATGACAAAATCATTTCGGTGAGCCCCTTGCCGCCCTGGATCATCGGGTAGACGTTTTCCGAGCGGTCGATCTGGAAATCGAGAAACACGAGCTCGTTTCTGTGCTGGGTAAACGCTTCGCGCAGGGCGGATTCGACATCGGCGGGCTTGTCGACGCGGATGCCGACGTGGCCGTAGGATTCGGCGAGTTTGACGAAATCGGGCAGGGAATCCATGTAGGAGCCGGAATAACGCTGGCCGTGGAACATCTGCTGCCACTGCCGCACCATGCCGAGATAGCGGTTGTTGAGCAGGCAGATCTTGATCGGCAGGCGGTATTGGCTACAGGTCGATAGTTCCTGGATATTCATCTGGATCGAACCTTCGCCGGTCACGCAGGCGACCTGCGCCTCGGGGTGGGCGAGTTGCGCGCCCATGGCATAGGGCAGACCGACCCCCATGGTGCCGAGGCCGCCGGAATTGAGCCAGCGGCGGGGGCGCTCGAAACGGTAATACTGCGCCGCCCACATCTGGTGCTGGCCGACATCGGAGGCGACGATGGCTTCGCCCTGGGTGACTTCCCAGAGTTTCTGGATGACGAATTGCGGCTTGATGAGTTCGGGTGAGAGTTTGTAATCCAGGCACTTGCGCGCGCGCCAGGATTCGATCTGCGTCCACCACTCGGCGATGGATTCGCCTCCGGACGAGGGGCGGGACTCGAAGCGGTGAATCATCTCGATGAGCACGTCGCGCACATTACCGACGATGGGGAGGTCCACCTTGACCCGTTTCGAGATCGACGCCGGGTCGATGTCGATGTGGATGATCTTGCGCGTTGCGCTGGCGAAATGGTCGACATTGCCGATCACCCGGTCATCGAACCTCGCGCCGACGGCGAGGAGCACATCGGAATAGTGCATCGCCATGTTTGCTTCATAGGTGCCGTGCATACCCGGCATCCCGAGGTACTGGCGGTCGCTGGCCGGATAGCCGCCCAGGCCCATCAGGGTGTTGATGACCGGCACGCCGAGCAGGCGGGCGAGATGGGTGAGTTCGTTGGCCGCGTTGGACAGGATGACGCCGCCGCCAAAATAGATCAGCGGGCGATGGGCGGCGCGCAGTACCTGCATGGCCTTCTTGATCTGGCCCACATTCCCCTGGATCACCGGGTTGTAGGAGCGCATCGCGATTTCTCGCGGATAGTTGAATTCGCAGCGGGCGATGGACACATCCTTGGGAATGTCGACGAGTACCGGCCCGGGGCGACCGCTTGCCGCGAGGTAGAACGCCTTTTTCAAGGTGATGGCAAGATCCTTCACGTCGCGCACGAGGAAGTTGTGCTTGGTGCAGGGGCGGGTAATGCCCACCGTATCGACTTCCTGGAAGGCGTCCTGGCCGATGGTGGGCGTCGGCGTCTGCCCGGAGATCACCACCAGCGGGATGGAATCGCAATACGCGGTGGCGATGCCGGTGACGGCATTGGTTGCGCCCGGGCCGGAAGTCACCAGCGCCACCCCGACTTTCTGCGTGCTGCGCGCATAGCCATCGGCGGCGTGGATGGCGGCCTGTTCATGACGCACGAGGATGTGGCGGATATCATCCTGCTGGAAGAGCGCGTCATACAAATAAAGCACGGCGCCGCCCGGGTAGCCGAACACGTATTCGACCTTCTCTTCCTGCAAACACCTGATTAGAATCTCAGCCCCTGTCAGCACCATCGCTACGCCCCTGTCACACCAAGGAAACGGACAACGTTACCGGGCAGCGGCGCGTTGGTCAAGGCAGGGCCAACCCTAGTGTCGCGAGCTTTGTTCTGTCCACTTTCATAACACGATAGTTGTCCGATCATCATCGTCACCTCACAAGGAGGGAATGATGAAACGCACGGTCGTGCAGGAAGAGGTGAGAAAGATGCATATGAAGGCTGGACGTGACGCTGGATTCATGGCGGAAGAAAAAGGGACGGCATCGAGCTTTCAGGGGATGAGGGAGCCAATCGACGCGCACGGGATAATCGAAACGCATGGATTGCCCAGCAGCTTCTACCGCGACCGCAGCAGCCTCTGTTGGCACACGCCGGAGGTGGGCGGGGAGGTGGACAATCCAATCCGCTTCCCCATGAAAAAGCCGGGATGAATACATCCCGGCCATGTTGCGGATCGTCTCGAACGGAGGATCGGGTCTGATCCCCCGCCAGGGATCAGAACATCAGAACTTGAGCGTGCCTTTCATCAGGGCGGAATGACCGGGGAAGGAGCAGAAGAATGCGTAAGCTTCACCGGATTGGAGCTTGGACGTATCGAAGCTGACCGAGGTCGTTTCACCGCCGCCAATCATGGTGCTCGCCGCAATGACTCGCGCATCGCCACTTGGCAGATAATCCTTGTCCGCTCCGGCCTTGACACCATCGCTGATGACGCCGGCCTGATCCGCGGTCTTGGTGAGCACCCAGTTATGCCCCATCGCGGCTTTTGCGGCCTTACCGACATGTTTGAGTGTTACCGTGAATTTCGCGCAGCTCTTGTCAACGACAATTTCGCTGATGTTGTACTTCATCGCGTCGTCGCCTTCGATGACCGCTTCACATGCGGCCGATGCTGCGCCGATATGGGCCGCCAGAAGGACCGCGGGAAGAATGATTTTGATGTGCATGACCGACTCCAGTTAAATGCCTGACGGAAATTTTCCGAAAGGACAAGGTTGCATTGGTTTCTTCGAGAATAAATCTCATTGGTTACTATAGACGTATCTTGTCCAGGCAACAAGTGATTTGTTTATTCACTGTAGCGCGTTTGTATCTGTCCACTTTCATGCCGCGATGGTTGTCCGGTCATCATAGAAACTGTGCACCGGCGACGACCCATCGTCGAGTTTTGGCTTTGACTTCCTGGCGGTCTGCAAATAGAATGCTCGATTCTCTGCACAAACCATCAACTGGAGCAACACCATGTACGCGGTGATAAAAACCGGCGGCAAGCAGTATCGTGTCGTCGCTGGCGAAAAGATCAAGGTAGAACAGATACCGGCCGACGTGGGTTCCCAAATCACGCTTGACCAGGTTCTGCTGGTCAGTGAAGGCGAGTCGGTCAGGATCGGCACGCCCGTGGTTTCCGGGGCCAGCGTTACGGCGTCCGTGCTCGCGCACGGTCGTCACGACAAGGTCAGGATTTTCAAGATGCGCCGGCGCAAGCACTACCAGAAGCATCAGGGGCATCGCCAGAATTACACTGAAATCCGCATCGACGCGATTTCGGCCTGAAACCGGAGGTAAAACCACATGGCACACAAAAAAGCAGGCGGCAGTTCGCGCAACGGCCGTGACTCGGAGTCGAAACGCCTGGGCGTGAAACGCTACGGCGGCCAGTTCGTCATCGCGGGCAACATCCTCGTCCGCCAGCGCGGCACCGAATTCCATCCTGGTGAGAACGTTGGCATTGGCAAGGATCACACCCTGTTTGCCCTGAAAGACGGCACGGTGAAATTCCTCATCAAGGGGGCCAAGCGCCGCCGCACCGTGGTGATCGAACCCGTGCAGCAGGCAGCCTGAACATCCATTCGCGCTCTGTCCCCAGAAGCCCTATCTCCATGGTAGGGCTTTTTGCTTTTGTCCTGGCGAAGCCTGGGCGGATTGATAAACCAATGCATGCGATATTTCACATTCGTCATTACAAGGGCCGTATATGCGTCAAGGGTAACCGCCTCGCCGCCTCGCCTGCGCCTCGCAATGACAAATGCGAGACATGTTCATTGACTTGCACCATCGCCACGCATGCCGCCAGACACTTGCGCTTTCACTTGCCTCCATGAAATTCTTTGACGAAGCCCGCATCGAAATCGTCGCCGGAGACGGCGGCAACGGCGCCGCGACCTTTCGCCGCGAAAAATATGTGCCGCGTGGCGGCCCGAACGGCGGCGACGGCGGACACGGCGGCAGCGTTTACGCCCAGGCCGATCGCAATCTCAATACCCTGATCGACTATCGCTACACCCGCAGCTTTCGCGCCGGGCGCGGCGAGAACGGCGGTAGCCGCGACTGTTACGGCAAGGGCGGCGAGGATATCACCCTGAAATTCCCGGTGGGCACCCTCATCCGCGATGCCGACAGCGGCGAACTGCTCGCCGATCTCGACGAGGACGGCAAGAAAGTGCGCCTGGCCTGCGGTGGCCGCGGCGGACTGGGCAACCTCCATTTCAAGTCCAGCACCAATCGCGCGCCGCGCAAGCGCACCATGGGGCAGGAAGGCGAACGCCACAATCTGTATCTCGAACTCAAGGTGCTCGCCGATGTCGGCCTGCTTGGCCTGCCCAACGCGGGCAAATCGACCTTCATCCGCGCGGTATCGAAAGCGCGCCCCAAGGTGGCCGATTATCCCTTCACCACGCTTGCGCCCAATCTCGGCGTGGTTCGTACCGAGGAGAGCCGCAGCTTTGTCATCGCCGATATCCCTGGCCTGATCGAAGGCGCGGCGGAAGGCGCGGGACTGGGTCACCAGTTCCTGCGCCATCTCCAGCGTACCCATGTATTGCTGCATCTGGTCGACCTTGCGCCCTTCGACCCCGAGGCCGATCCCGCGCGCGATGCTAAAGCCATCATCGGCGAACTGCGGAAATATGACGAAGAATTATATGGCAAGCCGCGCTGGCTGGTGCTCAACAAGCTCGACCTGATTCCCGAGGAAGAGCGCGCCGGACGGATTGCCGCGTTCCTTGATGCTTATGGCGAAGCGGATGTGCGGCATTTCGAAATCTCCGCGCTCAAGGGGGAAGGCACCCGGGCGCTGATTCATGCCATCCAGGATTTCCTCGACGGCGAACGCGCGCGCATCGACGCCGAACGGGCGGAGCGCGCTGCCCGCGAGGCCGCACACCTTGCCGCCCTTGAGGCCGCGC
>JAITCV010000098.1 GCA_031282905.1 Azoarcus sp. | reverse complement strand
AGGTCGGCAGCGAGGATCGCTATGATGGCCGCGTGCCCGCCAGTCTCGGTTTCAATGGCATACCGGGCCCGACCCCGCCGTTGGATGACCCCTGCAAGGATAAAGTCCTCGCCCTTGGTACGACGACAGGCGCGGTCCATGCCACCAAGTTGGTCTGCCCCGGCAGTTCCGGGGTCAAGGGACGGCTGTCGTGGCGTGAAATCGTCGAGTGAGTGTCAGGAGAGAATTCAGGGGGAGACAGGAGGCGGCGCATGCGCCGCCTTTTTCGTTGCTCTGAAAACAGCGAGGCAAAGCGCCATGGGCGGCTCAGCAACTCGGAACGCAAAGGCAGGAGACAAAGGCGTTCCGCCCGCAGCGGGCAAGATGCCCACGCTCCCGGCTGCCCGCCTCGATGCGGCGCGGCACGCCGTGGGCAATTCATCTGGCGCTTCAGTCATCCGAAATACGGGACTCGCAATGACGATCTGCTCTGCCACCCCTGTTTCCTGAATTGCGCCTTCAATGCTTTTCACCGCCGCTCAATCTGTCCATCAGCGCGTAGGCGATCCCGGAAACCAGGAAGGTCACATGGATACAGAGCATCCATTTGAGGTGACGGTCTTCGAGGTTGTCGACGATCATGAATGCCTTGAGCAGTTCGATGCCGGAGATCGCCACCATCGAGCCGATGAGTTTGATCTTGAGGTCGGCAAAGCCGATTTTTCCCATCCAGTCCGGCCTGTCCTCATGCTCATGCAGGTCTTCCATCTTGGAGACGAAATTCTCATAGCCGCTGAGCATGATGATGATGAGCAGATTCATGATCAGCGCCACATCGACCAGCGAGAGCACGCCGGTAATCAGCGTGCCGCTGGAGGCGGTCATCAGGTTCGAGAACAACGATACGATTTCCTTGCCGAACTTGACCAGCAGGGCCAGCATCGCCAGCACCAGGCCGAAATAGACCGGCGCCATCAGCCAGCGGCTGCTGAACAGCAGGTGTTCGAAACGGGTTTCCAGTTTTTTCATGCGTCTCTCATGAGGTTTGGGTTTGAGTTTGGATGTGGGGTTTGGGTTTGGGTTTGGCACAGGCGGGCGAGGATTTTACGCACCCGCCACATCGCGGCCTGGGAGACTTCTTCGACGTGTTCGAACTGGATGCCCGCCGCGCTCGCCGAACGTCCGGCGGCGTAATTGACCACCACATTGATTGCGGCATAAGGCAGATCCAGCTCGCGCGCGAGCACGGTCTCGGGCATGCCGGTCATGCCGACCAGATCGGCGCCATCGCGCTCGAAACGGTTGATTTCGGCGGCGGTTTCCAGCCGCGGCCCTTCGGTCGCGGCATAGACGCCGCCGTCGACCACGGGCTCGCCTTCCGCCCGCGCGGCTTCCAGGATTTGCCGTCTGGTCTTTTCGTCATAGGGATGGGTGAAATCGATATGCCGCACCGTGGTATCGGCGCCATCGAAAAAGGTGTTGGCGCGCGCGACCGTGTAATCGATGATCTGGTTGGGCACGACCAGCACGCCCGGTCCCAGGTCGGCGCGAATGCCGCCGACCGACGCCACCGAAACGACGACTTGCGCGCCGGCCTTTTTCAGCGCCCAGAGGTTGGCGCGGTAATTGACCTTGTGCGGGGGAATGGAATGGCCGTAGCCATGACGGGCGAGAAAAACCGCTTCGCGGCCATTGAGCCGGCCAAAGGAGAGCGCGCCCGAGGGCTCGCCATAAGGTGTGCGCGCGACTTCACGATGCGTCACTTCCAGCGTGGAGAGTTGGGTCAGGCCAGTACCGCCGATGATCGCAAGCATGGAAAATCCTGTCATTTGCCACTTGTGCCGAATGGAAAACCGGGCAAGGCGTGCAAAACCGGGTTGTTCTGCTGCTTGGCCGGGCTCACCTTGTCGGAAGATGGATTCTATCATGCCAATCATGCGTGCTAGAATGATCGGTTTTACAAAAGCCATCTCTTCCCCATGTCCCGTGCCATCCGCAATATCGCCATCATCGCTCACGTCGATCATGGCAAAACCACTCTTGTCGACCAGCTTCTTCGCCAGTCCGGCACTTTTCGCGACAACCAGCAGGTTGCCGAACGGGTCATGGATTCGGGCGATATCGAAAAGGAGCGCGGCATCACCATCTTGTCGAAGAACTGCGCGATCCGCTACGGCGACACCCATATCAACATCGTCGACACGCCGGGACACGCCGACTTCGGCGGCGAGGTGGAGCGCGTGCTGTCGATGGTCGATAGCGTGCTGCTGCTGGTCGATGCCCAGGAAGGGCCGATGCCGCAGACTCGCTTCGTCACCCGCAAGGCGCTCGCGCTGGGCTTGAAGCCCATCGTCGTGGTCAACAAGATCGACCGTCCCGGCGCGCGGCCCGATTGGGTGATCGGCCATACGTTCGATCTTTTCGACAAACTCGGCGCCACCGAGGAACAGCTCGATTTTCCGGTGATCTATGCTTCCGGGCTCAACGGTTTCGCCGTCAAGACACTCGACGATGAGCGCAAGGACATGCGCCCATTGTTCGAGGCCATCCTCGACTATGTTCCGCCGCCCGTGATCGACGTCGACGGTCCGCTGCAATTGCAGATCTGTTCGCTCGATTACTCGGCCTACATGGGCCAGCTCGGCATTGGCCGGATCACGCGGGGACGCATCCGTCCAAACCAGGAAGTCGTGGTGATGCATGGCGACGAAAATCGCGGCAAGGGCAAGGTCAGCCAGGTGCTCACTTTCCAGGGACTCGATCGCCTGCCTTCCGAGAACGCCGAAGCCGGCGACATCGTGCTCATTGCCGGCATCGACCAAGTCAACATCGGCGTCACCCTCTGCGACCCGGAAGCACTGGAAGGTTTACCCCCGATCGCGGTGGATGAGCCGACCCTCACCATGAATTTCCAGGTAAACACCTCGCCGCTGGCCGGACGCGAAGGCAAATTCGTCACCAGCCGCCAGATTCGTGAACGGCTGGAAAAGGAACTGCTGAAAAACGTCGCCCTGCGGGTGGTGTTCACCGAAGATGCCGACGTGTTCGAAGTCTCGGGCCGGGGCGAACTGCATCTCACCATCCTGCTCGAAAACATGCGCCGCGAAGGCTACGAACTCGCGGTCGGGCGTCCCCGCGTGGTGTACAAGGATATCGACGGCGTGAGATGCGAACCCTATGAACTGCTCACGGTCGATGTCGAAGAAGAACACCAGGGCGGCGTCATGGAAGAACTGGGCCGCCGACGGGGTGACCTGCAAGATATGCAGCCCGACGGCAAGGGCCGGGTACGGCTGGAATACCGCATTCCCGCGCGCGGCCTGATCGGTTTCCAGGGGGAATTTCTCACCTTGACCCGCGGTACCGGCCTTGCCAGCCACGTATTCGACGATTACGGCCCGCTCACCGGCAACATGGCCGAGCGCAGGAATGGCGTGTTGATCTCGCAGAACGACGGCGCAGCGGTCGCCTATGCGTTGTGGAATCTCCAGGATCGCGGGCGCATGTTCGTCAATCCGGGCGAGGCGCTCTATGAAGGCATGATCATCGGTGTACACAGCCGCGACAACGACCTCGTGGTCAACCCGATCAAGGGCAAGCAACTCACCAATGTCCGCGCCTCGGGCAAGGACGAGGCCATCAACCTGACCCCGCCGATCCAGCTCACCCTCGAATCGGCGATCGAATTCATCGCCGATGACGAACTGGTGGAAATCACGCCGAAGAGCATCCGCTTGCGCAAGCGCCATCTCAAGGAAATCGATCGCAAGCGCGCGGCAAGGAGCGACACGGCCTGAATGGCATGCGGGCGCCGGGTTCAAGTTGTTTCCTCGTCCGCCGTTAGTTTGTGATGTTGTTCTCTCGCGCTCGAGCCAATGCGAAGCCTGTTTTTCCTTGCCATGATGTCCTTGCTGTCTTCCGCGCCCGTCGGGGCACAGGAGACGGCAGCCGGGCCTGCCCAAGCGGATGAACAAACGTCGGCCGGACAGACCTCAGCCAGCCAAACGCCGACCAAGGATGATTGGCGGGACATCAGCGGCTACCCCTACCCTGCCCTGGCAGTCACGGTGGCGGCGATGCAGAACCTGGCCTATGCGATGACCTTGCGCGACTATTGCGCCGACCTGCGGGTGCCCGCGGAATTCGTGCGCGAACGGCTGGCCCGCTTCTCGCGGATGACCGGACGTGAAGAAGACTGCAAAAGCCTGCTCGATTACTGAATCATCGCCCGCGTCGTCAATCATTATTCAATATAACCAAAACGGACTTACTACAAATGTCATATATCATGGTTGACGTCGAAAGCGACGGCCCGATTCCGGGTGACTTTTCGATGATTTCTTTTGGCGCGATACTCGTGAATCACCACCTGGATAAAACGTTTTTTGGCAAGCTGAAACCCATTTCAGATAAATATGTCCCGGAAGCCCTTGCGGTATCTGGCTACACTCGAAGTGAAACGCTGCTATTCGACGCCCCTGAAATCACCATGATGAATTTCCTGGAATGGTTGAGATCGACTTGCAAAGACAAACCGATTTTTATGAGCGATAACAACGGTTATGATTGGATGTTCATATGCTGGTATTTCCATCATTTCATCGGGCAAAACCCTTTTGGTTTCAGCTCTCAAAACTTGGGAAGCCTTTATAAAGGCATTGTAAAAGACGTTACAAAAAACTTCAAACATCTGAGGAGAACACGACACACACATAACCCGGTGGATGACGCGAAAGGAAATGCGGAAGCGTTATTGACATTGAAGGATGAATTGGGTTTGAAAATCAGGTTATGACATTTATTGTTCTCGGAAGCCCCTCCCCGCGAAGGGAAAACCACGAGATTGGCGTGCAATGCAAATCCGCCGGGATGATGGAAACGCTACGTGCCGATCAATGAAACATGGTATAAACCTGAAATTCTTCAGTCGACTACGGAAAATATAGCGAATACGCATAAAATCAGTAACTTGCCGAGCATTGTGGATTGATCCATCAGGTGAGTCCACAATACTCGGTAAGTTCTTGTTTTCTCACTGTATTTACTGTTTTCGTCCTGGTCTAGCCGAGGAATTCAGGATCAATCCGCCACTCGGACCGAGCCACTTTCCAAACCTTGAACCAAGGAGTTCGCCATGTCATTTCACCTGAAAACCCTGTTCTTGCTGAGCGCCATGACCATGCTCCCGGTGGCCTACGGCGATTCCCCGAAAACGGATGCCCCATCGGCGCGCGTGTCGGACTTCGAGGACGAAAAGGGCTTGAGCAGACTCGTGTTCGATGGAAAGTGGGGGTTCGTCGATGCCAAGGGCGAACTGGTCATTCCACCGCGTTTCGACGACATAGGAAGATTTGCCGCCAATGGCCTGGCGGTGGTCTCGATACAAGGCAAGGTGGGCTATATCAATGCCAAGGGCGAGGAAGTCATCCCGTTGCGTTTCGACAATGCATCGGCTTTCACCGCCAATGGCCTGGCACTGGTCTTGATAGCAAGCAAAGGAGTGGGTTACATCAATGCCAAGGGTGAGGAAGTCATCCCGCTGCATTTTGGCGGGGGAAGAAGCTTCACTGCCAACGGTCTGGCACTGGTCGTGGTCAATGACAAAGGAGTTGGTTACATCAACGCCAAGGGTGAGGAAGTCATCCCGCCGCGTTTTGGCGGAGGAGGAGACTTCACCGCCAATGGGCTGGCGCCGATCATGGCAGGGGGCAAATGGGGTTACATCGACGAAAAGGGCGAGAAAGTCATTCCGGCGCGTTTTGACAAGGGAGGAGACTTCGCCGCCAATGGGCTGGCGCCGGTCGCGGTGCGAGGCAAATGGGGTTACATCGACGAAAAGGGCAAAGAAGCCATTCCGCTGCGTTTCGACGATGCACGGCAATTCTCCGCCGAAGGGCTGGCACAGGTCAGGATGAATGGAAAATGGGGTTACATCAATACCAGAGGCGAGGAAGTCATCCCGCCGCGTTTTGATGGCGCATGGAACTTTGCCGCCAATGGGCTGGCACTGATCGAGGTGAATGGCAAGTGGGGCTACATCAATGTCAAAGGCGAAGAAGTCATCCCGCCGCGTTTTGATGACGCATGGAACTTTGCCGCCAATGGGTTGGCACCGGTCAAGGTGGAAGGCAAATTTGGCTACATCAATGAAAAGGGCGAGGAAATCATCCCGCCGCATTTTGATGAAGCATGGAGCTTCGCCGCCAATGGGCTGGCGCCAGTCAAGGAAAACGGCAATCATGCCGTGATCGATCAACGCGGCCAGACCGTGATCCTGGAAGATTCGCTCTGTGGCACGAAAGTATTGAAAAACACCAAAGGCGACATCATCTGGCCACAAAAGACCGTCGAGCAGATTTGCGATAAATAACGCATGCTCTCTCGATCTCCAGATACGGGCGTACCTCTGTTATGTTGGCGAGACGGTTTGCCCGCCGCTTTCCGTTTTCTTCGTTCGGTTGCCCACTTCGTCATACTCATGGATTCAGCGGCCCATCATCACCGAAATGGGCAACGCAATGACAGACCGAGTGCGGTTCCCGAAACATTCGGATAAACAAGTCTGGGGATACGCCGGGATTACGACACAGGGTCAAACGCGCAAACGGATTACAATGAAAAATATCGCCACGGACAAGCCGCTTCGATGCCCACCAAATTTCCGCTCCAGCCCCTGCTCGATCTCGCCAACACCCGCATGGATGAAGCCGCCCGCCGTCTGGGCGAGCTGATCGCATCCGAGCGCGGCGTCCAGCAAAAACTCGAATTGCTCCAGCGTTATCGCGCCGAATATGGAGAACGTTTCCGCGAAGCCGCGCGCGGCGGCATCGATCTGAATGCGATGCGCAACTACAGCGCCTTCCTCGGACGCCTCGACGAAGCCATCGAAGTCCAGCGCCGGGCGGTGGAGGAATCTCATCAGCATACCACCCAGGGCCAGCAGCAGTGGATTGCCCAACGTTCCAAGGTTCGCGCCTTCGACACGCTCGCCCACCGCCACCAGAACACGCTCGCCCGCGTGGCCTTGCGCCAGGAGCAACGCGCCACCGATGAACATGCGGCGCGCCGGTTCCGCGAGAAAAACGAAGATACGGAAAGGTGAGCGCGCGGCATGCTTCCGCAGCCATGGCATGTGCCTTGCTTGTGTGTTTGGCAAACACCTCCCGACAAGGACAAAGCCATGGCAACCCCCGTCTTGAACAATACCCTGAATACGCTTCTTTCCGTCCAGCCGGGCTCCAGCGCCAGCCGCGCGCATGACGGCGAACGCCTGGCCGATTTTTCCAGTCTTCTACGCGGGCAAATGCAAAACGGGGCAAAAGCCGATACGACGAGGACGTTTCCCGCCCGCAACGAGGCTGTTCCAAACCAGGCATCGCGCCATCCCCAGCGCGCTGCGGAAAAACCCCGCGCCGATGGCGCCGGAAACCGTTGCGAACCCACCCCGCCCGCGCCAACTTCCGCATCTGCTCCCGATACCGGGAACAGCGGTGAAAATCCCTCCGCATCCGCCGCGCAGGATCAGGATCAGGCAAGCGAAACTCCTTTGCCGGAAAACGCATCCCAGCCTGTCCAGCAAACGCCCGGCGCGCCTGAAACACCCGCAGCGCAAGCCAGCGCGCTATCGGCAGCGATTGCCGCCTTGCTGAACAAATTTGCCGATGCTGCCAACAATGAAGCGGCGCTCCCCACAGGGGAAGCTGTCGCGGAGACCGACGCGCTTCCCCTGGAGAAAGACAGCGCCCGCGAGCCCACTCTCGCCGCTACGGCCAAACTCGCGCGCGCGCCGATCCTGGCCGCCCACGCGACCGCATCGCCCAA
>JAITCV010000249.1 GCA_031282905.1 Azoarcus sp. | reverse complement strand
TGTTCGACGACGCGGAAGCGCGTCAGCAGATCGACAACCTGCGGCAGGAATTGGCAAGCCGGCTCGAAATTACCAACAGTGGTCAATTAGAGCTGGCAAGCCAAAACGAACAATTGCGCGGCGAAATCGCCCGCCTGCGCGGCCAGATCGAAGTGCTGATGAACGAAGTCGAATCACTCAAGAATCGCCAGCGTGATTTTTATGTCGATCTCGACACCCGCCTGCGCCGCACCGAAACGCCCGGCTCCGCAGCCAGAAGCAGCGCCGACGAAACAGCGGAAAGCACGAGCGACAGCAATTACGACGCGGAACTCAATACCGCGCTCGCCTTGCTGAAGAACGGCAAGGCCGCCGACGCGCTCACCGCGCTCGAAACCTACATCGTCCACAACCCATCGAGCGCCAACCTGCCCACCGCCCACTTCTGGGCTGGCAATGCCGCGTTGCAAGTCAAGGATGTCGCCGCCGCAGGCAAGCTTTTCAACGTCGTGCTCGGACGCTGGCCCAACGATCCAATCGCCCCCGACGCCATGCTGGGTCTCGCCAACGGTTATACCGCCATGGGCGACGCGCGCAACGCCCAGCGCACCCTGCAAAGCCTGATCGAACGCTATCCCTCCTCCAACGCGGCCAAGATCGCCAAACAGCGCCTGAACAACCGGCGTTGAGTCACATGCCGGTCGGCTCCGGCGCCGCGCCCACCCTGCGCATTGCGGAGATTTTCGCATCCCTGCAAGGGGAATCGACCCGGGTGGGGCTACCCACGGTCTTCGTCCGCCTCACCGGCTGTCCGCTGCGCTGTGTCTGGTGTGATACCCCTTATGCATTTCGCGGCGGCGAAACCCGGCGTGTGGACGCGGTGGTCGATGAGGTGATCGCGCACAAGCTGCACTACGTTTGCGTCACCGGCGGAGAACCGCTCGCCCAGGCCGCCTGTCCGGCATTGCTGATCGCGCTGGCCGATACCGGGCATTCGGTCTCGCTGGAAACCAGCGGCGCGCTCGACATCAGCGGACTCGACTCGCGGGTGTCGCGCATCGTCGACCTCAAGGCCCCCGCCTCGGGCGAGAGCGAACGCAATCTCTATGACAATATCGCGCGCCTCACCCCCCGCGACGAAGTGAAAATCGTGCTCGCCGACGAAACCGACTATCACTGGGCCCGCGCGCAACTCGAGCGCTGGAACCTGGCCGCGCGCTGTCCGGTGCTGTTCTCCCCCGTCGCCGACCGCCTCGACCCCAGGCAACTGGCCGAATGGATCGTTCGTGACCGGCTGCCGGTGCGCTTTCAGCTTCAACTGCACAAGACGCTCTGGCAGGACGCGAGAGGACGCTGAGCGTCCAATCGTCGTATCATCAAGCCTCTTCTTTATTTTTGCCGCCATGACTACCACGCCCCGTGCCGTCGTCCTGCTTTCGGGCGGGCTGGACTCGGCAACCTGCCTTGCCATCGCCCGCGACCAAGGCTTCGAGACCCACGCCCTGTCGGTAGCCTATGGCCAGCGCCATGCTGCGGAAATCACCGCCGCCCGCCGCCTGGCCACGGCGCTCGGCGCACGCGCGCATCGCATCGCCCAGGTTGAACTGGGCCAGTTCGGCGGCTCCGCGCTCACCGACCCCGCCATTGCCATCCCCGAGAATCGCACGGACGACGACATTCCCGTCACCTATGTTCCAGCCCGCAACACGGTATTGCTGTCGCTGGCGCTCGCCTGGGCGGAAGTGCTCGACGCCGAAGGCATTTTCATCGGCGTCAACGCCGTCGACTATTCCGGCTATCCCGACTGCCGTCCCGCTTTCATCGCCGCCTTCCAGGCCATGGCCGCGCTCGCCACCAAGGCCGGTATCGAAGGCCGTCCCCTCACCATCCACACCCCGCTCATCCATCTATCCAAGGCGGAAATCATCCAGCGCGGTCACGCCCTGGGCATCGATTACAGCCTCACCGTCACCTGCTACCAAGCCGACGACCTCGGCCGCGCCTGTGGCCGCTGCGACGCCTGCCGCCTGCGCCGCGCCGGTTTCGACGCGGCGAACCTGCCCGACCCGACACCATACCAATAGCATTAACGCCATTACCCATATCGCGTGCGCGTCCTTCCCTGCCACGCCAACGATCCCTCCTTGGGATGACTGCAACGCCTTTCTGGCGCAACATATGTAGAAAAACATCACTCACTCCCCTGACAGCACCATGGCATTACAACACCGCGCGCCAGACCACAGCGCGCCAAGCGATCCGCCGCAAAACGGCACGACGGCCCAGCTTCTGGCCCTCGGTTTCGACAAAGCCCCCACCGCCGCCGTCATCATCGACGCCGGGCATCTCATCCTGCATGTCAACGCCGGTTTCTCCCACCTGTTCGGCTGGCATCCGGAAGAAGCACGGGGACACACGCTGGACGGTTTGCTGTCCGGTTTTCCACGGGATCCGCAGCGCAACGACAACGATATCCGCGACATGCTCGCATCCAGCCAACCCACACAGGCTGAAAAACTGCTCTACGACCGCCACGGACAAACGTTGTGGTGCAAACTTTCCATCACCCCGGCCACCGGGGACAACGGCGAACGCATCGTGATCGGCGCCATCACCGACATCACCCACGGCAAGATTCATGAAGTACTGCGATCTCGCGTACTGCAAGCCATGGTCGAAGAAAAAGACATCCATGAAACGATGAAGCTGCTCTGCCTGGAAATACAGCGCATCGCCCCGAGCATATCGGCCACTGTCATGCACGTGGATGACAAGGAACAATTGTGCCTGCTCGCGTCGCCGGATTTCCCGCAGGAATGCGCGCGGGAACTGGACGCCATCTCCATCGACTCATCTCCCGGCTCCTGTGCTACTGCGGCCTCGCTCGGCAAACCCGTGCTGATCGCCGACATCGAACACGACCCGTGCATGGGAAACATCCGCGATCGCCTGCTGCCTCTCGGTTACAAGGCATGCTGGTCCAGCCCGATCAAAGCCCGCGACAGTCACCTCCTCGGCGTCCTGACCTTTTATTACCGTCAATGCCAAGGCCCGAGCAAGCTGCACGAACAATTGGCGGCGGTCAGCCTCGATCTCTGCGCCCTCGCCCTCGAACGTGAAGAACACTGTACCCACATCCACCGCCTCGCCTATTACGACGACCTCACCGGGCTGCCCAATCGCAGCATGTTGCGCACCCAGGCCGAACACGCGCTTGCCCAGGCAAACCGCAATGGCGAACAACTGGCCGTGCTGTTCGTCGATCTCGACCGCTTCAAGCACGTCAATGACTCCCTCGGCCATCCCGCCGGCGACACCCTGCTGCGCATCGTCACCCGTCGCCTGCATGAAACCGTGCGCGGCGCCGACATCATCAGCCGTCTGTCGGGTGATGAATTCGTCATCATGATTTCCAAATGCAACCGCGAACGCGCCACCGAACTGGCCAAACGCCTGCTCACCGTGCTCGCCGCCCCTTGCCAGATCGACGAACACACCCTGTCCCCGGCGGCCAGCATCGGCATCAGCATGTTCCCGGACAATGGCCGCGACACGGAAACCCTGCTCAACCACGCCGACATGGCGATGTATCAAGCCAAGAACCAGGGCCGCGCGCGTTTTTCATTCTTCAGCAGCGAGATGAACCGCATTGCCCGTGACCGCATCGTGCTCGAAGCCGCCCTGCGCGACGCGCTCGACAACCAGCAACTCGAACTGCATTACCAGCCCCAGATCAACATCGAAAACCTCCAACTTCACGGCGTCGAAGCCCTGGTACGCTGGCATCACCCCTACTTTGGAAAAATCGAGCCGCTCCGTTTCATTCCGCTCGCGGAAGAATCCGGACTGATCAGCCGCCTGAGCCTGTGGGCACTGCGCCAAGCCTGCCACCAACTCGCCCAATGGCGGCGAAACGGGCTCAACGTCCCCGCGGTATCGGTGAATCTCTCGCCCAACGATTTCCACAATCTGGATTTACCCCGCCAGCTCGACGCCATCCTGCGCGCCAACGCGCTCGCGCCCTCCGACCTGGTGGTCGAAATCACCGAAAGCGTGGTGATGGACGGCACCCCCTCCACCCTGCAAACGATCAACGACATCCATGCCCTCGGGGTCAGGCTGGCGATTGACGATTTCGGCACGGGCTACTCCAACCTCGGCTACCTGCGTCGCCTGCCGGTGAGCGAATTGAAGCTCGACCAATCCTTCGTGCAGGAACTGGAAAGCGACCACGCCACTCGCGCGCTGACCAACGCCGTCATGCACATCGGCGACAGCATGGAACTCACTGTCATAGCCGAGGGCGTCGAGCAGCCCACCCAGCGCAATCTGCTCAAAGCCCAGGGCTACCAGATCGTCCAAGGCTTCCTTTATTCCCCCGCGCTACCCGCGGCGCAACTGGAAAACTGGATAGTCGAAAACCTGTCGTTTACCCAATGGGGAGAAAACAGCCTGTTTCGTTGACGTGACAGCGTGCTCTTCCGTATCATCGCGTGTTCCCCGAACGGGTCGGTAGCTCAGTCGGTAGAGCAGCGGACTTTTAATCCGTTGGTCGCGAGTTCGAGTCTCGCCCGACCCACCAGCAATATCAAGGGGTTACGGGTATTTGGGGAACGAGTTCATTCTACAAAAACCGCCTCGTTCCACAAAAATCCGTGCCCTGTTTCACTGACATCACTTTGTCGCCACGACGTTTGCGAACGCGAACGTCGTGTTCGGTCATCGCTTGATTGGTGGGGCCGAGCAGCTTCTGAGCACGGCTCAAATTTTCGAAAGTGAAAGTGTTGGCACATATAGATTTTGGCAAAATATTCCATTATTTTATGCTGTAGAGGTTGAAGATGCTGGAATGCAGGATTTTCCTTGTCAATGCTATTTTCCGACCATTCCCAAACTCACCAATCCTCAGCCAACTACACGATCCTCCATGTCCCAGCAACGCATTCTCACCGGCATCACTCCCTCGGGCACGCCCCACCTCGGCAATTATGCCGGTGCGATTCGTCCGGCGGTGGCGGCGAGTGGTCGCGCCGATGTCGAAAGTTTCTATTTCCTTGCCGATTACCACGCGCTCATCAAGACCAGCGACCCGGCGCGCGTGCAGCGTTCGACGCTGGAGATTGCCGCGAGCTGGCTTGCCGCCGGGCTTGATCCAGACCGGGT
>JAITCV010000233.1 GCA_031282905.1 Azoarcus sp. | reverse complement strand
GGCCACGACACAATAGAAGACACCGATGGCCTCGGCAAACTTCTGGTGGATGGTGAAACCATCTCGGCAACGATCTGGTATTCACCTACGGCGTCAACGGTAGCGACAGTGTCACCGTGCATAACCACTACGTCGGTACCGGCAACCAGATCGAACGCTTCGAATTCACCGACGCCACCCTGAGTCTGGCCGAACTTTACGCCCGCTATCCGATTCAACTGAGCGCGGGCGCGGACACTCAAACCTTCACCGCTGCCCACGATTCAAGGTCTGGGCGGCACGACCGCATCCACGCGGGAGCCGGAGACGACCGGGTAGAAGGCCACTCCGGTCACGACACCCTCTACGGTGAAGCTGGAAACGATCACCTATTGGGCGGCACGGGCCAGAACACCCTCCACGGCGGCGCCAATGACGAGGTGCTCGAAGGAGATGATGACAACGACGTACTCAACGGCGATGCCGGTCACGACACCTTGGAGGGCGGGACGGGCCAGGATCGGCTCGAAGGCGGCGCGGGCCATGACATCTATCGTTTCGATCGTGGCGAGGGCCAGGACACGATCGTCGATACGGGTGGCGATGACACCATCGAGTTTGGCGAGCACATCGATTTCGATCAACTGTGGTTCAGGCGCGTGGGCAACAGTCTGGAGGTCGATCTGATCGGCACGGAGGATCAAGTGACGCTCAACAACTGGTATCTGGGTTCGAGCCACCGCGTGGAACACTTCCAGGCTGGCGGCGCCACGCTCGATGCGGCGCGCGTGCAGGCCCTGGTCAACGCGATGGACGACTACAACGCCCCGCCCGCGGGCGAGGTGGAGTTGTCGGCGGATTATGCTGCGTTGTTGCAGATCATCGGCGGGCAGTGGGAAAACATCGGTTGAACTGCGTCTGAAGCGCGCGTCTGAGTGTGCAAAAACCCATGCGAACCCCATGTCCGGTTTGCCGGCATGGGGTTGGTCGGGGTTGTTTCGCGGCGCGCCATGCATGTTGGCGTCCTGTGAGTTTATGTAATATATATATGAATACATGCTTGCCGGAAACGCCCACTTCTGAGCAGGTCGCCGTGGCAATGAAAGAAGAATGAATGTTGTTTGCTGAACTGTTTTGTCGCCAGGCGGCATTGTCGTCTTCTTGCCTTTTTCCGCGCGGGCCGACGATCTGCCGGGCTTTACCGCAAAGCGCAGCGGATGGATTGCCCGCTATTTCGCTGTCCGCCATGCGGAGGCGCAATTCGATCGAACAAAAGAGCGGCGCGGCGAAAGCGAGCAGAGTTATGACAACCGTAATGACACGCTCAGTTTGCGCCAGCCCGTGTTCCGCCCGCGCGAATTCGCCGACGTGAAGCAAGCCGACGCGCAGGTCGAAAGCGCCAAAGCCGCGCTGAACTGGGCCGGGCAGGAGATGACCCTGCGGTTGGGGGCCGCTTATTTCGATGTGCTGTTCGCGCAGGCGGAAGCCGACGTCAATCGCGCGTGGCAAGAAGCCTGCAAAACCCAAATAGACTATGCCAAACGTACATTCAGGACGAGTGCGGGCACAGGTGCCGACATCGACGAAGCGCGCGCCCGATTCGATCTCGCCGAGGGCAATGACCTGGATGCTAGAATCCGCTCCTTCATTTCCTGCCGGACCACAAAGGTTTGCCCGCCTTGCCCCCGACCTCTCCCGACCTCCTGCGCGACATCGAACGCCGCCGCACTTTCGCCATCATCTCCCACCCCGATGCCGGCAAGACCACGCTCACCGAAAAGCTGCTGCTTTTCGGCGGCGCGATCCAGCTCGCGGGCACGGTCAAGGCGCGCAAATCGGCGCGGCACGCGACTTCCGACTGGATGGAAGTCGAAAAGCAGCGCGGCATCTCCGTGACCAGCTCGGTGATGCAGTTTGAATACCAAGGGCATACGATCAACCTGCTCGACACGCCGGGGCACGAGGACTTTTCCGAAGACACCTACCGCGTGCTCACCGCCGTCGACGCCGCAGTGATGGTGATCGACGCCGCCAAGGGAGTAGAAGCGCAAACAGTCAAGCTGCTCGACGTCTGCCGCTTGCGCAGTACGCCGATCATCACCTTCATCAACAAACTCGACCGCGAGGTGCGCGAACCCTTCGACCTGCTGGCCGAAATCGAAGACGTGCTCAAGATTACCTGCGCGCCCGTCACCTGGCCGATCGGCATGGGCAAGGCGTTTCGCGGCGTCTATCACTTACTTGCCGACCGCATGCTGGCGTTCACCGCGGGGGAAGAACATCGCAGCGAAGCCGACCTGATCGCAGGTCTCGGCAACCCCGAACTCGACCGCCGCTATCCGCTTGAAATCGGCCAAGTGCGCGAGGATGTCGCCTTGCTGCACGATGCCTCGCCGCCGTTTGCCTTGGACGAATTCCTCGCGGGCCGTCAGAGCCCCGTGTTCTTCGGCTCCGGAATCAACAATTTTGGCGTACAGGAAATCCTGCAAGCCTTGATCGACTGGGCGCCGCCGCCGCAGGCGCGCATCGCCGGGACGAACGGCGAGACACGCATGGTGCAGCCTTCCGAGCCCGCCTTCACCGGCTTCGTATTCAAGATCCAGGCCAACATGGACCCCCGCCACCGCGACCGCATCGCATTCTTCCGCATCTGCTCGGGCCGCTACAACTCGGGGATGAAAGTGCGCCACGTGCGCGACGGGCGTGAAATGAAGCTCGCCAACGCCCTCACCTTCATGGCCAATGAACGGGTGCTGAAAGACAGCGGCGTTGCCGGAGACATCATCGGCATCCACAACCACGGCCAATTGCAGATCGGCGACACCTTGACCGAAGGCGAGGCGCTCAACTTCAAGGGCATCCCCTATTTCTCGCCGGAACTCTTTCGCGCCGCGAGACTGCGCGATCCGCTCAAATCCAAGCAACTACAAAAAGGTTTGCAAGAACTCGGCGAAGAAGGCGCGATACAAGTCTTCGAGCTGGAAGGCGGACAAATGCTGCTGGGCGCGGTCGGGCAATTGCAATTCGAAGTCGTCGCTCAACGCCTCAAGGACGAATACAAGGTCGACGCCATCTTCGAGACCGCCGATATCCATACCGCGCGCTGGCTCACCTTCCCCGACGAGACCGTGCGGCGCAACTTCGAGCGTGAACAAGCCCTGCGCCTGGGACGGGACGTCGACGGCAATCCGGTCTACCTCGCCAGCAGCCGCTACAACCTCGAAGTGACGATGGAAAAATGGCCGAACGTGGCTTTCCACGCCACCCGCGAGCACGGGCAAGTGCTCGCCTGAACCGGACAAACGTGATGGATACACCCGACGAAAACACGACCCGGCGCATGGGCCGCAACATGGCGTGGCTGGCGGCGATGACGCTGATCGGCCTGTTGTGGCTGTTCTTCGATAAAACGCTGGAGTGGCGGGAAAACCCCAATCGCGCCGTCCGGACCGTTCCGGGCGCAAACGCCGAACTGGTGCTGAAACGCAATCGTTCTGGTCATTACGTCGCGCCCGGCACCATCAACGGCCAGCCGGTCACTTTCATGCTCGATACGGGCGCGACCCTGGTTTCGGTGCCCGCTCGCCTGGGGCGCGAGATTGGCTTGGAGAAAGGGCTGACCGGCCAGGCGTCTACCGCCAATGGCTATGTCACCGTATACAGCACGAAAATAGACGAGTTGGGTATCGGCCCCTTCGTTCTCCGCCAGGTGCGCGCCGATCTCAACCCCGGCATGGACCACGATGACCAGGTGCTGCTCGGCATGAGCGTGCTCAAGCAACTGGAATTCACCCAGCGCGGCGACACCTTGGTGCTGCGCGCGCCCAAGTCCGAATAGAGCCGATTTTTTCCGCAAGAACCATGATCCACCCCATGCGTTTCGATGTCATCGTGGTTGGCGGCGGCCATGCCGGCACCGAGGCCGCGCTTGCCGCCGCGCGCATGGGCGCGAAAACCCTGCTCATCAGCCACAACATCGAAACTCTCGGCGCGATGAGTTGCAATCCGTCCATCGGCGGCATCGGCAAGGGACATCTGGTCAAGGAAATCGACGCGCTCGGCGGCGCGATGGCGGCGGCGACCGATGAAAGCGGCATTCAATTCCGCATCCTCAACGCATCCAAGGGGCCCGCGGTGAGGGCGACCCGCGCCCAGGCCGATCGCATACTCTACAAGGCCGCCATCCGCAAACGCCTGGAAAACCAGCCCGGACTGTGGCTGTTCCAGCAGGCGGTCGATGACATCATCGTCAGCGGCGGGCGGGCGGGCGGGCGGGTGGGCGGAGTGGTGACCACCATCGGTCTGCGGTTCGAGGCGGCGGCGGTGGTGCTCACCGCGGGCACCTTTCTCAACGGGCGGATTCACATCGGCCTGACGCATTACCCGGGAGGACGGGCGGGCGAGCTGCCGGCGATTCGTCTCGGCGAACGCTTGCGTGAACTCGGCCTGCCGCAAGGACGGCTGAAAACCGGCACGCCGCCCCGGCTCGACGCGCGCAGCATCGATTTCAGCGTCATGACCGAACAGCATGGCGACGAGCCGCTGCCGGTGTTCGGCTTCCTCGGCGAGGTCGGACAACATCCGCCGCAACGCCCCTGCTGGGTGACGAAAACCAATTCCCGCACCCATGACATCATCCGCGCCAATCTCGACCGTTCGCCAATGTATACCGGCGTGATAGAAGGCGTGGGCCCGCGTTACTGTCCGTCGATCGAAGACAAAATCCATCGCTTCGCTGGCCGCGACAGCCACCATGTCTTCCTGGAACCGGAAGGGTTGGCGACCCGCGAAATCTATCCAAACGGAATTTCCACCTCGCTACCATACGATGTCCAGCTCGACGTCGTGCATTCGATCGCCGGGCTGGAAAATGCCCATATCCTGCGCCCTGGCTACGCGATCGAATACGACTATTTCGACCCGCGCCACTTGCGCGCCTCGCTGGAGACCAAAACCATCGGCGGGCTGTTCTTTGCCGGACAGATCAATGGCACCACCGGCTATGAAGAAGCGGCGGCGCAGGGGCTGCTGGCCGGTGCCAATGCCGCCTTGCAGACGCAAGGCCGCGAACCATGGTGTCCGCGCCGTGACGAAGCCTATCTGGGGGTGATGGTCGATGACCTCATCACCCGCGGCGTCTCCGAGCCTTACCGCATGTTCACCTCGCGCGCCGAATACCGCCTGCAATTGCGCGAAGACAACGCCGATCTGCGCCTGACCGAACAAGGACGTGCGCTGGGCTTGGTCGATGATGAACGCTGGGCGGCCTTCTGCGCCAAGCGCGAAGCCATCGAGCGCGGCACGGCGGTGTGGACGGCAAGCTGGGCGCGCCCCGGCAGCATTCCGGCGGACGAACAAGTGCGCGTGCTGGGCAAGATGCTGGAGCGCGAAACCCGCTATTTCGACCTGCTGCGCCGTCCAGAAACGGGTTGGGCCGCGTTGAGGTCGTTGCCCGGCGCGCCCGCCTTCGACTGCAACGACGTGCGGGTAATCGAGCAGATCGAGATTGCCGCCAAATATCAGGGCTACATCGACCGCCAGCACGACGAAATCGCCCGGCAACGCCAGGCCGAGACCATCCGTCTGCCCGCCGGATTCGACTACGCCGAAGTGCCGGGGCTGTCGAAGGAAGTACAGCAGAAACTCACCGCCTTCCAGCCCGAAACCCTTGGGCAAGCCGGACGTGTCCAGGGCGTGACCCCGGCGGCGATCTCAATGCTTTTGGTATGGCTCAAACGTCAGGGTCTCGCGGTGCGCGCATGAGCGGCCGCCTCTCCCAATGGCAGGACGAGCTCGACGCCGGGCTGGCCGCGCTCGGGCTGGACACGGCGAACCTGAGCGCGCGCCTGCTCGCCTTTGGCGAACTGCTACTCAAGTGGAATCAAGTCTACAACCTCACCGCGATCAGCGCGCCGCGGGAAATCATCACTCGTCATCTGTTCGATGCGCTTGCAATATGGCCGCAAGTCGATGCGCTGCGCCATCTGGTCGATGCCGGTTCAGGCGCGGGCCTGCCGGGATTGCCGCTGGCGCTGGCCTGTCCGGCGCTGACGGTAACCTCGATCGAAACGGTCAACAAGAAAGCGAGTTTTCAGCAACAGGCAAGAATCGAGCTGGAAGTGAAGAATTTCCATGTCCTCAACCGGCGGATCGAAACCGTGCGCCCCGCTGAACTGCCGAACAGCGTGGATGGCGTCATCTCGCGCGCGTTTTCCAGCCTGGCCGATTTCGTGCGTCTGGCCGGACATCTGGTCGACGAAAATGGCGCGCTCTATGCGATGAAGGGCATGCTGCCGACCGATGAAATCGCCGCCCTGCCCAAGGGCTGGGCGGTCACGGCGGTGCAGCCGCTCACCGTGCCGGGGCTGAACGCCGAGCGTCATCTGGTGGTGATCCGCCGCGCAAACTCATGATAAAGACGTTTTTTCCAGGTAAGCCAAAATGACCGCCTCCGCCCTGATCGCCGCCGCGCGCAAGCTGTCGGCCACCGTCGACGCCATGCGTTTCGCCGCGCCGGCAACCCATGTCTACAACCCGCTCGACTATGCCTGGGGTATTCACGAATCCTACCTCGCCCGTTATGGCGACGGCAAGAAACGGGTGGTGTTCCTCGGCATGAATCCCGGGCCGTTCGGCATGGTGCAGACCGGAACGCCATTCGGCGAAATCGCCGTCGTGCGTGACTGGCTGGGGCTGGCAGGCGCGGTCGGCACGCCGACCTGGCCCAATCCGCAACGCCCGGTCGAAGGCTTCGCGTGCGCGCGCTCGGAAGTAAGCGGGCGGCGCTTGTGGGGCCTGTTCCAGCAGCGTTTCGGCACGGCGGACGCTTTTTTTGCCGACCATTTCGTCGCCAATTACTGCCCGCTGGCTTTCTTTGTCGGCGGGCGCAACCTCACCCCGGACAAATTACCTGCCGCCGAACAGACCCCGCTGCTCGCCGCCTGCGACCAGCACCTGCGTGAGCTGGTCGCGGCACTGGAACCCGAGTGGGTCATCGGCATTGGCGCCTGGGCCCAGGCTCGCGCCCAGGCCGCGCTGGGCGCGGCGAGCAAAGTCAAAACCGGCCGCATCCTCCATCCCAGCCCTGCCAGTCCGGCGGCCAATCGCGGCTGGAGCGAAGCCGCCAGCCGCCAGTTGGTGGAACTCGGCGTGTGGCCAGACGACGCGGCCAGCCTAAATCAGGCGGAATGAACAGCGAAAAGCGGAGCGCGCCCGAAAATGCAGCCTGTTGTCACCAGACAAAACTCAAGATGGCGACACTGACGATCAACATGAAAGGCAAGGCATATCCAACGATTCGGCAAAAAGCGCTCTGTTCCTGGCCAGATGGCCAAGGCTCATTCATGAAGGCGAACGTCACGCCCTTGTCGCTGCGGTAATCCAGACTCCATAGCAGACCAGCGGCGAAATACAAGATGGAAGAGGCGGCGATATTGACGTCCCATGTTTCGGGATAACTGCCGTCACGAATCAGCAGGTAAAGGTCATACGACCAGCTCGCCGAAAACATCCAGGCGCAACAAGCCACATAAGCCGCCCCGAAAGCGCGCCGTCCTCTGAGGGTCTGGTACAGCACACCGACGGCCCAGGGCGCGGTAACGAACGTCAGGATGGACATGAAAGCGGCGTCGACGTAATCCCAGGTAATGTCGTTTGTATAGGGCGCAATCAGGATCAATCCCAGGGCCGCAATGGAAAACGTGGCGATTTTCCAGGGTTGCAACAGGAATTGCCAATAAGCGCGCCGGGTGATTTCCCAAGTCTTGAAACGATGGATGAAAATGCCAATGGCAATCACGCAGGCGCTGCCCCAGCACAGCAGGTAAATGGTGAAGAAATCACCGGTGAAAAAATCGCTCATGTCTTGGTCCGCGCCAGGAAATCTGGCCCGTATTATCCCGTTTGTCGCGGGCTTGTCGAACCGAATTCGCGCTTAGCGACGCGGGACGGTCCAATCCTGGACGTTGGGGCGGCGCTCACCGCCAAGCTCGTGGGGAAAAGCGCACAGGAGGAGGCGGCCCCGGAAATATCCGGGACAAGACCGAGGAAATTTTGCATGAAGCAGCTTGGCATTGCCGTGCCGAAGGGCGAGGCATTCGGGCGGTGAGCCTTGCGCGCGGGGCGCGCGGGGCGCTCGGCGAGCGCAACAAGCGTGGTAGACGACGATCGGGATTGGCGGAAAAAGCCGCGCCAAACGGAAAGGGAACGGAAAGGGGCTGGGCGCGAATGCGTCCAACCCCTTGATTTGTATGGCGCGCCCGGAAGGATTCGAACCTCCGACCCCTTGGTTCGTAGCCAAGTACTCTATCCAACTGAGCTACGGGCGCTTTCTCTTGCGAGAGAGCGGCATTATAGGAACTGGGCGCAGGATGTCAATATTTTTCCGCGACACATGAACGCGCCACACATTGACATCCCGCCTCGAAGACGCTAGTCTCACGCGCTTTCCGTTTGTGGTGGCCCGGCATCCCTGGCCGTCTGTTCGAGGGTTTACATGAAAACGTTTTCCGCCAAACCGCATGAAGTCCAGCATGACTGGTTCGTGGTCGATGGCACGGACAAGGTGCTTGGGCGTCTCGCTGCGGAGCTTGCCCGTCGTCTGCGTGGCAAGCACAAGGCAATCTACACGCCGCACGTCGATACCGGCGATTACCTCATTGTCGTCAATGTCGACAAACTGCGCGTGACTGGCAACAAGGCGCAGGACAAGAAATACTACCGCCACTCCGGTTATCCCGGTGGCATCTACGAGACCAACTTCACCAAACTGCAACAGCGCTTCCCTGCGCGTGTGCTGGAAAAGGCGGTCAAGGGCATGTTGCCGAAAGGCCCACTGGGCTATGCCATGTTGAAGAAGCTGAAGTGCTATGCGGGCGATGCGCATCCGCATACCGCCCAGCAGCCGAAAGTTCTTGAGATTTGAGGAGCCATAAATGGCTGTGACTTACAACTACGGCACCGGCCGTCGCAAGACCGCGGTCGCGCGCGTGTTCATCAAGCCGGGCTCGGGCAATATCGTCGTAAACGGCAAGCCGGTCGACGAATTTTTCTCCCGTGAAACCGGACGCATGATCGTGCGTCAGCCTCTGGTGCTCACCGGCAATGAAGCGCGTTTCGACATTCTGGTCAACGTCGTCGGGGGCGGTGAATCCGGTCAGGCCGGCGCGGTGCGTCACGGAATCACCCGCGCGCTGATCGACTACGACGCCACACTCAAGCCCAGCCTGCGCACCGCTGGTTTCGTGACCCGCGATGCGCGCGAAGTCGAACGCAAGAAAGTCGGTCTGCGCAAGGCGCGCCGCGCCAAGCAGTTCTCGAAGCGTTAATCAGTTCTCGAAGCACTACAGCCTCATTTGCTCTGTTTGCTTTGTGGCATCATGAAAAGCCGTCCCATGGGGGCGGCTTTTCTCATCAGGGCAAGGGAAAAATCATGATCAAGGCAGGAATCGTCGGCGGAACGGGTTACACCGGCGTCGAGTTGTTGCGCATCTTGTCGGCGCATCCGGAAGTCACGCTGACCGCGATCACCTCGCGCAGCGAAGCCGGATTACGGGTAGACGCCCTGTTTCCCAGCCTGCGTGGCCGGGTGGATTTGTGCTTCGTCACCCCGGACGAAGCCGCGCTCGAAAAATGCGACGTGGTGTTTTTCGCCACGCCCAACGGCATCGCCATGCGGCAAGCCGCCGCGCTGGTCGCCGCCGGGGTGAAGGTCATCGACCTTGCCGCGGATTTCCGCATCCAGGACATCGCCGAGTGGGAGAAGTGGTACAAGATGACCCACGCCGCACCTGAACTGGTGGCCGAAGCGGTATATGGCCTGCCGGAAATCAACCGCGAACAGATCAGGCACGCGCGGGTGCTCGCCAATCCCGGCTGTTACCCGACCGCGGTGCAACTGGGTTTTTTGCCGCTGATCAAAGCAGGGATCATCGAACTCGATCATCTGATCGCGGATGCCAAATCCGGCGTCTCGGGCGCGGGGAAAAAGGCCGAAACAGGCAACCTGTATTCCGAAGTCACCGACAGTTTCAAGGCTTACGGCGTGGCGGGCCATCGTCACCTGCCGGAAATCCGCCAGGGCCTGGTACGCATGGCGAAAGGCATGGACGTGGGCCTGACCTTCGTGCCCCACCTGACCCCGATGGTACGGGGCATCCACGCCACCCTTTATGCCCGCCTGAAGCGCGACGTCGACTTGCAGACGCTCTTCGAGACGCGTTATCGGGACGAATATTTCGTCGACGTCCTGCCCGCTGGCAGCCATCCGGAAACACGCTCGGTACGGGCTTCCAACCTCTGCCGGATCGCGGTGCACCGCCCGCAGGATGGCGATACCGTGGTCATCTTGTCGGTCATCGACAATCTGGTCAAGGGGGCGGCGGGGCAGGCGGTACAGAACATGAACATCATGTTCGGCAAGGCGGAAAACCTTGGCCTCACCATGGCGCCGGTCAGCCCCTGAGTGGCTGGAACAGGGCGAGACGGCCGCTCGAACCGTAGCTGGCTGACGGTCGACGAGAAAGCGCGGCGGTTTTGACTGCCTTGCTTTTCAGGCTAAAAGAATGACCCCCGAACCACTTTCCTCCGCACTGGCGCGTGTGCTGCAAGCCGGACGCGGCCAGTTCAACGCGCGGGTGAGCGAAGCCTGCCGAATGCAGCCTGGTTTCGACGTCGGCATCGTCAAAGCCTTGCTGCGCGGCCCGCTGGACAGGCTTGCCGCCCAGGCGGAAGCGCTCGCCCCGGAACGGATGGATGGCCTGCTTTTCGCCGCTTTCGATGTCGGCCTGAACCTCGCGCTGCGCGGCAAACACGATCATCCGTTCATCCAGGCGCTCTGGCGCGATGTGCTGCCCGCGTGCCTGCCGCTGGCCTTGCGCCAGCCTTGTGAGACGCTGGGCGCACTCTTCAATGCCGCGCTCTATCTGCTGCCGATCAACGGCGTCCGGACAAACCGGTGGGCGCAGGACATGGGCCGCCTTGCCAGCCAATGCGCCGATCTCACCAGCCTGAAACAACTCGGGCAAGTCCTGGCCTGGCGTCACGGCGTGGCGCATTTCCGTACCAGCGCCCTGGAGGTGGCACGCAGGCTTGCGCCCGAACTGGCGACGCAAGCCTTGGCATGCGCGCCCGGAACGGACGTCGCCGCCACGCTGACCCATCTCGAAAACCATCCCTGGTTCGATCCGGAGCGGCCCGCCGAACGCGGCCTGCGGGCCACGCACGCAATCGGCGGCTTCACCGGTTTTGGCGGGCCATTCCCATGCCCGCCGGAAGTCCGCGTCCATGGGGAAGGTTTCGTCGTCAACAGCGCGGATCGATATTGGTACCTGTGCGCGGACGCCTTTGGCGCAGTACTGCACGCCGGATCATTGGACGAATTCGCCGCCGGAACCACGGGTAGCGGGGCGCTTTCGCTCGATGGCAACGTATTGCGGCTCGGAGAGGAACATTGCGCGCTCGATCTGCCGCCCGCGGGTTTGCGGGCGGTGTGCGGCCCGGCCACGGCGGCGGTTCATTCGCCCTATTCCCATTTCATTCGATTGCTGGCCTTGTCATGAAGGCGGACAGCGCGCTTCTGGAAAAATGGCAGGCCGCCTGGCCCAAGGCGCTGGCGATCTGGAGCCGCTACACCCGCCTGCAACCCGCGATGCTGTGCGGCCGCACGCAAGCCGCACGCGAAGCGGGGCTGGACGGCAGTTTCGCCATGATCCGCTTCGCCGATCAACGCGTGGTCATCGACCTGCAAGCCGTTGCCGAATTGGGGCTGGATGACTATGCACTGGAAATATTAGCCCATGAAATCGGCCACCACGTGCTCGCCCCAGCCAACGCGACCGACAACTTCCGCCTGCTCGCCCGGATGCGCCAGGCTTTGCCCACCTTGACCTGCCACGCCCCGATGCTGGCGAACCTCTACACCGATCTCCTCATCAACGACCGCCTGCAACGCCAGTCCGGCCTGCGGATGGCCGACATCTACCCAAAAATAACCGGACGCGCGGATGACCAAGCCCCGGCGCAAGCAGGGGCCTGGGATCTCACGATGCGCATCTACGAGCGGCTCTGGCAATTGGAAAAGGGCAGCCTCTGCGCGGCGCGGCCGGATGAGCGCTTCGAGGCCGACGCCTGGCTGGGCGCGCGCCTGATCCGGGTCTATGCGCGCGACTGGCTGGATGGCGCGGGACGCTTCGCCGCCTTGATGCTGTCCTATATCGTCGCCGACGATGAAAGGCGCGCGCGCCGCCTGTGCTGGCTGCATGACATGGCCTCCGCCGGGTGCGGCTGCAATCCATACGGCATCATCGAAATCGAGCCGGGTGAAATCGGCGGCGCCATCCACCCCGCCGAAGATCCGCTGATCACCGGGGAAGACGGCGAAGCGGAAGAAGACAGTGAAGGCAAGGATGACAATGAATTCGATATGGCCGGGGCGCGGCATGGCGAACGCGCCGGGGGACAGGCGCGCGAACCCTTCGAGTACGGAGAAATCCTGCGGGCGAGCGGCATCGAGATGAGCGAACACGACATCGCCATCCGCTACTACCATGAGCGCGCGCTGCCGTACCTGATTCCCTACCCGCGACAACTTTCCCCGTCCGGCGCAGAACCCCTGCCCGAAGGGCTCGAACCGTGGGATTGCGGCGATCCGCTCGACACGGTGGACTGGCTGCAAAGCGTGCTGCAATCGCCACGTGTCATCCCCGGCATGACGACCGTCAAACGTCTGTACGGCGAGCAGCCGGGCGAAGCGGCGAGCATGACGCCGATCGACCTGGATATCTACGTCGACAGTTCGGGCTCCATGCCCGACCCACGGCGTGAAGTTTCCTGGCTGGCGCTCGCCGGGGCCATCATCGCGCTTTCGGCGCTGCGCGTTGGGGCGAAGGTGCAAGTCACGCTCTGGAGCGGCAAGCGGCAAGTACGGCGAACACCCGGCTTCATCGCCGATCCTCGGGAAATACTCGCCGTGTTGACGGACTACTTTGGCGGCGCAACCGCGTTTCCCATCCATTGCCTGCGCGAAACTTATGCCGCCGAACCGGGACGCAAGCGCGCCACGCACATCCTGATGATTTCCGACGACGGTATCGACACCATGTTTGCACAAGATGAGAAAAGGCATTCCGGATGGAATATCGCGGCGCACGCATTGGCGCGCGCGGGCGCGGGCGGCACCTTGGCGCTGAATCTTCCGCCTGCTTATTCCAGCAAAATCATCGACAGAGCCGTCCACACCCAGGGCTGGGCCTTGCACCGGATCACCGATTGGGAACAGCTCATGGCCTTCGCCTGCGACTTCAGCTACCGCCATCGTGGCGGACTCGCGGCTCCCGGAAGGCAAGACGGATGAAACACGAAGGCCCGGCGCTCGAAACCCTGCTGCGGCGTTTGGCCGATACGCCGCGCGATTTTCTCGATCCGCCCCGCGATGGTCATTCGAGCACCGTTCATCTGGACGCGCTGGTCTTCGACATCAGCCACGAGATGGGAGAGCCGTGTTCGGCGGAGGATTTGAATACGCTCAAATGGTCGACAACCAACTGGAAAACGCTCTGCGCCATCGGCTGCTGGTTCCTCGCCGACGAGCGTTTGCAAGCTTGTCTCGGGCGGACGCGACTGCTCCACATCCTTGGCGAAACCGTGCGGGCGCTGGCGGACGAATACCAAGCGGAGCGCTATATCCTCGATCCCGAGCGCCGGGAAGAATTCGTCCGCATCGTCCTCTCCGATCTGGAACTGCGCCCGGCGGGCGAAACCGAGCCCCAGGCCCAGGACCGTTTGCAAGCCCTGAGCAGCACCGAACGCCGCCGCATCGTCGCGGCGACGCGCGAGGCGGAAAAGCGCGCCCGCAAAATCCGCGAAGCGCTGATCCGCAAAGCCGCCGCCGAAGCCGCCGACAAATACACACGTGAATGACCTACGCGAGATTGCATGGCAAATGACGGCACGCTTCCCGACGAACGCCTGTTCCCCATCTTGAGCGATGATGGCCGGGCGATGCTCGCCCGTCTCCGCGAGCACCCCGCCGCGCCGATCTACCGCAACCGTAGCGGTCACCGCCTGCTCGAAGATGATCTGCCGCTCCTGCGCCGTTTCACCGATGAAATCCTGGACGCCCATCTCGGCCAGGCGGACGCGCCCGCCTGGCTTGCCGAATTCGTCGCCTGTGTTTACCGCCGCGTCCCCGGCTATCGCGCCCGCGGCTCCGCGCCCGCAAGATTCGCCGACATCCCGACTATTTCCCGCGCCGACCTGAGCCGCGACATCACGCGCTTCGTGCCGGACGGCTTGCCGCTGGATCGTCTGATCGAATATTCCACCAGCGCCACCACCGGGCATCCGCTCAAACTGCCCTCGCATCCGCGCGTCGCCGCCAGCTACCTGGCCTTTCATCGCCGCGCCCTGGCGCATTTCGGGATAAGGCTCCAGGCGGGCAAGGGCGATGTCAGCGTCGTACTGGCCGGTTTCCAGCGCCGCTGCTTCACCTATATCTCGGTCAACCCGTTGATGGGCGAAGCGGGACTCGCCAAGCTCAACCTGCATCCCGGCGACTGGCGCGATCCGGACGACCGCGCGCGCTATCTCGACGCCCTTGCGCCGGAGCTGATCACCGGCGATCCGCTATCGCTTGCCGAACTCGCCCGCCTGCCCATGCGGCATCGGCCGCGCGCGCTGTTATCGACCTCGATGGCGCTCTCCGAAGGACTGCGCGTTCAACTGGAAAACCGTTTTGCCTGCCCCGTGCTGGACATCTACTCGATGAACGAGATCGGCCCGATCGCGGTCTTTCTACCCTGGATGGGCGGGCATCTGCTGCTGCAAAACCGTCTGTACATCGAAACCCTGCTGCCCGATGGCCGCCCCGCCGCCCAGGGAGAACGCGGCGAAATCACCTTGACCGGCGGCTTCAACGTCTACCTGCCGTTGCTGCGCTATCGCACGGGAGACTGGGCGGAAATGGCGATGAGCGCCGACGGCCCCCTCCTGCGCGATTTCCATGGCCGCCCGCCCGTGCGCTTCCGGACCTTGGCCGGGCAATGGATCAACAACGTGGATGTCAGCCATTGCCTTGCCCCCTTCGCCTTGCCGCAATACACCCTGCATCAACACGCGGACCTTGGCTTGACGCTGCGCGCGCGCGTGCTGGATCAGGAAGCCCGCCTCGCCGCCGC
>JAITCV010000176.1 GCA_031282905.1 Azoarcus sp. | reverse complement strand
CTGTCCGAGGCCACCCAGGCCCTGATGAAGCAAGACGCCAAGTTGAGCGATGCGGAGAAAACGCGATACGGTCGTGCTTACAAGGAAGCTTCCAGACTCCAGCGCGAAGCGGAAGACGGTTGCCGCGCGGAACTGGGCATCGACCCGGCGGTACAGCGGGTTTTTCATGAATTCGGCGCTGGACGGAAATAAGGATGCGTCAAAAAAATAGCCTCGGTTTGGGTTTGAAACCAGGCCAAAAGCTTGCTTTTTGACGAATACCCGGCAAACACCCAGGAGAAAATCGCCATGCCTGTCTTTTCCCACACTGGATATTCTTCGGCGCGATCTGGCCGGGGGGCGGCGTGCCCATGTCAACGCGGACAGGCGCTGGTGGAAGTGGTGCTGTCGATGCTGCTGGTGCTGATTCCGACATTCATCATCGGCTGGTCGCTGCACGCATATGGACAGGCGCGCAGCACGGCGCTCAACGGGGCGCGCTATGCGGCGTGGGAGCGGACGGTGTGGCGCGCTCCCGACAAGACGGTATGGTCGGGGGCGGCGGTGAAGTCGACGGACGAGATCGAAAAGCTCATGGTCGAGCGTTTCTTCGCCAGGCCCGACGCGGTCATCCAGTCGAACGTCGATACGCTGGCAACCAACGCGGATATACCTTCGTTTTATTCCCTGCACAACGGCGACAAGGCGATCGACATCGAGGCCGCGCGCCCCAGCCTGGCGCTGAAGGAAAGTCCGGAAGGCACCTCGACCATGGCAACGCTCTACAACAGTTTCTCCGGCATCATGAGCGGCTTGGGCGTGGAGGAAGTGGAATTGGAAGATAAAGGGCTGTACGTGGCGGAAGTCAAGGTGCCGCTCAATGCCGTCCGGCATCTCAAGGTGTTCGAGGATCTCGATTTGACGATCACGCAGCAGGCGGCGGTGGTGTCGGACGCATGGAGCGCGGGCGGGGTGAAACATGAGGTGGCCGTCGTGGAACCGATGGTGCCGATGTCCGCATTGCAGGGATTGGCCGAATTTTTCAGTGTATTGGATGAATGGTCGCCATTTGCCGAATTCGACCCGGGCTGCGTTCGGGGCGACGTGGTGCCCAAGGACATGTTGCCGTCGGGAACGGCGCAGGTGGGGGGCGTATGCAAAAGATGAATCCGGGGGTTTTCCCGGCCCTGTGGTTGTGGCTGTGGCTGTTCCTCGTCTCGCCGTGCCAGGCGGAAAAACCGGAAGTCCTGCCCGTTCCGCCAAACGTGGTGCCGGAAATCATCGCCAGCGACATGCGCTTCAACGGCGCGCCGATGCAGATCGTGCAGTTCACCACGCTGGACGCGGAGGAGGCCTTGAAGTTCTACCGCGAGTATTTCGTGGAACACGCCAAGGAAGGGAAGTACACGGAAAAGGGCGCGGCGCGGCGGGCGATGATCGGCGCCATGATGCCGGACAAGCGGCTCGTCAATGTCGAGATGAAGCCGAAGGGCAAGGCCGCCGTGGATGTCCTCGTCTCGTCGCTGGACATCTTCCAGATGGAAATTCCCGAGAAACTTGCCAAGGACATTCCCCGCATGCCGGGCACCACGGTGATCCAACACCAGGATAGCCGCGACGGCGTCAAATCGAACCGTTTCATCATCATGGAAAACCGCCAGTCGGTGGAGGGCAATGCCATGTATTTGCGCGAGCATTTCATTGGCATGGGCTGGCAGCGCGACAGGGACCAGACGATCAAACCCGGCACACACCGGCTGTTGGCCTTTTCGAAAGAAAACCGCCATACAATGGTGGATATACAAAAGAGGCCCGACCAGATGACTGTCGTGCTCTACAACGAAATGAGCGAGAAATGACATGCGGACAACACGAAGCCGGCGCGCGGGCGCTTCGCAAAAGGGCCAGGCGATGGTGGAATACACCATTTGCGCCCTGATCCTGATCCTGGCTTTGTTTACGCCGTTTTCGGAAGAGAAATCGGTGGTAGACATGTTGGTGGATGCCGTCAAGAAGAATCACGCGGCCAAGGTTCATGCGATCGGCAATCCCGTGATCGGTTCGTCGAAGGGGTATTGAGCGCATGGCCATGAGTGTTGGAAAACGCCGCCTGATGCTGCTGGGCGTGGCGCTGGGCATGGCTGGGCTGGCCGGCTTGCTGGTGAAGGTCTACCTCGACCGGAAAGCCGCCGAACTCGAAGCACGCTACGGCGATAGAACCGAGAAGATGCAGGTGGTCGTGCCCAAGCGGGATTTGCCGGCGGGGGTGCGGATCAAGATCGAGGATTTCGCCATCCGCCCGATGCAGGCCGACATGGTGCCGCCGGATACGGTGCTGCCCGGGGACATCGACCGCGCTCTGGGGCAAAGCCTGAAAATCGCCTTGCCCCTGGGCCGTCCCTTGCTGTGGGGTTACCTCTCCAGCGGGACGAATCCGTCGTTTTCGGATTTGCTCGATGAAAACCGGCGCGCGCTCACCATCGCCGTGGATGAACTGAATTCCATCTCGGGCATGATCCGCCCATATGACCGCATCGACCTGTTCATCGTCGGCAAGGATCAACCAAGCTTTCCGGGCATCGCCGTCGCCGCCAAGAATGCGAAGATCGTCAGGCCGCTGTTGCAGAACGTGCTGGTCAAGGCCACGGGCAACATCGTGCGGCGTGAAACTGGGCTGGACGGCAGGGAGTACGACCGGCGCTATTCCACGTTGACACTGGATTTGTTGCCGGATGAGATCGGCAGGGTCTTGATCGCGCAGGAAAACGGTGAACTCAAGGCCGCGTTGAAACGTCCCGAGCAGGACGATGCCCGTTACCGGCCCACGCGCGAATCCGACCTGTGGGGGGACGATGGCGACAAGGGCGGCATCGTTTTCTACATCGGCGGCAGGGGCGACGGCGCGTTGAGGCCGGAAATGCTGTCGTTTGCCGACGGTGTCGCCGTCGGCGGAGACACCGAACAGATCGCGCGGCAAATGCTGGAAGCGCGCCGCTTGGAAGAGGCGCGGCGCAAGGAAGGCGCGGAAAACCAGAGCGGGGAAAAGACGGTCGCGCCCGCGGTGACGCCGTCTTCCCCGATGACGGGCGGGGCATCCGTGCATATAGTGCAATGAGACCATGAACACCAAAATACGCAACGCAAGACGCACGGGTATGGAATACAGGAAACGCATGCGCGGTTTGGCTGCTGGCTTGGTCATGGTTGCGATTCCCTTGCCGCTGATGGCGCAGACGGCGCACCAACAGGGCGCGGCAAGTCCGCCGTCGCAACGGAGCGCCCGGCATGCCGCGAGGCATGCAACGCCCCCGCCTGCGGCGGTGCAACTGTACATGGCGCCGCAGCCGCCGCTGGATCCAGCGGACAGTTTTCATCTTTACGTGGGCGAGGCGCGAGTCATCAAGCTGCCCGCCTCCATCGTCAAGACCGCGGTCGGCAATGGCAAGGTGCTTGCCGTGGCGGCGCTGGAAAATAACGAGATGTTGCTGATCGCCAGCGACGCGGGGCGTTCCACCCTGCATCTGTGGCTCGGCGACGGTTCCGAGGTTTCCTATGCCGTGGAAGTGGCCGCGGACAGTCCGACCAAGATGTACGCGCAGGTCAAGGAGGCGTTTGGCAACGAAAAGGGCGTTCATGTGAGCCTGGTGGGCAACCGGGTATTTCTCCGGGCGGAAACCTTGACGCCCGGCCAGGTGAATCTGGTCAAGGCCCTGCAGCAGGCGTTCGGCGACAAGATCATCCTCATCACGGAAGGGGACGTGGCGCTGGAAGAGCGCACCGTACACGTCAACGCGCAACTGGTGGAAATCAAGAAATCCGCGCTGGAACAGTTGGGGGTGAAATGGTCGGAGAGCATACAAGGGCCCTCGCTTGCCATCGTGGGCGACGCGGCACATTGGTATCTCCGCCAGGGCAGCGACGATGTCGATTGGCCCGGCTATACGCCGCCATTCCGGTCGGCGTTCAGCCTGGCCACCCTGATCACGTCCAGGATCAACCTCCTGCGCTCGCAGGGTGATGCCTATGTCGTGGCAGAGCCACGCCTGACCGCGCGTTGCGGCGGCAAGGCGGACTTTACTTCCGGGGGCGAACTGCCCATTCCGGTACAAACCGGACTGGGGGCGACGAACGTGGAGTTCAAGAAGTATGGCGTCCGCCTGTCGATCGAACCGCAGTGCGACAGGCTGGGCAATATTCGCGCCAAGGTGGCGGTCGAAGTGAGCCAGATCGACAACGCCGTGGCCGTCATGGGCGTGCCCGGCCTGCTGACGCGGCAGGCGGAATCGGAACTCGATCTGGTCAATGGCAAATCCATGCTGCTGTCGGGCCTGGCCTCCTACGAGGCGGGCAAGAGCGAGGACAAGGTGCCATTTTTTGGCAGCATTCCGCTGTTGGGGCACCTGTTCAAGAGCACCGATACGGATGGCGGACGCAGCGAACTGGTCGTCATCATTACCCCCAGTTTCGTCACTTCGGAGAGCGAGACGATTCAGGAGCGCGTCAAGCGCAGCGAACAGCTTACCGGCGAAACCGAGGAAAACCTGCTCGATCAGGGACTGACGCCGCTGGACGCCAAGCCTGCCGACCAGGCCGAGGAAAACCCGTCCAATCAGGGATCGGCAACGCCGGAAGCCAAGCAGGAAGAACCCGCCACCCAGGTCGAGCTTGTTGGCAATGCCGAGGAAAGCCAGCCGGATCAAGGTTTGACGCCGGAAGCCAAGCAAGAAGAACCCGCCACCCAGGTCGAGCTTGCTGGCAAGGCCGAGGAAAGCCAGCCGGATCAAGAATTGACGCTGGAAACCAAGCAAGAAGAACCCGCCGCCCAGATCGAGCTTGTTGGCAAAGCCGAGGAAAGCCAGCCGGATCAAGGTTTGACGCTGGAAGCCAAGCAAGAAGAACCTGCCACTCAGGTCGAGCTTGCTGGCAAGGCCGAGGAAAGCCAACCGGATCAAGAATTGACGCTGGAAACCAAGCAAGAAGAACCCGCTACCGGAGTCGAGCTCGTTGGCAAAGCCGAGGAAAGCCAGCCGAATCAAGAATTGACGCCGGAAGCCAAGCAAGAGGAGCCCGCCACCCAGGTCGAGCTTGTTGGCAAAGCCGAGGAAAGCCAGCCGAATCAAGAATTGACGCTGGAAACCAAGCAAGAAGAACCCGCCACCCAGGTCGAGCTTGTTGGCAAGGCCGAGGGAAGCCAGCCGGATCAAGAATTGACGCTGGAAGCCAAGCAAGAAGAACCTGCCACCGGAGTCGAGCTCGTTGGCAAGGCCGAGGAAAGCCAGCCGGATCAAGAATTGACGCTGGAAACCAAGCAAGAAGAACCTGCCACCGGAGTCGAGCTTGCTGGCAAGGTCGAGGAAAGCCCGCTGGATGCGATCGGGGGTGAAGCGGCAAAGGCGGAAGTGGTTTCCGCCCAGCCCACGGCGCGGGACGATGCCTTGCCGCGCCCCATCATCGTCTATTCGGTGACGGGCGATGTGCCCTGGCGTCCCGCCAACGTCCACAGCGATGGACAGAAAACCGTGATCGAAATGCCGCGGGGCATCCCGGTGAAAAATGCCCCGATATTGCTGGTCATGCAAGACGCGGTGGATGCGGCCCCCGTGCGCTACCGGCTGGAAGATTCGCGTTACGTGGTCGATGCGGTACTGGAGCGTGCCATGCTGGTGGCAGGCGCGGGCTTTTACCGGGAGAGCGCGATGATTGCGAGGCAACCATGAAGCGTCATCTTGCTTGCCTTCTTGCGTGCATGGGCCTCACGGCCTGCGTAAGCACGTCCGAATCCCCTGAATCCGTGGTCGAATCTTCCGAGCCGGTCGAATCAGTCGAGCCTGCGGTCGAGCTCATCAATATGCCCCAAAACATTTACGGTGCTTTCGTCGGCCTGGGGGCGGAGCTCGAAAGCCAATTGGTCGATGAAGCTGTCCAGCAATTGGTAAACACCTACCCGCCCGCCGACAACCTGTTGGACTTCCAGCAGAAGATCATCGTCGGCGACAGTTTTGGACAGAAGTTGCTGCATACCGTGCAAGCCAATGGCTATTCCATCCGTCGGAGCCATGAGCCAGGCACGACGCCTCGATGCGATGGCAAATCCGCCAACCGCGACGGCGCGCTCAATGCCATTCAAGTATGCTATATCATCGACGGCGTGGAAGATTTTCTGCGGCTGACGCTTTACGTGGCGGGGGATATCTGGAGTCGGCTGTTCGCCCAGGATGAGGATGGATTGCGCCCGGCGGGCGCCTGGACGTATTGGAGCGGGAGTGACAGATAAGACCATGGCCATACATCGCATCATTCTCAAGAGACCGGATGGCGGTTTGGACGAACGGGTGTTCGAGCACGATGTCGTAACGATCGGCAAGGACGAGAACTGCGGCATCGTCATCAAGGGTTGGGGCATCGGCAGGCAACATGCCGAAATCCGTTTCACCCCCGAGGGCGCGCGCATCACCAGCCAGAATGCGTTGCTGGGCGTGGGCATCAACGGCGTGCGCATCAAGCAATACGGCCCGCTGCTGCCGAAAGACGAAATACAACTGGGTGGCTATTTGCTGTATGTGCTTCCCGGCGCGGACGGCGCGAATGGCGCGCAGACCGCGCGACCGCTGAACGACGAACAAGGCGGCCATCCCCGCGCCGTCGCGACACCTGCCGTTGCGCCGCCTCCCCGCGTCGCGTCCCCCGCGCCGCTCGTGCGCACGGCAACGAAGCAAACAGATCCAGGAACCCCGCGTCCCGCGCCCGCGCCCGAGCACCGCGCTGTTGCGCAGGAACAGCCGCTGTCCCCCCGGGAACAGGACGAAATCGCCGACGTTTATCTCGAATGGCGCGTGCGGGCGCACACGGAACTCATCCGGTTGATGGACGTTCGCCGCACCGACATCACCACCATGACGGAAGTGGAACTCGAAGCGACCGTGCGCATGATGATCGACATCGTGCTGGAAAGTCTCACCGGCCTGCCGGAGACGATCCAGCGGAACCTGCTCGCCGAGCAGGTGCTGCACGAAGCGATCGGCCTGGGGCCGCTGGAACCTTTGCTGGCGGACGAGTCCGTGACCGAAATCATGGTGAATTCACATGACCAGATTTTCGTCGAACGCGCCGGTCGGCTCACGAAAAGCCCGGTGCATTTCACCAACGATCGTTCGGTGATCTCGGCCATTGAGCGCATCGTGGCGCCGATCGGGCGCAAGATCGACGAAAGCTCGCCGCTCGTCGACGCCCGCCTGAAGGACGGCTCGCGGGTCAACGCGGTCATTCCGCCGCTGGCCCTGAAAGGGCCGTGCATCACGATCCGCAAATTTCCAAAATACCGTTTGTATGGCGAGGATTTGCTCAAATTCGGCACGCTCAATGAACGTATGCTGGAGTTTCTTTCCTTCTGCGTGCGCCAGGCCAAGAACATCATCATCTCGGGCGGCACGGGTTCGGGCAAGACGACGCTCTTGAACATCCTGTCGAACTTCATCCCGGAAGAAGACCGCATCGTCACCGTGGAAGACGCGGCGGAACTGCGTCTGCACCAGCCCAACCTCGTCTCGCTCGAAGCGCGTCCGCCCAACAGCGAAGGCAAGGGCGCGATCCCTATCCGCGATCTGGTCAAGAACTGCCTGCGCATGCGGCCCGACCGCATCGTCGTGGGTGAATGCCGGGGCGGCGAAGCCCTGGACATGCTGCAAGCGATGAACACCGGGCACGACGGCTCGCTCACCACGGCGCACGCCAACTCGCCGCGCGACATGTTGAGCCGCCTGGAAGTCATGGTGCTGATGGCGGGCATGGACTTGCCGGTAATGGCGATCCGCGAACAGATCGCCTCGGCCATCGACCTCATCGTGCAACAAACGCGCTTCAAATGCGGCAGCCGCAAGATCACCGCGATCACCGAAGTCAGCGGCGTGGAAAGCGGCAAGATCCAATTGCAGGACATCTTCGTTTTCGAGCGCGAGGGCTACACCGCCGAAGGCAAGGTAAAAGGCCGCTACGTTGCCACCGGCGCGGTGCCGGAATTTCTGGAAGAACTGCGCGAAGCGGGCGTCCAGACGCCATCGCTGGAAATCTTCGGGACGCCCGCCCATGTCTGACTACCTCATCATTGCCGTTGTGGCGCTGATTTTCGGGTGCGCGGCCTATGTCGTTCTTGCGGGCATCGGCTCGCCCGCCGCGGACACGCCGCAAACGGGGCCGAAGCTTGCGCTGGTGCAGATGCTCCCCGGCCGCAAGGTGCTCACCGTCATCGGGGCGGTGACGGCCGCCCTGATCGTCTGGATCGTCACCGCGCACCCGCTGATGTGTTTCCTGACCCTGGCGGGGCTGATCATCATCCCCAACAAGATCTACACGTATCTCTACAACAAGCGCATCGCCCTGATCGACAGCCAGGTGCCGGACATGCTGGTGATGGCCGCCGGCGCGATGAGCGCGGGCGCGGCGCTGATGACGGCGCTGGAATCGGTCGCCCGCGACGGTCCGGCGCCGATCAAGCTGGAACTGGACATGATGCTGCGCGAAGTGCGCCTGGGAATCGACCTGGATCTGGCGCTCGATCACCTCGCCGCGCGGGTGAAATCGGAAGAAATGATCATGGTGGCGGCGGCGATCAAGATTGCCCGCGAGAGCGGGGGCAACCTCTCGGAATCGATGGAAAAGCTCTCGCGCGCGGTGCGCGACCGCCAGAACATGGAAAAGAAGATTCTCGCGCTCACCGCGCAGGGCCGGATGCAGGCCATGGCCATGGCGGCGCTGCCGTTTTTCCTGCTCTACGCGCTGTTCCAGCTCGACCCGGTGGCGATGGCGCCGATGTTCCATTCGGTGGCGGGTTGGGCGGTGTTTCTCGGGGTCTGCTTCTGGATTGCCGTGGGATACAGGATCATCAAGAAAATCATGGACATCGACATATGATCTGGCTCATTTGCGGCCTTCTGGGCGGGGCCATCCTGCTCGTTTTCTGGCTGACCGGGGAAGAACTCGACGAACTCAGCGAAGAAGACCGGGAATACAAGGACCCGCTGCCGCCCTTCATGCGGGTGATCTGGCCGGTGGTGCGCTGGGCGGACAAACGCATCGCGATATTTGTTCCGTATACACTGCGCGAAGGGGTGGAGAAGCGCCTGCTCGCCGGCGGCGTCATCCATCTCCTCGAAACCGGCCAGTTCGTGGCGCTCAAGATCGTGACCGCGATGCTGGCGATGCTGGCCTATCTCCTGGTCGCCTGGATGCTCAAGCGGCTCGACCTCATCTGGCTGCTGGCGGCGACGACTCTGGGTTTTTTCATGCCGGACATGTGGCTGGGGGACATCCGCAAGACCTACGTGCGCTCGGTGTGCAAGGAGCTCCCCACCATGCTGGACTTTCTGACCCTGGGGCTGGAATCCGGGCAGAACCTGGGCGGCTCGATCCGCCTGACGCTGGCCAAGACGCCGCGCGGAGCCTTGCACATGGAATTTGCACGGGTGATGCGCGACATCTCGGCGGGGGTGCCGCGCGCGGAGGCGCTGACGCGCATGCAGGCGCGCGTCGACATCAAGGAAGTCACCGTGATGGTCGCGGCCATGATCCAGGCGGAAAAAGTCGGCGCCTCGCTCGGCCCGGTCTTGCGCGAACAAGCCGCGCAACGGCGCACGGAACGCTTCCTGGCAGCGGAAAAAAAGGCGTTCGAAGCGCCGGTGAAGATGCTCGCGCCGCTGGTGGTGTTCATTTTTCCCTGCACCTTCGCCTTCCTGGGCTACTTCCTGTGGCAAAAAGTAGCCGGTTCCGGCGCGTTCTGAGGAAACGGTCATGGATTTTTTTCCTCCTCGTCCCCATTCAGGCACAGGCATGAAACCCGGTTTTCCGCGCGCGCACGGCGCCTCGATGGGCAGGGAGCGAGGGCGTCTCGCCCTCGAAACCTCCCTGTTCGCGCGCGGGGCCTCGATGGTGGAGCTGCTGATAGCCTTGCCGATGTTCGTGCTGCTGATCTTCATCATGGCCGAACTGGCGCTGATGTACCAAGCCAAATCGGTGCTGGACATGGCGGCGCTGGCGGCGGCGCGAAGCGGGGCGATCCACCACGGGGACCTGGGCGAGATGAAGCAAGCCGCCTCGCTCGCGTTGACGCCGCTCTACGCGAAAGAAGCCAGCCCGTCGGGGGTGGCCGCGGGCGCGGTTCAATCGCGGCTCGACACCGGGCTGCCCCACCCGGAAGGCACGACAAGCACGCTCAAACTCCCCGGCGGCCCCACGCTCAACGGCCTGCCCGCCACGCTGATGCCGCATGCGGGCCTGAAGATCGACATTCTGTCGCCGACGCGTCAGATGGTCGAGAACTTCGGGGTGATGCGCAGCTACGTTGGCGGATCGGATTCCTCGACGAAGGAACAGGTCATCCCCAATGACAACCTGAGCTACCGGGACACGCGGCTCCTCGATGACGTCAACGTGCAAGACGCCAACCTGCTGAAGATCAAGGTAACGTATCTATATGAACTGAAGATGCCGCTGACGCGCTACTTCTTCACGCCGCTGATGAACGCCAACCTGACCAACGTGCTCTTCGAAGGCGGGCCGGCGGGCAACACGGCGGATCTGGGCTGGCGAGTGCCGCTGGTGGCCCATGCCACGGTGCGCATGCAAAGCGACTTCAAGGCCGCCTCGCTCGATGGCGACGGCATGGGTAGCGGTGGGGGCGGCGGCAAGGCCACGGGGAGCGTGGGCAGCGGCGCGGGGAGCAGCGGCGCGGGCGGGACGGGCGGCATTGGCACAGGCGGCAGCGGCGCGGGTGGCGGCGGCATCGGCACGGGCGGCAACGGCGGAAATTCTCTGGCCCAAGGCGGCAGCGGCGGTACGCAAGGCGAAGGCAACGGCGCGGGCGAAGCGGACGGCAACGCCGTCGCCTGCAACCTGCCGGGCGAAGAACCCGGCTGCGGCTGCGACGGCGGCGACGCGAGCGCGGGCGGCCAAGGCACGAGCACCAGCGGCATGATGCGCGTAGCGGTGCAATCGCGCATCGCCAGCCTCGCGCTCACCGACACCCCGCTGTCCTACCGTCCGACCCTGGGGCCGGACGTCCCCCTGACCCTGACCTACAGCCAGCGCGAAAGCCATCAACCGGCCACCTTCAACTACGGCAACCT
>JAITCV010000128.1 GCA_031282905.1 Azoarcus sp. | reverse complement strand
AGCGAAACAGTCAGCGAGCCATTGCTGGCCCCGGTCGGCATCGGGCCGCTGCTGCGCGCGCGCGGCGCGCCTTGTGTGGTGGGGCCGCTGTGGGCATCGGACGCGCGGGCCTCGGCGCTGTTCTACGATGCCTTCCATGCCGCCTTGCCTCATGACGGACCACATGCCGCCCTGACCAAGGCCATGACGTGGCTGCGCGAACTCGATGACACGGGCTTGCGCGCATGGGTCGACAGTCAACACGATGCAAAAGTCACTGCGGCGGCCACGCCTACCCTGGAATGGTGCAAGATCGCCCCGGACGAGCGCCCGCGCCCGTTTGCCAACCCGATTTTCTGGGCGCAATTTTCCTTGCTCGGCGGGCGCAATTTCAGGTAGTGCTGCATTCTTGATAGAACTTTTGTAGGGGCGACGCATGCGTCGCCCCATCAAATCCGCGCCGTTGCCGTGTTTCCAGGCATTTTCATGGTTGGATTCATAAGTTCCAATCAGCGTAGAACATTACAGTGGATGTTCCACCGGCCAATAACGCGCCGTCGGCGGCACGAGTTTCCGGGAATGACGACGCCTTGAAAGACCGTCTGGAAAAGCCACGGACTTGTTTCTTGAATGCGATTGCCTTGCCTTTCATTCGGGGGGCGCTTCATAAAGCTCGACCCGCTCCGCCGACAGGAGATAGCCATGGACGCCCAAGCCACTGTCGCCACGTTGCGCGGTCAATTTGCCGCTGATCCAGAAAGCATCCATCATCCGCATCTTCGCGGCGGGTTTGGCGAAAACGACATGAATGATCTGATTGGCGGGCGGCGGCGGGCTATGGATGCATGCGCCAAAATAAGGCAGCAGCAGGGCTTCGGAAACGTTCTGCTCCTCGCTGTCGAGCGGGATGACAAAACCGGCCAGGCGAATGCGCTGTCCATCAAGCGAGGTTTCGATGGGCGCGTCGTCCCAAGCGGTTTTCAGCTTCTGCAATGCCGCGATGGCCCTGGGGTCGTCATCCCGGATCTGGGAAAAGTCCATGTCCTTGAAAGCTGCCAGAGGATCCCAGTCCTTGGGCAGCAAATCGTCCCAGGTGATTTCACGGTAGCTCGGCGCGGTTTTGGGCGGCGTATTCACCGGCGGTTTGCTGGCGTGGGGCGGTTCCGCGTTGCCCGGCATCGGAAACGCAGTAAAAATGGCCAGAATAGCGATGACAGCAAGCCCAAAAAGAGAGAATCGAGAAAATCGCATGATTTTTCCAGTCATGTTTCAAATCCATTTCCCACGGGGGATGTGCGGAGCGAAGGAATGTATCCCCTCCGTGCCCGGATTATCCTGGTGAAGGATGTTTCCAGGCAAGCCCGGCAAACCGGGCCTCGACGTCGAGTCCGTGCGTTCGTCCATCGCCCGTCGTCTGGGCGTGGACATCGGCGCGGTCGCGCCGGTGGATCGGTACGTCGAAGGCATGGTCGAGATGGTGCCGGATGCCACTGCCGCGCCGCTGACCGCCAGTGGCGCGATTGCCAACAGACCCTACCTGTCCCGCAATGACAGTGGATATCTCATGGCCATTGTCAATCAATCCATTCTGGTTTGAATTTCCCTGATTTCCCGCTTGCGCGCTGCTGAATTTTCGATGTGCTGCCGAAAATTTCCGATTGACGCGCCATTTTCCGCTTTCTATACTGGCGCGCTCGTATTTTGGCGACCGCATATCTGGAGGACACATGAAAAAGATCATATTCCTGATTTTCGCAGGCTATGGCATTTGGTTTGCCGCTGTCGGCGGCAAGAGATTGGATGAAGACATCGTGCGGGATTTCTACCGCCAGGCGGCAGATGCCCTCATCAACAACGACAGTGAAGCCTACTGCAAATTGATTGACGATGACATGCACGGCAATTCCAAATTCTGGATGCCTTCCAGGCCCACCATACCTTCCGCATTCCAGCAATTCGGCAAGAAAGAAGCCTGCGACTCGCTTGCCGTCATTCAACAGATGAAAGAACAGGCACAACTCCTGGCGGGAATAAGCCTTCATATCAATTATGAATACACGATCGAGTCGATAAGCATCTCGCCGGATCGGAAAACCGCAACCGTCGAATTGCACGACGAATTTCGCATCGGCACCGAGCGCGAAGCCATGCTGATCATGCGAAGTCGGCAAACCAACCAGATCAGACGAAACCTCGGCAGGGCGAAGATCTTCCACAGCAATAGCATCACGAGAGTTTCGGAGGGCAAGCGCCGCTGAAAGGGCCACGCCGGAATCGGCGGCGCCATCACTCGCAGCGTATATTTCATCAGGGTAATCCCTCCCGTGCGCGGCGGTTCGGGAACGTGGCCAAGCAAATCGCCTTGAAGGCCAAACATCATGGCGTAGATGACGCGCGGGCGTTTTCGCCAATTGTGATTCGATAGAGCAATTGCCCAATCAAGATAGCCCTGCAAATAAAATAACCAGAGCGAACATACCGCTCTGTCTGGATGAAAATGCGGGCCCCCTGTCAGAGCACAATTGGAAATTGCAAAATCGTGCCACGTCACGCCAAAGGACTTGGCCACAAAAAGCATGGATGCGGTATTGACGCGAAAGAAACGAGAAACACCGCCAATTCCCCATTGCGACGGGCGAGAAAAATCATCTTGGTATCCGACGACTCGATGCGATGCCGTGTGCGGCGTCTGCGATTCGACTACGAGGAAGTCATGGCATGGGCCAAACGCTGGTCGCAAGACGCGGAGGCATCCACGCAAAAATCGATCCGGGCGAGCAGCGCCTTGGCATCGCTGCCCGTCTGACCGCCGCATCCGCGCCACCGGCCTACTGGCCCTTCAGCTCGTAGCCGGTGCTGCGCCCGCCACCGGGCGACCTCTTCAAGACGCCCTGTTCCAGCAACTGCGTGATGTCGCGCAGTGCGGTGTCGGGCGAGCACTTGGCGATGGCGGCCCACTTGCTGCTGGTGAGCTTGCCCTCGAAGCCGTCGAGAAGGCGGTTCAGCAGTTTCACCTGCCGTTCGTTCAACGGTGTTCCTGCCCAGCGTTGCCAGAAGCGCGCCTTGACCAGCACGGCGTCCACCGTGCCTTGCGCGCTCGTGATGGCGCGGCCCAGCGCGGCGAGGAACCACGACAACCAGCCGGTCACCTCGAGCGTAGCTTTCTGCGTGCGTTCCAGCACGTCGTAGTAGTCCTTGCGGTCACGCTGGATTTGCGCCGACAGGCTGTAGAAGCGTTGCGGGCTGCCATCGGCGCGGGCGAGGAACAGGTCGCCCACGGCGCGCGCGATGCGTCCGTTGCCGTCGTCGAACGGGTGCAAGGTCACGAACCACAGGTGCGCAAGGCCCGCCTTCACGAGCGCCGGTTCGCCGGTTTCCTCGTTCGCCCACGACAGGAACTTCGCGGTTTCAACAGGCAGCACTTCGGCCGGTGGTGCCTGGTAGTGAACCTTGCGCAGACCCACCGGGCCCGACACGACCTGCATCGGCCCGTCGCTGTCGTTGCGCCACTGGCCGATGGAGATTCTGCTCATGCCCGAATACCCGGTCGGGAACAGCGCCGCGTGCCAGCCGAACAGCCGCTCGGCGGTCAGCGGGGAAGATGCGCTCGAGGTGGCGTCCAGCACCATCTCCACGACGCCTTCGACGTGCCGATCCACCGGCGCGACTGCGCCGATGTCCACGCCCAGACGCCGGGCGATGGACGAGCGCACGGATTCGACGTTCAGCACCTCGCCCTCGATCGCGCTGGTCTTGACGACGTCCTCGGTCAGCGCGGCAAGGCTGGCCTGATCGCGCAGCGCCATGCCCACGTCGGTCAGTCGCCCCAGCAACACGCCTTGGGCGCGACTGACTTCGGTCAAAGGCCCAGTGAGCGCCGACAAGTCATGGCGCCATTTCGGCCAGTCGTCGGCCTGCCAGAGGTAGAGTTTTTCTCCGCTATCCATGCGGAGATTAAACCCCGGATTCGCCGCAAGAGCAAGACATTCTCCGCGCCGCGTGCGGTGAATGGGGCCGCCAATCGCCGCATTCCGCAAAGGAAAACGCCCAACCGAGAACGGTTGGGCGTCAATGAGTGGTGGTGGATTCTACCGCCACCTTGAACCCGTTATCTGCAACCATGCCGAAACGTCCCCATAGCGGTGGGCATCAGCGCGCTGGGCAGGGACATGTCCGTGAACCGCTGATGTTCGCATTGTGCTGAAACCACGCGATGGGCCTCGTGAGATCGTTGCAGCAGGCCTTGGCATCGCTGCCCGCCTGACCTCAGCATCCACGCCGATCTACTCCGGGCGGGATGCGTGGTCGCCAACGCACCGCAGGGTGCAGCCCGACACCGGGAAATGGGTGTAAATGGACGTCGAAATGGCCGCACAGCCGGTCAGCTATGTTCCGTTTTCTCGGCAAATCATCGCATTGGACGAAGAAACGGAACAGTCGTTTCGCCCCTCGATGGTCTGCGGTTCGATCCCAAAACTCGAATCGAACTGGCCGTTCACTTGATCCCGTCCCAGCCCGTGCCCGCCCGCCACTGCCGGTCGAAGCTATCGCCCGCCGCGAGCGCCGTCAGCATGGGCAGCAGGAATTCGCGCAACGCCTCGATCACCGCCGCCAGCGTCATCGGTTCCAAGGCGTTCTTGCGCAGGAAGCCCGCCCACTGCATGTTCTTCTGCTCGTGCTGGGCGAACTCGTCGGTGAGGCCGAACGGCAGGCCCAGCGGGATGCCCGTGCCCCGGCGCTCGAACGTGGCGCGGATCGCCTGCGCCAGCACCGCGCCATCGAAGTCGGAATGCCGGGATAGCACCCACAGGTCGAAGTAGTCCTTCATCCGGCTGTTGAGGATGCCGAGCTTGACCATCGCTTCGAGCTTTTCGGCGACGACCGTGTAGCGCGGATAGACCCGCAATTGCGGCTGCGGCATTCCATCAAGGATGACCGGGTACTGCACGTTCTCCGGCGCGGGCGTGACGGCATCGCCGAAGCCGATGTCGATCTGCACCGGGCAGCGCGCGCCATCGAGCAGGCCGATCATTGTCACCCGGACGCCCGCGTAGTTGGCCTCCTTGCGGATTTCAGCGGCCTTCACCGTGTCGGCCTGAAACGCGATGCCATCCTCGACTGCGATCTGGCTGACCTCGCGGAACAGCTTTTCCAGATGCGGGATTTCGGTGGAGCCGAAGCCCAGCAGGTCGGCGTCGTGCGTCGGGCGATACGGCACGTCGAACCAGATATCGAACAGCAGTGCGCCCTTGAGCAGGAACTGCCCGCGCTGCTCGGAAATGCTCAGGCGGTACAGCATCCGCTCCAGTGCGTAGCGGGTGAGCAGCAGGTTGAAGTCGAGCTTTTCGGCGCGGGCCTTGTTGAGCAGCCGGGCGCGAACCGACGCGGCGATGTTGCGCCCGCTCTTGTCGGGTTCGGTCATGCCAGACTCTCCAGATAGGGACGCATCACGTTGGCCACGCGGTCGATCTTGGCGTAGTGCCAGATCTCGTCGCTGGTCATGCGTTTTTCATTCCATGCCTCACGGAGCGCCTCCAGCGCCACGTCGAGGCCGATCTTGTTGCGGTATTTGAAGCAGTCGGCGACCGTCTTGGCAACGCCCGTGACGCGGATGGTGACGCCATCGACGGCGTGTTCCTCGACGCCTTCGGTCAGCGCCACGCCGGAGAAGCGCACGAGGCGCAGCGGCGGGTAGTCCAGCTTCGGGGTAGCGGCCTTGTTGTCGATCGCCAGCCAGACCTCGAACGGGGCCTGCGTCGTCAGGTCATGAAACCGCAGCGCCGACAGCAGGCACACGACGCCCTTGGGCACGCGCCGGGCGACCTCGGCCAGTGTGCCGTGGGCCGACACCGGACGCACCGTGAGGCCGTACAGGCCGCGCCCGACGCGCTCCAGTTGCCCGCGCCGCACTGCCCGCGTCAGGGCCACCCGTGGGATGCCCAGCGGGGCCAGATCGTGCGGGCGCAGCAGCCCTTGCGTGCGCACCAGCTCCAGCAGCTTGTCGGCGGTCGTGTCCATGATCCGGCATATTGTTCCATAACATCGGTAGATGTCAATAACAACCGATGGATAGGAACCCGCGCCACTGATCGACGACAGCCTCAAGACGCCCGGCTACACGACGACGTGGGCCAAATGGGCGAACGTGGGCATCGTCGAAGACCGGCAAGGTGCTCTTGCGCAATCACACCCAGCTCGGCAACCCGGTGCGCTTCGGGCTGACGTCCCTCAACACCAACAACTCCAGCCAAGTCTGCGGACGCGGGCCGATGCCATTTCCGAACGGCCCGGACTTCAGCCTGTGGTTGCTGCCGACCTACGTGCGCGAGGAGTCGGGCCACATGCGGGGCCTGATGCCCGGAATGCTGTGGATGCCGCAGGATCGCCCGTACTCGGATCAGACCATCGTCGACAACGTGGTCGGTCAGGCGGGCAAAAAGTTCCTGCTGGTCAGGACACAGTACAGCTCGGAAACCGAGGGCGCGCAGATCGCGTTCGACATCACCGGGCCGTGGAGGTAAGCCATGGCGTGGTGGGACAGCGTGGCGTCTTTGACGCCGGTGGCGGCGTGGGACGCGCTGCATTTCTCGGGTGGGCAACTGCAGGATCATTTCCACTGGTCGGGCTGTTCGGGCAGGACAAGCCCTGGCCGCTGGCGACGTCGCTGTCCTTGTCCGGCGAGTTCGTGCTGATGGGCTTCGTGATGCACGTCAGTCGCGGGCTGGTGTTCTACAAGACCCTCGGCGACAGCAGCAGCTACTTTCTGGATCAGGAATCCAACGGCTCGATCTACCAGTACGCCAATGGCACGGCCTGGAACTCGAAAGCTACCGCTTCGACACCCTGGATGGCCTCTATGGCATGGCCGAGCGCAGCCGCATTCGGAGGGCAGCATGACCAGGCCACATCACCCCACCGCGTTGCAGATGATCCCGGTCGATCAGATCGTCGTGCTCAACCCGCGCGACCGCAATGGCCGCGTGTTCGAGGAGATCGTCGGCAACATCAAGAAGATCGGCCTGAAGAAGCCGGTCACGGTCACGCCGCGCGACGATCTGGAGGATGGCAAACGCTACCTGCTGATCTGCGGCGAAGGCCGGCTCAAGGCGTTCAAGTCGCTCGGTGAGAAGGAGATTCCAGCGCTGGTCGTCGCGGTCAACGACGAGGACGCCTTCATCATGAGCCTGACCGAGAACATCGCCCGCCGCAAATACAGTGCGCTGGAACTGCTGATGAGCATCCAGCAGTTGAGTGAACAAGGCTACGACAAGCGCGTCATCGCGCAGAAGACGGGCCTGAGCCTCGACTACATCAAGGGCATCCTGCTGCTCTTCGAGAAGGGCGAGGAACGCCTGCTGGCCGCCGTCGAGGCCGGAAGGGTTCCGCTCAACGTCGCCATCACCATCGCGGGCGCGAGCGATGAGGAATCCGTCCAGACCGCCTTGCAGGAGGCCTACGAAAGCGGCCAGTTGCGCGGCGGGCAGTTGATGCAGGCGCGGCGCGTGCTCCAGCGGCGCAGAGCCCTTGGTAAAACGCTGGCGCACCGGCCAGCACGCAAGGGCGCTGCCGTGACCACCTCCAGCCTGGTGCGCAACTACCAGCACGAGGTGGAGCGGCAGAAGCTGATGGTCAAGAAGGCCGAATTCGCACAGCAGCGCCTGCTGTTCGTGATCAAGGCGCTGCGCCAGTTGCTGGCCGACGAACATTTCTCCAACCTGCTGCGCGCCGAAGGGCTGGACACCCTGCCCAAGCAACTGGCCGAGCGCATCTGGGGTGGAGGCCACGTCTCATGAGTCAGCCACCACTGGGTTTCATCCCGGAGCCGATCACGCTGGCACTGGCTGCCGATGGTGTTGAAGCGCAGCACGTTGCCTGTGGCCCAGCCGTTGCCCCAGCCGAGCGCAGGCAGACGGAAGTACGGCACGCCGGTCGCCGGGTTGTTGGGGGCGCAATCGGCGCTGGTGTTGCCGGTGGCGATCACGCCCACGTTCTCGCCGATCACCTCGAACGAAGTGCTGTTGGTCATGCGCACCACCCATCGCTCGGTGAGCGCCCCGCGATTGGTGGCCGTGATCGGGTACTGCCGCCCATTCTTCTTCTTGACGAAGGAGTGCAGCATGCGCTGGACATCACCAGCGCGCCGATCCGGCTCACCGAGGTCAGGCCAAGGTGTTCGAGTCGTTGTGGTCGTTCAAGGGCGAAACCACGACGGCGGAGCGAATCATGCAGCGCGCGGGGCTGGACAGCGCCAAGCCGAGCGACCTGTTCAAGATCAAGGCGAAAGACAAGGGCAAGCCGGAG